>DASXKY010000169.1:0-1554 GCA_036496555.1 Burkholderiales bacterium | reverse complement strand
GCGTAAGCCCCTTCCCCAGCCGCTCGCCCGGCTCTAGAAAGAGCCGCAAATGCCGCCTGAATCGCAGAAATCCGACCGCTACAACGCCCGCGAGGCCGAGGCCCGCTGGCAGAAAATCTGGGACGCGCGCGAAATCTTCGCCACGCGCAACGACGACCCGCGGCCGAAATACTACGTGCTGGAGATGTTCCCCTATCCGTCGGGGCGCATCCACATGGGGCACGTGCGCAACTACACGATGGGCGACGTGCTGGCGCGCTACATGCGCGCCAAGGGCCACAACGTGCTGCACCCGATGGGCTGGGACGCCTTCGGCCTGCCGGCCGAGAACGCCGCGATGGAGCGCAAGATTCCGCCGCGGGCGTGGACCTACCAGAACATCGAGGCGATGAAAGCGCAGCTCAAGTCGATGGGGCTGTCGCTCGACTGGTCGCGCGAGATCGCGACCTGCGACCCGGCGTATTACAAGCACCAGCAGAAGATGTTTCTGGATTTCCTGCGCGTGGGGTTGGTGGAGCGAAAGCAGTCGAAGGTGAACTGGGACCCGGTCGACATGACCGTGCTCGCCAACGAGCAGGTCATCGAGGGCCGCGGCTGGCGCTCGGGCGCGCTGGTCGAGCAGCGCGAGCTGACGCAGTGGTTCTTCAAGATCACGGATTTCTCGCAGGAGTTGCTCGACGCGCTCGACGGCCTCGAGCGCTGGCCGGAAAAAGTCCGGCTGATGCAGAAGAACTGGATCGGGCGCTCGGAAGGCCTGCTGGTGCGCTTCGCGCTCGATGGCAAGACGACGCCGGGCAGCGAGAGCGAGCTCGAGGTTTTCACCACGCGGCCGGACACGCTGTTCGGCGCGAAGTTTCTGGCGCTGGCGCCGGATCATCCGCTGGCCGCGGCCGCGGCGGCGAAGAATCCGGAGCTTGCGGCCTTCATCGCCGAGTGCCGGCATCGCGGCACCGCGCAGGCCGAGATCGACACCGCCGAGAAGCTCGGCTTCGACACCGGGATGCGCGCCGTGCATCCGTTCGACCCGGCGTGGCAGCTTCCGGTCTACGTCGCCAACTTCATCCTGATGGACTACGGCACCGGCGCCATCTTCGGCTGCCCGGCGCACGACCAGCGCGACCTCGACTTCGTCAACAAATACGGCCTCGGCAATACGCCGGTGGTGTGCCCGCCCGATACCGATCCGGCGAGCTTCGTCATCACCGACACCGCCTATGACGGCGACGGCCGCATGATCAACTCGCGCTTCCTCGACGGCATGACCATCGCGGAGGCGAAGGAAGAAGTCGCCAAACGCCTGGAGCGCGTCTCCCGCGGCAATCGGCCAATGGCCCAGCGCCAGGTCAATTTCCGCCTGCGCGACTGGGGCATCTCGCGGCAGCGCTACTGGGGCTGCCCGATCCCGATCATCCATTGCGAGAAATGCGGCGTGGTCCCGGTGCCGGACAAGGACTTGCCGGTGACGCTGCCTGAGGACGTCACCTTCGATCGCCCCGGCAACCCGCTCGACCGCCACCCGACCTGGAAGAACGTCCCCTGCCCGCAATGCGACGG
>DASXKY010000168.1:0-6693 GCA_036496555.1 Burkholderiales bacterium | reverse complement strand
CGATCCAGAACGCGCAGATCACGCACGCCATCGCCGAGGATCAGGAACAGGTCGACAAGCTGCTCGAGATCCTGCCGCAATGCCCGACGCTCCGGCACATCTACTACGACGACCCGCGCGGCATGCGCCACTACACGCAGCCGCAGGTCGCCGGCTACGAAGGGCTCCTCAAGGCGAAGGTCGACACGGCCTTCCTCGAAGCCGAGATCGCGAAAGGGCGCGGCGACGACAGCGCCGCGATGCTCTTCACCTCGGGCACCACCGGGGCGGCGAAGGGGGTGGTGCTCACCCACCACGCGCTGATCGACCGCGCCCGCGTCGCCGCCGAGATGGAGAAGCTGGGCGACGACGACGTGGTGCTCGCCTACCTGCCGCCCGCCTGGATCGGCCAGTACATCTTCTCCTATGCGCAGCCGTTCGTGACCGGCTACTGCATCTGCTGCCCGGAGTCGGCCGAGACGATGATGAACGACATGCGCGAGGTGGGGCCGACCTACTATTTCGCGCCGCCGCGCGTGCTGGAGGCGCTGCTTACGCAGGTCTCCATCCGCATGGAGGACGCGGCGGCGCCGAAGCGCTGGCTCTATCGGCGCTTCATGGCGATCGCCAGCCGCGTCGGCGGCGCGCTGCTCGACAGACGGCCGGTGTCGGCAACGGACCGGCTCTTGTACTTCATGGGAAATACCCTGGTTTACGGCCCGCTGCGTAATGCCCTCGGCATGAGCCGCGTGCGCGTGGCGTACACGGCGGGCGAGGCGATCGGCCCGGACCTCTTCAAGTTCTACCGCTCGCTTGGCATCAACCTGAAGCAGCTCTACGGCTCGACCGAGACCGCGGTGTTCGTCTGCATCCAGCCCGACGGGCAGGTGAAGCCCGATACCGTCGGCCCGGCGGTGCCTGGCGTCGAGCTCAAGTTCACGCCCGAGCGCGAGCTGCTGATCCGCTCGCCTGGCCTGTTCAAGGAGTACTACAAGAACCCGCAGGCGACGAGCGAGGTGAAGGACGCCGAGGGCTGGTACCACACCGGCGACGCCGGCTACTTCGACGTGGACGGCCACCTGAAGATCATCGACCGGGTGAAGGACGTCGGCAAGCTGGCCGACGGCACGCTGTTCGCACCGAAGTACCTCGAGAACAAACTGAAGTTCTTCCCCTACATCCGCGAGGCGGTGGCGTTCGGCCATGGCCGCGACAAGGTTTGCGCCTTCATCAACTTCGACATCGACGCGGTCGCCAACTGGGCGGAGAAGCGCAACATGCCCTACACCGGCTACACCGATCTCGCCTCGCGCGACGAGGTGTGCGACCTGGTGCGCGAGTGCATCGAGCGGGTCAATGCCGACCTCGCGCTGGAGCCCGAGGTCGCGAACTCGCAGATCCACCGGTTCCTCATCCTGCACAAGGAGCTCGACGCCGACGACGGCGAGCTCACGCGCACGCGCAAGGTGCGCCGCGGCCACATCGCCGAGCGTTACCAGCCGCTGGTGAGCGCGCTCTACGACGGCAGCACGACCGTGCACGTCGAGGCGCAGGTGAGGTACGAGGACGGCCGCAGCGGCACCTTCTCCTCCGACCTGAAGATCCGCGACGCGAAGACTTTCCCGCCCGCCGCCGCCCGCAAGGCCGCGTGATCCTGTCGGTCGAAAACGTCTCGCTTTCCTTCGGCGGCGTGAAGGCGCTGCAGGACGTGAGCTTCGACGTCGAGGCGCACGAGGTGCGCGCCATCATCGGCCCGAACGGCGCCGGCAAGAGCTCGATGCTGAACGTCATCAACGGCGTGTACCGCCCGCAGCACGGAAAAATACTCTTCAAGGAAAAAGCCTTCAAAGAGATGGATTCGCGCCAGGCCGCCAGAATGGGCATCGCGCGCACCTTCCAGAACATCGCCCTCTTCAAGGGCATGACGGTGCTCGACAACATCATGACCGGCCGCAACCTGAAGATGCGCTGCGGCTTCCTGCAGCAGGCGCTGTGGATCGGGCCGGCGAAGCGCGAAGAGCTCGAGCACCGGCGCGCGGCCGAGGAGATCATCGACTTCCTCGAGATCCAGCACATCCGCAGGACGCCGGTCGGCCGCCTGCCCTACGGCCTGCAGAAGCGCGTCGAGCTGGGCCGCGCGCTCGCGGCTGAGCCCGAGTTGCTGCTGCTGGACGAACCGATGGCCGGCATGAACCTCGAGGAAAAGCAGGACATGTGCCGCTTCATCCTCCACGTCAACGACCACTACGGCACCACGCTAGTCCTCATCGAGCACGACATGGGTGTGGTGATGGACATTTCGCACCGTGTGGTAGTGCTCGACTACGGGCGCAAGATCGCCGATGGCGTACCTGCTGAAATCAGAAGCAATCAAAAAGTGATCGATGCCTACCTCGGAGTCGCGCACTAGTGGACTTCAGCTTCTTCGTCGAAGTGCTGGCAGGGGGGCTGCTCGCCGGGGTGATGTATTCGCTGGTGGCCCTTGGCTTCGTGCTCATCTACAAGGCGTCCGGGGTCTTCAACTTCGCGCAAGGCGCGATGGTTTTCTTTGCTGCTCTTACTTTTGTCTCGCTGGTCGAGCGCGGCATGAACGCCTGGCTCGCGCTCGCCGTGACGCTCGCGGCGATGGTCGTGCTCGGCATGACGATCGAGCGCGTGGTGCTGAGGCCGCTCGTCAACCAGCCGCCGATCACGCTGTTCATGGCCACCATCGGCCTCACCTTCGTGCTCGAGGGCCTGTCGCAGCTCGCCTGGGGCTCGCAGCCGCATAACCTCGAGCTCGGCGTACCGGACGTGCCGATGGAATGGTTGTCGCAGCAGTGGAACATCAACATCAGCCAGTTCGACCTCTTCGCCGCCCTGGTCGCCGGGGTGCTGGTGGGGGTGCTGGCGGTGTTTTTCCAGAAGACGAGGATCGGGCGGGCCTTGCGCGCCGTGGCCGATGACCACCAGGCCGCGCTCGCGGTCGGCATCCCGCTGCAGCACATCTGGACCATCGTCTGGGGCGTCGCCGGGTTCGTCGCGCTCGTCGCCGGGCTGATGTGGGGCGCGAGGAACGGCGTGCAGTACTCGCTCACCTTCGTCGCGCTGAAGGCGCTGCCGGTGCTGCTGATCGGCGGCTTCGAGTCGATTCCCGGCGCGATCCTCGGCGGCCTGATCATCGGCGCGACCGAGAAGCTCGCCGAGGTCTATCTTGGACCGATGGTGGGCGGCGGCATCGAGAGTTGGTTCGCCTACGTGGTGGCGCTGCTCTTCCTGCTGGTGCGGCCCGAAGGCATGTTCGGCGAAAAACACATAGACAGGGTATAGCCATGCTCTATCGCGAAGCCGGACAGTTCAAATCGACCTACGCCGAAGATCAGCAGATCTTCCCGATCCGGCAGGACCGGATCGCAATGGTGGTGGTGCTGCTCTTCGCTTTCGTCGTGGTGCCGCTGATCGGCGACCAGTACTGGCTGTCGGCGATCATCACGCCGTTCCTGATCCTTGCGCTTGCCACGCTCGGCCTCAACATCCTCACCGGCTACGCCGGCCAGCTTTCGCTCGGCACCGCCGCCTTCATGGCGGTCGGCGCCTTCATGGCCTACAACGCGGAGCTGCGCATCCCCGGCATGCCGATCGTCGGCTCGTTCATCATCGGCGGCCTGTGCGCCGCTGCGGTCGGCTTCGTCTTCGGCTTGCCCAGCCTGCGCATCAAGGGCTTCTACCTCGCCGTGGCGACACTCGCCTGCCAGTTCTTCGTCCTGTGGGCGATCAACCGCGTCGGCTGGTTCTCCAACCACAGTTCCTCGGGCGTCATTACCGCGCAGAAGATCGAGATCCTCGGCTACGCGGTGGTGACGCCGGCGGCCAAATACCTGCTCACGCTCGCCATCGTCGCGGTGATGGCGCTCGCGGCGAAGAACCTGATGCGCAGCGAGACCGGCCGTGCCTTCATGGCGGTGCGCGACATGGACGTCGCCGCCTCGGTGATCGGCATCCCGATGATGCAAACCAAGCTGCTCGCCTTCGCCATCAGCTCCTTCTACTGCGGCGTGGCGGGCGCGCTCTACGCCTTCTGCTACCTCGGCACCGTTGAGCCGGAGGCGTTTACCCTGGACCTCTCGTTCCGCATCCTGTTCATGGTGATCATCGGCGGAGTCGGCTCGATCCTCGGCTCATTCCTCGGCGCCGCGTTCATCACGCTGTTCCCGATCTTCCTCGACCGCGGCTCGGAGTGGCTGTCGCGGGCCCTCGACGTCGAGATCCAGTCGGCGACCGTCTCCAACGTCGAGCTGATGATCTTCGGCGGCCTGATCATCTTCTTCCTCATCGTCGAGCCTAACGGCCTCGCCCGGCTCTGGCAGATCGCCAAGGAAAAGCTGCGTCTTTGGCCCTTTCCCCACTAGTAGACAGACGGATTAACTGGCTATACTGGCCGTTCTCCATAGGAGGAGGATAAGTTCATGAAACGGATCGTCTTGGCCGCGCTCGCGGCCGCGCTCGCCTTGCCGGCCTGGGCGCAGAACGAGCAGTTCGTCCCCGCCAACTTCTACTGGGTCGGCCCCTACGCGCCGGGCGGCTCCGGCTTCGGCGGCGGCATCATCGACTACATGGCGATGATCAACGAGCGCGACGGCGGCGTGAACGGCGTCAAGCTGACCTGGGAGAAGTGCGAGACCGAGTACAACAACGCGCGCGGCGTCGAGTGCTACGAGCGCGTGAAGAAGCACCCGCCCACCGGCGCCACGGTCATCCACCCCCTGTCGACCGGCATCACCTACTCGCTGATCGACAAGGCGACCGCCGACCATATCCCGGTGATCTCGCTGGGCTACGGGCGCACCTCCGCCGCCGACGGCCGGGTCTTCCCCTACATCTTCCCGCTCATCACCACCTACTGGTCGCAGGCCACGGTGATGGTGAAGTACATGGGCCAGAAATCCGGCGGCATGGACAAGCTGAAGGGCAAGAAGATCGTGCTCGTCTACCACGACTCGGCTTATGGCAAGGAGCCGATCCCGGTGCTCACCGAGCAGGCGAAGGAATACGGCTACCAGCTGACGACGATCGCCGTGCCGCACCCGGGCAACGAGCAGCAGTCGCAGTGGCTGCAGGTGCGACAGATCAAGCCCGACTACGTCATCCTCTGGGGCTGGGGTGTGATGAATCCGACCGCGCTCAAGGCGGCCGCCAAGATCGGCTACCCGCGCGACCACATCATTGGCGTGTGGTGGTCGGGCGCCGAGGAGGACGTGCTGCCCGCCGGCTCGGCAGCGAAGGGCTTCATCTCGGCGGGCTTCAACGCGCCCGGCACCGACTTCCCGGTGATGAAGGACATCCAGAAGTACGTCTACGCCAAGGGCAAGGGCGAGTTCGAGGACAAGTCGCGCATCGGCTCGATCTACCACACGCGCGGCGTGGTCGCCGGCATCGTCACCGTCGAGGCGATCCGCCTCGCGCAGGCGAAGTACGGCAAGGGCAAGCCGATCACCGGCGAGCAGATGCGCTGGGGCATCGAGCACCTCAACATCGACGACAAGCGCCTGAAGGAGCTGGGCGCGACGGGCCTGATGCCCACCCTCAAGGTCTCCTGCAACGACCACGAGGGTTCGGGCCTGGTCAAGTTCCAGCAGTGGGACGGCGCGAAGTGGAAGGTGCTGACCGACTGGATGGAGCCCGACCGCAAGCTGGTGCGCAGCATGGTCGAGGCGGACGCCTCGCAGTACGCGAAGGAGAAGGGCATCACTCCGCGCAACTGCTCGGCGGACGAGTAAGGTCCGCCCGCCCGCAAGGCCGCCCGCGGGCGGCCTTTTTCATTTATGAGCCAGCCCGCCGCCCTCGCCGTCCACAACATCGAGGTGATCTACGACCACGTCATCCTGGTGCTGAAGGGCGTCTCGCTCGAGGTGCAAGACGGCCACATCTGCGCGCTGCTCGGCGCCAACGGCGCGGGCAAGACGACGACGCTGAAGGCGATCTCGAACCTGCTGCGCGCCGAGCGCGGCGACGTCACCAAGGGCCAGATCCTCTATCACGGCCGGCGCATCGACCAGCTCAACCCATCGGCGCTGGTGAAAATCGGCATCTGCCAGGTGATGGAGGGCCGGCACTGCTTCCAGCACCTGACGGTCGAGGAGAACCTCCTTACGGGCGCCTACACGCGCGGTTACATAGGCTCGGGCGTCAAGGAGTCGCTGGAGAAGGTCTACACCTACTTTCCGCGCCTGAAGGAGAGGCGCGACTCGCAGTCGGGCTATACCTCGGGCGGCGAGCAGCAGATGACCGCGATCGGGCGCGCGCTGATGGCGCAGCCGAAGATGATCCTGCTCGACGAGCCGTCGATGGGCCTCGCGCCGCAGCTGGTCGAGGAGATCTTCGAGATCGTGCGCGAGCTGAACAGGAAGGAGAAAGTGAGCTTCCTCCTCGCCGAGCAGAACACCAACATCGCGCTGCGCTATGCCGACTACGGCTACATCCTGGAGAACGGCCGCGTGGTGATGGACGGCGAGGCGAGCTCGCTCGCCGCCAACGAGGACGTGAAGGAGTTCTACCTCGGCTTCTCCTCGGGCGGGCGCCGCAGCTTCCGCGATGTGAAGTCCTACCGCCGCAGAAAGCGCTGGCTCTGAAGAAGCCCAAGCTCGAG
Source organism: Burkholderiales bacterium (assembly GCA_036496555.1). Lineage (GTDB taxonomy): Bacteria > Pseudomonadota > Gammaproteobacteria > Burkholderiales > SG8-39 > SCGC-AG-212-J23. The sequence continues at coordinate 89 of DASXKY010000168.1, read as the reverse complement.
TTCTACGATCGCCTGGAAACGCGCACGCCGAAGGCGCGCGAGGCCGCGCTGATGCTCGCGCTGCCGAAGCTGGTGGCGCACGCGAAGAA
>DASXKY010000167.1:0-34688 GCA_036496555.1 Burkholderiales bacterium | reverse complement strand
TTCGGGCTCAACCTCGACGGCGCCACGCCGTTCTATTTCTTCGTGCTGGCGGTGTCGGTGTTCGCGGTCTGGATGATGGCGCGCTACGTCTCGTCGCCGCTCGGCGCCGCGCTGAAGGGCGCGCGCGACCAGCCGCGGCGCATGAGCGCGCTCGGCCACAACGTCTGGCTGATCCGCTGGGTCACCTTCGTCTATTCCGGCTTCTGGGGCGGGGCGTCCGGGCTGCTGTTCGTCTACTACCACAAGTACATCCACCCGGTGTCGCTGTCGCTGGCCAACTCGGCCGAAGGCCTGCTCGCGGTGATCGCCGGCGGCTCGGGCACGCTCGCCGGCCCACTGGTCGGCGCGGCCATCGTGATGCTGCTGAAGAACTACGTCTCGGCGTACATCGAGCGCTGGAACATGCTGCTCGGCTTCGTCTTCGTATTCATCGTCGTCTTCATGCCCGAGGGCGTGGTGCCCGGCAGCAAAAGGCTATGGCTGCGCTTCAGATCAAAGGCCTGAAAAAAGCCTTCGGCGGCCTTCCCGCCATCGACGGCGTCTCGCTCGAGGTGGCGGCGGGCGAGCGGCGCCTGATCATCGGGCCGAACGGCGCGGGCAAGACCACGCTGTTCAACCTGGTGACCGGCGATCTTCCCGCGGACTCAGGAAGCGTAGTTCTGTTTGGAAATGAAATAACGAAGCTTACGACCCACCGGCGCGTCCACCGCGGTCTCGCGCGGACCTACCAGATCATCACGCTCTTCCCGCACGACACGCTCGAGCACAACGTCATGCTGTCCCTGCTGGGACTGTCGAAAACGCGCTGGAACGCCTTTTCCTCCCTGGAAAAGACCTTCTACGGAGAAGCGCAGGAGGTGCTGCAGCGAGTGGGCTTGCAGGCGCTCGCCAAACGGCCGCTAGCGGAGGTGAGCTACGGCGAGAAGCGCCGGGTCGAGATCGCCATGGCGCTCGCGCAGAAGCCGCGGCTGCTGCTGCTCGACGAGCCGCTCGCCGGGCTCTCGCGCGAGGAGCGCGCCAGCGTGAAGGCGCTGATCGCGCAGATTCCGCGCGAGGTCACGGTGGTGATGATCGAGCACGACATGGATACCGCACTCGACATGGCCGAGCGCATCACGCTGCTGCACTACGGCAGCGTCATCGTCGAGGGCACGCGCGCGGAGGTGGTGGCCAATCCGAAGACGCGGGAGATCTATCTTGGCCACTGAGGCGCTTTCCCTCTCCGGGGTGGACGCGCTGTACGGCGACAGCCATGTGCTCCACGAAGTGACTTTGGTATTGAAAGAAAAGCAGGTACTGGCCCTGCTGGGCCGCAATGGCGCCGGCAAGACCACCTGCATGAGCACGATCATCGGCTGGCTGCGGCCGCGCCGCGGCGAAGTGCGCCTGTTCGGCGAGCCGATCGCGCGCCTTTCGCCCGAGGCGATCGCGCGCAAGGGCGTCGGCCTGGTGCCTCAGGGCCGGCGGGTTTTTCCGAAACTCACCGTCTCGGAAAATCTCGCGGTTGCTTTTCAAAAAAGATCTTCGATCTGGAATCTCGACCGCGTGTTCGATCTTTTCCCGAGGCTGCGTGAAAGAAAGAACCAGTACGCGGGCTCGCTTTCGGGCGGCGAGCAGCAGATGCTCGCCATCGGCCGCGCGCTGATGGGCAATCCGCGCGTGCTGCTGCTCGACGAGCCCTCGGAAGGCCTGGCGCCGATCGTCGTCGCCGAGGTCGGCCGCACCATCGCGCGCCTCAAGTCCGAAGGACAGTCGATCGTGCTGGTCGAGCAGAACGTGCAGCTCGCGCTCGAGCTCGCCGACGAGGTGGCGGTGCTCAACACCGGTCGCATCGCCTTCGCCGGCGGCGTCGACGCGCTGCGCAACGACCAGGCGCTGGTCACCCAGCACCTCGGCATCTTCTAGTCCAGAAAACGCTGCAGCAGGGAAAGCAGGGCTTGCGGCTGCTCGAGCATCGGGCAATGGCCGCAGTCGGCGATCGGCTCGAACTTCGCGCCGCGGATGCCTTTTGCGAGCGCCTCGGCGCCGGCCGCCGGCGTCGTCGCGTCGAGCGCGCCCGCCGTCACGAACACTGCGTTGCGGATCGAGCCGAGCGCGGGAGCCAGCTCGAGCGCGGCGAGGCCGCGGCAGGCACGCGCGAAGGAACCCGCGTCGGCGCCGGCGAGCGCCTTCTTGCGCGAGGCGACGACCTCCTGATGCGCCGCGATGAAGGCGGGCGGGAACATGCGCGCCACGGCCGTATCGAGCACCGCCGCCATGCCGTCGGCCTCTACGCGCGCGGCCATGCCGCGCAGCGGTTCCTTGCCGGCCGGCGGAAAGCCGGGCAGCGCGTCGGCGACCAACAGCCGGCTGAAGCGCGCGCCGTGCCGCACGGCGAGCGCGACCGAGACGAAGCCGCCGAAGCCGTTGCCGAAGACGTCGGTCGATCGGGGCAGCGCCAGCGCGGCGATCACATCGGCGACGTGGTCCGCATAAGCCTCTACCGTAGTGAGCGAGGGACGCGGCATCGACAGGCCGTAGCCCGGCAGGTTGATCAGCGTGACGCGATGCTGCTGGGCGAGCACCGGCAGGAGGCCGTCGAACACCGACAGCTCGGTGAGCAGCGAGTGCAGCAGGACCAGGTCGCGGCCGCGGCCGGCCTGGCGGATCTCGACCGCGGCGCCGTTGACTTGCAGCAGCTGCAGCACTATTCGAGATTCTTCGCGGGCGGGTAGTCGCGCGAGTACACCGGCGCGGCGAGAAACTTCGCCTGGTCGAAGGTCCAGAACTGGCTGACCTCGGGGAAGGTGGCGACGATGCTGTTCACCAGCTGGCCGTCCTTGCGCTCGACCTTGCGCACGTAGATGGTGAGGATCGGCTTGCCGTATTTGTCGATGCGGATCGGACCCATCGGGCTTTTCTCCAGGCGCACCTCGTGCAGCGCCTTGACGAAGGCCGCCTTGTCCTCGAAGCGGCCCTTGATCGAGTTCAGCGCCGCGTCAAGGTAAAGGCCGGCGACGTAGGTGCTCGCGGTGTAGAAGCCGGGCGTCACCTTGTACTCGGACTGCACCGCCTGGACGAAGCGCTTGTTCTCGGGGCTGTCGATCTGCGCCGAGTACCAGCTCGCCGAATAGACGCCGAGCGCCTCGTCGCCCATGTTGCGCAGGATCCCCTCGTCGACGCAGGTCGGATTGCCGAACACCGGGATCCTCTTCATGCCGAAGTCGTTGTACACGCGCAGGAAGCGCGCGCCGTTGATGCCGGCGAAGCCGGCGTAGACGCCGTCCACGTCGGGCTTGATCTGGCTCACGTACGGCCCGTACTCTGGGACGTTGAGCGGCGGCCAGAGCTTCTGCACGATGCGCCCGCCGTTCGCCTCGAAGGCGGCGTGGAAGCCCGCCGTGCCCTCGTGGCCGTAGGTGAAGTCGTCGGCGATCGTGGTGACGCGCTTCAGCTTCAGCACCTTGGCGGCGTACTCGCCGAGGACGTGCATCGGCTGCGCGGCGGTGCCGACGGCGTGGATCACGTAGTCGTTCTGGCCCTGCTGCGCGAGGTCCTTCTGCGCCGCCGAGGTCGGGGTGATGAGCGGCACCTGCGCGGTCTTGATGTACTCGTCGATGGCGAGCGCCTCGAAGGTGGCGAGCGGGCCGATGATGACGTGCACCCGGTTGCGCTCGATCAGCTCCTGCGTCTTGGTGCGCGCCTGCGCCGGGTTGCCGGCGGTGTCGGCGATGGTCAGCTCGACCTTGCGCCCGCCGAGCATGCCGTTGTGCTCCTTGATGAGGAGCTGGATGCCTTCCTCCATCTGCTTGCCGCCGGCGGCGAGCGGGCCGGTGCGCACGCTCAGGAAGCCGAGCCGGAGCGGTTCCTGGGCCGCGAGATGCGTTGCCGCGAGGCTCAGCGCGACGCCGAGCGCGAAACAGATCCTACGCATTGCTTTCCTCCCCTTTTGCCAAACTCTAATATTAGGGCAATCGAGGAGGCGATCCCATGATGTACAGCTGTACACCCGCGGGGCGAGGCTCATCCGCCGTCGTGAAGAAAAAGAGCACGTCCTTGCGCGTCGACATTCACTGCCATTACGCGAATCCGGAGGTCGCGGCCCAGGTCGCGCATCTGAACCCGGCTCAGTACGAACCCTCGATCAAGTACGCCAACGCGCTGACCCGTGAGGTCAACGTCAAGCAGATGAAGGACCGTGGGCCCAAGCTCTCGAGCATCGAGGTTCGGCTGAAGGACATGGACCGAATGGGCATCGACATCCAGGCGGTGTCGCCGGCGCCGCAGCAGACCTACTACTGGACCGACCCGGGCCTCGGCGCCGAGCTGGCGCGCAAGGTAAACGAGCGCATCGCCGAGATCGTGGCGAAGTGGCCCGATCGCTTCGTCGGCCTCGGCACCATCCCGCTGCAGGACCCTGACTTGGCAGTTGCGGAACTAACGCATGCCGTAAGGAAGCTCGGGCTCCGCGGCGTCGAGATCAACCCGAGCGTGAACGGCATGGACCTCACGGACGGTCGCCTTGCGCTCGACAGGTTTTTCGCGAAGGTGCAGGAGCTCGGCGTCATCATCTTCATGCACCCGGTCGGTTTCACGCAGGGCGAGCGGCTGCTCGACCACTATTTCAACAACGTGATCGGCAACCCCCTCGAGACCACGGTCGCGGCGAGCCACCTGATCTTCGACGGCGTGATGGAGCGCCATCCGAAGCTGAAGGTCGTGCTGCCGCACGCCGGCGGCTACCTCGCGCACTACTGGGCGCGCATGGACCATGGCTGGCGCGCGCGGCCCGACTGCCGCACGGTGATCAAAAAGAAACCTTCCAGTTACCTGGAGAAGTTCTACTTCGACACCATCACCTTCGACCGCAGCATGCTGGAGCACCTGGTCGAGCGCTTCGGCGCCGATCACGTCCTCCTCGGCACGGACTACCCGTACGACATGGGCATGGAGCACCCCGTCGATTTCATCGGCGGGGCGAAGCTCAAGGCCAAGGAGAAGGAGCAGATCATGGGCGCGAACGCCGCCGCCCTGCTCAAGATTGATTACAATAACCGCACAAGGAGGAGGTCATGAAAATCCGGAATCTTCTGGCGGTTGTCTTCGGCTTGCTGTTCAGCGCGCTCGCTGCGGCGCAGCAGGGGCCGATCAAGATCGGCATGAGCATGCCGCAGACCGGCTCGCTCGGCGCCGGCGGCAAGGCCGAGCTGGTGGCGCTGCGCATGTGGGTCGATGACGTAAACGGCAAGGGCGGCCTGCTCGGCCGCAAGGTGGAGCTGATCGTCTACGACGATCAGACCAACCCGGCGCTGACCCCGGGCATCTACACCAAGCTGCTCGAGGTCGACAAGGTCGACCTCCTGTTCGCGCCCTACGGCACGGTGCCGACGGCGCCGATCATGCCGCTGGTCAAGCAGCGCGGGCTGCTGCTGATGGGCAACTTCTCGTTCCAGGTGAACCACACGGTGCACCACGACATGTGGTTCAACAACCTTCCTGCGGCGGACGCGCAGAGCTGGTTCACGGGCTTCTTCGAGCAGGGCCAGAGCGCCGGGGCGAAGACGATCGCGTTCCTCGCCGCAGACCAGGAGTTCGCGCAGAACCTTGCCAACGGCGCCAAGGAACTGGCGAAGAAGGCCGGGCTGAAGACGGTCTACAGCCAGAACTATCCGTCGACCACGGCCGACTTCTCGTCGATCATGCGCGCCGTCCGCGCGGCGAAGCCCGACATGGTGTTCGTCTGCTCCTATCCGAACGACTCGGTCGCCATCGTGCGCGCGGTAAACGAGATCGGCGTCGGCCCGAGCGTCAAGCTGTTCGGCGGCGGCATGGTGGGCCTGCAGTTCACGCCGATCATGGAGTCGCTGGGCTCGGCGCTGAACGGCATCGTCAACTACAACTCGTACGTGCCCGGCGTGAAATACCCCGGCATCGAAGAGTTTCTGCAGCGCTACCAGAAAAAGGCCGCCGAGGAGAAGGTCGACCCGCTCGGGTTCTACCTGCCGCCGTTCGGCTACGCCATGGGCCAGATGCTCGAGCAGGCGGTGAACGGGACCAAGAGCCTCGACCAGAAGAAGCTCGCCCAGTACCTGCACACGCACACGATGCAGACGATCGTCGGCCCGATCAGCTACAACAAGGACGGCGAGTGGGCGCACTCGCGCATGCTGATGATTCAGTTCCGCGACATCGCCGACAAGAACCTGGACCAGTGGCGCCAGCCGGGCAAGCAGGTAGTGCTGTACCCGTCGGCGTACAAGACCGGCACCGCGGCGATGCCGTTCGAGAAGGCGCGCGGCAAGTAGCCTCCCCGTGATCGGACGACGGCGCGGTGATCCCGCGCCGTTTTTTTAGCCGGAGCTCTATGGGCATTCCGTTCGAGCTGCTGCTGGAGGCCGTGGTGTTCGGCGCCCTGCTGGGCTGCTTCTACGCCGCCGTCAGCATGGGGCTTTCCGTCTCGTTCGGCCTGCTCGACGTGCCGCACGTCGCGCATCCCGCGATCATGGTGTTGGGCTCGTACTGCACCTGGCTGGTGGTCGGCTTCGGCGTCGACCCGATCCTCGCCGGCGTGCTCCTCATGCCGCCGTTCTTCCTGCTCGGCATGGCGCTCTACCGCTTCTACTACGAGGCGTTCGAGAAGCGCGGCGGCGCCGAGGCCGGGGTGCGCGGCATCGCCTTCTTCTTCGGCGTGGCCCTGATCGTCGAGGTCGGCCTGATCCTGGTGTTCGGCGTCGACCAGCGCATGGTGGAGGCCGCCTACATCGGCAGCAGCACGTCGATCGGGGAAATGCGGCTGCCGCAGCGTACCCTGGTGGTTTCCGGCGTGGCCATCGTGCTCAGCGCGCTGCTTACCCTCTACATGTCGAAGACCTTCATGGGCCGCGCGATCAAGGCGGTGGCGCAAGACGAAGCGGCGCTCAGGCTGATGGGGGCCAACCCGGTGCGCATCAAGCAGTGGGCATTCGGCATCGCCACCGCGGTGGCGGCGGTCGCCGGGGCCATGCTGATCATCATCGGGCCGGTCGATCCCGGCATGGATCGCGTCTACATCGGGCGCACGTTCGCAGTGGTGGTGCTCGCCGGCCTCGGCAGCATGACCGGCACCGTCGCGGCCGGGCTGGTGCTCGGCATCTCCGAGTCGATCGTGCTGATCCATCCTGACCTCGGCGCCTCGTGGGCGCCGGCGGTGTCCTTCGCGCTGCTATTGCTGGTCCTCGGCGCGCGGCCGCAGGGACTGTTCGGAAAATGAGCGGCCGGTGAAATTCTGGATCGGCGCCGGCATCACGGTCCTCGCCATCGTCGCCGCGGCGGTGCTCGTCAAGTACGAATACTTCTTCTTCGCCGGCTACACGGTGCTGATGTTCGTCGTGCTGTCGGTCGCCTGGAACATCCTCGGCGGCTACGCCGGCTACGTGAACTTCGGCACGCCGGCGTTCTTCGGCCTCGGCGCCTATACCGCCGCGGTGCTGTACAAGGCGACCGCGGCACCGCTCGCGGCGCAGATTGCCGCAGCGGCGCTCGCCGCCGGCTTGCTCGGCCTGTTCGCTGGCATGCTGACGCTGCGCCTGCGCGGCATCTTCTTCGCCATCGCCACCATCGCGCTGACGGTGATCATGCAGACGGTGTTCATCAATTGGCGCTACGCGGGCGGCGCCACCGGGCTGCAGCTGCTGCGGCCGGAGCCGATCGCTCCCTTCGAGTCGTACATCAAGATGCTGTTCGTGGTCATGGCGCTGATGGCGGTGCTTGCCGCGGCGCTCGCGCGCTACGTCGAGCGCTCCTGGCTCGGCCGCGGCCTGCGCGCCATCCGCGACAGCGAGGAAGCGGCGGAGGCGAGCGGCGTGCCGACGCTGAAGCTTAAGCTCTTCGCCTGCTGCATCAGCGGCGCGCTGATGGGCGCCGCGGGCGCGCCGATGCCGATGTACCTCAGCTACATCGAGCCCGAATCGACGTTCAACCTCAACTATGCGATCGGCGCCATCGCCAGCCCCATGATCGGCGGCACCGCGAGCTGGCTCGGCCCGGTGATCGGCGCCTTGCTCCTCAGCACGCTGCAGCAGATCATCACCGTGACGGTGTCGAACGAGATGAACGTGATGGTGGTCGGCGTGCTGCTGGTGGCGTTCGTGGTCGCCGCCCCGGAAGGCATCCTCGGCCTGTTCAAGCGATGGCTCAGCCCCTCCTCGAAATAAGGAACGTCTCCAAGAACTTCGGCGGCTTCACCGCGCTGTCCGGGGTGAGCCTGCAGATCGTCTCCGGCGAGCGCTTCGGCCTGATCGGGCCGAACGGATCGGGCAAGACCACGCTCATCAACTGCGTCGGCGGCGCGCTGCGCAACGACGGCGGCTCGATCGTCTTCGCCGGCGAGGACGTGTCGCGGCTCCCGCCCTACCAGCGCGCGCGGCGCGGCATCGCGCGCAGCTTCCAGATCCCGCGGCCGTTCCGCAGCATGTCGGTGGTCGAGAACCTGCAGGTGCCGCTCGAATACCTCGCGCACCGGGGCACGCTGCACACCGCGAACACCGCCGGCGAGGCGATGGCGATCCTCGCCTCGATGGGACTCGCCGACAAGGCGCACACGCCGTCGAACCGGCTGTCGCAGGTCGAGCTGCGCAAGCTCGAGCTGGCGCGCGCCATGGCGGCGCGGCCGCGCCTGCTGATCTCCGACGAGGCGATGGCCGGGCTCTCCGGCGCCGAGGTGGAGGAGGTGCTGAAGATCCTCCTCAAGCTCAACGAGAGCGGCATCACGATCATCATGATCGAGCACATCATGCAGGCGGTGATGCGCTTCTCGCAGCGCGTGGTGTGCCTCGACGCCGGCCGCATCATCTGCGAGGGCGCGCCGGCCGAGATCGTGAAGAACCCCGAAGTGCAGAGGGCCTACCTTGGCGCTTGAGCTGACCGTCCGGGAGATGGACGCCGGCTACGGCGCCGTGCGCGCCCTGCACGGCGTGAACCTGTCGCTGAAAGAGAAGGAAACCGTCGCGCTGCTCGGCACCAACGGCAACGGCAAGAGCACCCTCATGAAGTGCGTGATGGGCATGGTGCGGCCGAGCAAGGGCTCGGTCTCGCTTTCCCTGGACGGGAAAGAATTTGATCTGACAAAACTCTCGACCGAGGAAATCGTCAATCTCGGCGTCGCCATGGTGCCGGAGGGCCGGCGCCTGTTTCCCAAGCTGACGGTGGAGGAGAACCTGATGCTCGGCGCGTTCCGGCCGCTCGCGCGCCAGGAGATCAAGCGCAACCTCGGCTTCTCGTTCGAGGCCTTCCCGGTGCTCGCCGAGCGCAGGAAGCAGCTCGCCGGCTCGATGTCGGGAGGACAGCAGCAGATGCTCGCCATCGCGCGAGCGTTGATGTCGGCGCCGAAGCTGCTGCTGGTCGACGAGCCCTCGGTAGGCCTCGCGCCGATCCTGGTCTCGCACACCATCACCAAGATCAAGGAGCTGAAAGAGAAATACGGCCTGACGGTGCTGATGGCCGAGCAGAACTTCCACCAGGCGATTCGCATCGCCGACCGCGGCTACATCATCGTGCACGGCGAGATCGTGTTCGAGGGCGGGGTGGCGCAGCTCGAGCAGAACCCGCTGGTTAAAAGCTACTACCTCGGCACCTGATGGCTCAATCGCTCAAAATCGGCCAGGTCCATATCGGCTACTACGGCGCGGTGATGGGCCTCGCCGGCCTCGGCCTTGCCGCGCGGTCTGCGGCGCCGCTGTTTCCCGGCGTGTTCCGCGCGCCGGCGTACTTCACGGAGCTGTGGGTCGCGCTGGGCGCGATTGCGCTGATCATTTTGTTCATCTTGTATTTGGCAAAAATCGGTTCCGATTGGAAAGGCGTGAAGGCCGACTTCAGCGACCCGGCGCTGCTCGGCTTCACCGGCGCGTTGCCGGTCGGCATGACGCTGGTGGCGGGAGGGCTGGGGCCGTATGCGCCCGCGGTCGCGAGGGACCTCTGGTGGCTGGGCTGCGTGATGCTCACGGCCTTCCAGGTCTGCGGCATCGCCCGCTGGCTCGCCGGAGGCATCGCGCTCGAGAAGCTGAACGCGGGCTGGCTGATCCTGATTGTCGGCGGCATCGTCGTCCCGGGTCCGGGCGTGTCCCTCGGGCTCGCCGAGGCGTCGAGGTTCTTCTTCGGCTTCTCGGCCTGCGCGGCGACGGTGCTGCTGCCGCTGCTCCTCGCGCGCGCCGCGCTTGCTGCGCCGCTGCCGGAGCCGCTGCGGCCGACCTGGTTCATCCTCCTGGTGCCGCCGTCGCTCATCTATGCAAACGGGTTGGCGCTGTTCCCGGAGATGGCTTTCCTCGAGAACCTCTACTTCTGCGCCCTGGTCATCGGCCTGTCGATGCTCGTCTTCGCGCGGCGTTTCTGGCACTGGCCGCTCGGTCCGGCCTGGTGGGCCTTTACCTTCCCGCTCGACGCGCTGGCCTACGCGGCCGTGCGCTACGCGCAGCAGCACCCGGGCGGCCCATGGCGGGCGATCGCGGCGGCCGCGCTGCTGCTCGCGACGGCCGCGGTGTCGCTCGTGCTTGTGCGAACTCTTCACAGCGCCGCATCGCGTCGGGCGTGAACTCGGCCTGCGGCTGGTTGCCGCCGATGATGAACATCAGCAGGTGCTCGCGGTCGGGCTCGTCGTAGGTCACGTTCATGAAGCGCCGCGCCACCCCGGTCGGGAAGGAGATGACGTCGTAAGGATCGAGGTCGACGTGCTGCAGGTCCTTCCCCTCGTTCCACTCGCAGCGCCACTTGCCGCTCATCGCGATGAACGTTTCGTTGGTGTCGTGGTTGTGCATCAGCGGTCCCTTGCCGGGCTTAGCCTTGCAGTAGCCGAGATTGAAGCCCTCGGCGATCGCGATGGCGGGCTTCGAGGAGGCGTCGTCGCCGACCGGAGAAGTCACCGCCGCGCTGTCGCTCATCGGCGGCTGGAACCCGATCACCGCATATAACTTTCTTTTACATTCCGGCAGCGGACTGTCCGGCAGGCCGCCGTCGGAGCCCTTGAGCTGCTTGAAGCGCGCGACCCGCTTCATCATTTCCTCGCGCGGCCAGGTGCGGATGCTCTTCCAGGATTCCATTCGGTTCGCTCCTCCTGCTGGTCCGCGTCTATTATAGGAGGCCGATGGTTTCCCGCTCCCGCATCTACCTCGTCGTCGCCACCGCGCTCGCGCCCATGGTGTTCTTCGCGCTCGCCGCGGTCCTGATGCTGACCGCGCAGGAGCGCGAGGCGCGCGAGCGCGACGGCGTGGCGCGGGCGCGCGCGGCGATGAGCGCGGTCGACGCCCACCTGAGGGGAACGGTGACTTCGCTCGGCACCCTGGCGGTGTCGAAGGCCCTCGAAAAGGGCGATATCGAGGCCTTCCACCAGGAGTCGCAGCGTGTGCTGCTCACCCAGCCGGCCTGGGAGAACATCGGCCTCGCCTCGGCGGCGAAGACGCAACTCTCCAACGCCGTGGAAGCCTTTCCCAAGCCGGCTCCGTTCTCGCCGGAGGATGATTCCTTCCGCAACGTGCTGCGCGGGGCGAAGGCCGGCTTCAGCAACGTCATGAAGGGCAGCGCCGTGGCCCAGCCGACCGTCCGCGTGCGCATTCCCGTCACGTACGGAGAAGAGGTGCGCTACGTCCTCTCCGCGCCGCTCAACCTGAAGCACCTGTCCGCGCTGCTCGAGGCGCAGCAGCTGCCCGAGGGCTGGCTGATCCTGCTGGTGGACCGCGAGAAGCAGGTGATCGTCCGCCGTCCGGAGGCGGTGGCAGGCACGCTCGTCAACGAGTCGCTGCGTGATGCGATCGATCATGCGAAAGAAGGGTGGGTCCACGGCCTATCGCTCGACGGCAAGCCGGTCTATGGCGCATACGTCACTTCGCCGCTCAGTGGATGGGTTCTCACCATCGGCATCCCGGCGGAAATGGTCGAAGAGGGCGAGCGGCGCACCTACGGCATCATCGGCATCGGCTTCGTCGCCGCCCTGGTCCTCGGCGCATTCCTGGCCTGGCGCGGCGTCCAGAGCCTGACTCTCTAGGAGGAACCATGCGTGTCGCCCTGCAGGTCATCCTGTTCGTCGCCCTGGCAGCGTGCGCTTCGGCGCCTCGCCAGCCGCAGGCGGTCAACGTCATCGTGTTCCCCGGCGGCTTCAACTGGCCGATCTGGGCGGCGCAGGAGAAGGGCTTCTTCGCGAAGAACGGCGTCGAGGTGAAGCTCACGCCGACGCCGAGCTCGGTGTTCCAGCTCACCAACCTGATCGCCGGAAAATTCGACATCGCCATGACCGCGATCGACAACCTGATCGCCTACCGCGAAGGGCAGGGCGAGGAGCCGGTCCTCGGCCCGGACTTGTTCGCCTTCATGGGGAGCGACAACGGGTTCCTGCGCCTGGTGTCGGTACCCGAGGTGAAGGCCATTTCCGAGCTGAGGAACAGGACCGTCTCGGTGGATGCCCGCACCACCGGCTACGCCTTCGTGCTGTTCGAGATGCTGGAGAAGGGCGGCCTCGCCCTCGACAAGGACTACACGGTGGTGCGCGCCGGCGGCGTGCTGCAGCGCTTCCAGGCGCTGATGAAGAAGGAGCACGCCGCGACGCTGCTGCTTTCGCCCTTCGAAGTGCCCGCGCAAGCCGCCGGCTTCAACAAGCTCGGCGACGCGACGACCGTGCTCGGCGCCTACCAGGGCCTGGTGGGCGGCGCGCGCAAGAGCTGGGCGGACGCGAATCGCGACGCGGTGGTGGGCTACATCCGCGGCTTCGTCGCCGGCGTCGACTGGCTCTACGACCCGGCCAACAAGGCGGAGGCGATTGCCATCCTGCGCAAGAACCTGCCGAACCTCGACGAGAAGGCCGCCGAGGCGTCCTATCGCATCTTGCTGTCGCCGACCGACGGCTTCCAGAAAAAGGCGCAGATCGACCTGAGCGGCGTGAAAACCGTGCTCGGGCTGCGCTCGAAGTACGCCGAACCGCGGAAGACGCTCACCGACCCGGCGAAGTACTACGACGACAGCTTCTACCGCGAAGCCCTGCGCTGACGGCGCACGCCGCTCATCGACTCCAGCACGGCGCACACCGCGCCGGTGTCCTGCTTGCCGAAGCCGCGCGCCATCGCTGCCTTGTAGACGCCCGCCGAGGCGTTGAAGGTGGGGGTCGCCACGCCGAGCTTGCGGGCGTAAGCGCCGATGATCTTCATGTCCTTCTGCCAGATCTCGTTCTTCATCGTCACGTCGTCGTAGCGGCCTTTCACCATCATCGGTCCGCGCACCTGGAACATGCGCGAAGTACCGGCGCTGTTCGCCTGCACGTCGAAGATCGCCTTGGGCGAGAGCCCGGCCTTGATGCCGAGCGCGAACGCCTCGCCGGCCGAGACGTTGTGGATCGCCACCATCAGGTTGGCGACGAACTTCATTTTGCTGCCGTTGCCGAATTCGCCGACGTACTGCTGCGCCCTCGAGAAGCCTTTCAGGAGCGGAAGGGCTTTTTTATACGAAGATCTGTCGCCGCTCGCGAACACCACCAGATCGCCCACCTTCGCCTGCGCGCCGGTGCCGGAGAGGGGACAGTCGAGCAACGTGATGCGCTTCTTCGCCAGGCTCGCGCGCGCCTTTTCTTTCTCCTCGATGGGTAAGGTGCTCGTTTCGATCACGATTGCACCCTTCCCCTCGACTGCGAAGCACACGGCGTGCAGCGCGGCAGCGCTGGGAAGCGAGGTGATGACGATCTTCGCTACCGAAAAAACCTCCGAGGGCGAAGCGACGGGGCTGCCGCCGGCGCGCTTGAGGGCGGCGCAAGCCTTCGGCAGCACGTCGTAGCCGTAGACCTTGAAGCCGTTCTTCGCGAGGTTGGCCGACATGGCCGAGCCCATGATGCCCAGGCCGACAACGCCGACCCGTTTTTTCATGCGACCGCGTCGCTGGCGGCGATCTTCTTGCGCGCCTTCTTCGCGCCGGCGCGCTCGGGCGAGAGCTTGAAGTCGAAGTCGAGCCGCAGGCTGCCCTTCTCGGACAGGCCGAGCTTCTTCGCCTCGGCGGCGCCGAGCTTGTGATACTTCGCGACCAGCGAGTTCTTCACCGCGAACACCGCGTCGCCGTCGAGGTAGGGATCGCCCTCGACGAACACGTGCGTGATCACCTGCTGGTAGCCCGGCGCCGAGACGATGGCGTGCATGTGCGCCGGCCGCATGTGGTTGTCGCCGACCGAGCGCACCAGGTCGCCGACCGGGCCGTCCATCGGGATGCTGTAGAACTTCGGCTTGTAGCTCTTGAAGGCGTATTCGCCCCTGGCGTTCGCCTTGACGCGGCCGCGCAGCTCGAACTCGCCGTCGGTCTGCAGGTCGTAGATGCCGTCGGCTTTCGCCTGCCAGATGTCGAGCAGCGCGCCCGGGATCGGCTTGCCGTCGACCGAGGTCACCTTGCCGCTCACCCAGACGTCCTCGCCCTTCATCGTCGAGTTCTCGCGCAGGTCGCCGCCGTAGCCGAACTCCTTCGCGCCGTGCGCGAAGAACGGGCCGAGCACCGTGGCCTCGGTCGCCCCCGGATCGGCCTTGTGGTTGATCGCCACCGTCATCATCGACAGCCCGAGCACGTCGGAGAGCAGGATGAATTCCTGGCGCTTGCCGTCGCACTTCTGGCCGACCGCGGTGAGGAACTTGATCGCTTCGAACCATTCCTCCTCGGTGAGCTGCACGTCCTTCGCGAATGCGTGCAGGTGCTTCACCAGGCTGGTCATGACCTGCTTGAAGCGGGCGTCCTTGGCGCCTTTCCTGAAGCGCGCAACGACTTCGTCGGTAAGGTTGTCTTCGGTGAACTGGCGCATGTCGCCTCCTCGGGAGCATTGTATTATCGAACTCATGAGTCCCCAAGACTGGGCGCAGCTCGTCTTCACCGGCGTCGCCGGCCTGTTCGGCCTGTTCTGCCTCTTCGACGGCGCGCGGCGCCTCGCGGCGCATGGGCCGAACCCTTCCGGCCGCCAGATGATCGGCGTCGGCGTGGCGATCGTCATGATGCTCGCCGGCTACTCCTACTGGAAGCACCACACGCTGGCCGATATCGGCCGCGCATATCAGCCGATCGAGCTCGGCAAGGAGCTGCCCGAGGACTGGAACCGCAAGATGTCCCCGGCCAAGCGCGAGGCGCAGAGCCTGGCGCTCGCGCGCGGGGTCTACGTGAATACCGGTCAGATGCGCGACTATTTCGACGCCAGCGGCAAGCGCGTGCGCTTCGTGCCGAGCGCGGCCGAGATCAAGCAGCGCGAGACGCAGCTCGCCAAGGCGCAGCAGGTGCAGCAGGAGGCCCACGCGAGCTTCGTCGATTTCGTCATGTGGCTGGTATGGGGCGTCGCGGCGCTACTGCTCGGTCCGCTGTTCGCACGCGAGCCGGTGGCGAACCCCGCCGAGGCGGACGAGCAGGCCGAAGCCGGCGCGCCGCCGCCGGCCTAGCGCTTACACGCGGAAGGCGAGTTTCTCGAAGGATTTTTCCTTCAGGTGGTCGTCGAGGCCCCAGCGCTTCACCTGCATCATTACCTCATCGAACTCCGCGCGCGGCAGCGGCTGATAGGCGAAGCGCTCGCCGCGGCTGAATTTCTTGTACTGCCACTGGCGGAGATCCTTGAATTCGGGCGGGATGCACTTCTCCCATAGAGGCAGGTACTTCTTCAGGTCGGCCTCCAGCGCCTTCTCCGCACGGTCGAGGCCGCGCAGGTAGGCGCGCACGTCGGCGAGCTCGGCAGTCTCCGGCACCCACCACAGCGTGTGGAACTCGTCCTCCATCACCATGCGCAGGCCGAGCTGGTGCGCCATGTCGATCTGCGGCGGCAGCAGGCTGGCCGCCGCGACCTCGCCGTCGAGCAGCGCGCGCAAGCGCGCGCCGAAGCCGCCGGTGTTGATCACCTTGATGTGCTCGAGCGGGAGGTACTTCTCCAGGCGGTAGGGCACGTTGAAGTGGCTGCCGGCGCGCATGCCGACCGAGATCGGCACGTCCTTCAGGTCCTCGGCGCGGCGGATCTTCGAGTCGGGGCGCACGAAGATCGCCCACGGCGAGACGCCGTAGCAGTCCGGGATGAAGCGTCCCATGCCCGCCGACGCGTTGGAGATGCTGCCCCAGGCGCAGGCGCATTGGATCAGGTTCTTGTCGCCCTCGGCGTAGGGCCGGTCCTGCGGCCGCGACTTGTAGTCGAGATCTTTCCAGCTCGACTGCGTGCCACGGAAAGTCTTCACGTCCCACTCGACCTCGATGCCCTCGGCGGCGAAGAAGCCTTCCTGCTGGGCGACGAAGTCGTTGAGCCCCATTCCCTTCGGTGCGACGCGGACCTTGCGAAGCGCAGTTGCCATGATGTCCTCCTGTATGTTGGTCACTATACAAGGGCTCTATGTCGTTGCGCGCGCGCTTCTGTCGCCCGACGGCGACTGGGATGATCCGGCCGAGATCGAAGAGACCGTGCAGCTGCTGCTGAAGGGCGCCGGGACCTAAAAGCGGTAGGCGAGGCCGGCGTTGGCGTAGGTATTGTTCTTCTGCTCGACCAGTGGGCTCTTCGCCGTATCGCCCTGAAGCCAGCGCTCCTGCACGGAGCCGACCAGGGTCCAGTGGCGGCTGAGGTCGTAGGAGGCGATCACGCCGAAGGCGGTGTCTTTCAGTCCGCTGCCCGGCGCATACGCCGCGAAGCCGGAGACGGCCGATTGCGCGGGCGAGACGCCGTAGTAGAAGTTGTTCGCCTTGCTGCTGCCCCAGGTGGCTTCGCCGAAGAGAGCGACCAGCGCGCCGCCGCTGCCGTAGACGCCGACGTTCGCCCGCAGGTCGAAAAGCGCGCCGCGGTCGGAGTCGAGGCTCTGGCGGTAGCGGCCCATCACGAACACCGGCGCCGGGCCGACCTTGGTGTCCCATTCCAGGTGCGCGCCGAGCGACGCCCCGGGGTCGAGGTCGTCGTTGAAGTTGTGGTCGCGCAGGAACGATGACTCGCTTGTCTTGCGCCCCTCGTCGTACGAGAGCTGGAAGCCGCCCGCGACGCCCGAGCCGATTTCCCAATGCAGCCCGCCCTCGAGGATGCCCTGCGTCGTGCGCGCGAACCAGGGCTGGCCGTAGTAGCGCACGACGGGAACCAGGTCGGTGACCTGCGAGCCCGAGCCGTCGTAGGCCGGCCGCGTACGTACCGCCGCCCCGAGCAGCGTGTAGTCGTCCGGGACGATCTGCGACTGCGCCCCGGCCGCGAGGGGAGCGAGGGCAAGAAGAACGAGCGCTATTGATTTCATGCGGCGATTATAGAATCGGACGATGCGATTCATCTTGCTCGTCCTGTTCGCAGTTTCGCCGGCGTTTGCCCAGAACTTCACCTCCGAGGAGCACGCCTTCCGGCTCGCCAAGCTCGTCGGCGGCCTCGACCATCCCTGGTCGGTCGCGTTCCTCCCCGACGGCGGCATGCTCGTCACCGAGCGGCCCGGCCGCTTGCGCGTGGTGCGCGACGGCAAGCTGCAGCCCGAGCCGGTCGCCGGCGTGCCGGCGGTCTATGCGCGGGGGCAGGGCGGCCTGCTCGACGTCGCGCTGCATCCGCAGTTCGCGCAGAACGGCTGGGTCTATCTGTCGTACGCCGAGCCGGGCGAAGGCGGCGCCTCGACGGCGCTGGCGCGGGCGAAACTCGTACAGAACCGCCTCGAGGACCTGCGCGTGATCTTCCGGCAGGAGCCGAAGACCGGCACCGGTGTGCATTTCGGCGGGCGCATCGTCTTCGATCGCGCGGGCTTCCTCTATCTCACCCTCGGCGAGCGCGGCGAGAAGGACCGCGCGCAGCGTCCCGACAACCACCACGGCTCGGTGATCCGGCTGCACGACGACGGGCGCGTGCCGGCCGACAATCCCTTCGTCGGCAAGACGGGATGGAAGCCGGAGAAACTCGACCTCGGCCACCGCAACCAGCAGGGCGCGGCGCTGCACCCGCAGACCGGCGTGCTGTGGACGCACGAGCACGGGCCGCAGGGCGGCGACGAGGTGAACATCATCCGCGCGGGCGTCAACTACGGCTGGCCGGTGATCACCTACGGCGTCAACTACGGCAGCGGCACGAAGATCGGCGAAGGCACGCACAAGGAAGGCATGGCGCAGCCGCTCTACTACTGGGTGCCGTCGATCGCGCCCTCGGGCATGGCGTTCTACACGGGCGACAAGTTTCCGAAGTGGCAGGGCGACCTCTTCGTCGGCTCGCTCAAGTTCGAGCTGCTGGTGCGCCTCAAGCTCGACGGCGACAAGGTGGTGAAGGAAGAGCGGCTCATCAAGGGCGCGATCGGCCGCATCCGCGACGTGCGCATGGGGCCTGATGGTTTCCTCTATCTGCTGACCGACGAATCGAAGGGCGTGCTGGCGCGGCTCGAGCCGTGACGCGTTTCACGATTTCTCGACCGGCGCCATTCCGCGATACAGTGCGGGCATGGGACAGGTAGCCGACGCAGTCGAAGAGGTGTACCGCCGGATCGAGGCCAATGCCTCGAATCCGGTCTTCATCCACATGATCCCGAAAGGCAAGGCGCTCGAGCGCGCCGCCGCGGTCGAAAAGATGCCGAAGGTCTCGCCGCTCTGGGGCAAGCCCTTCGTGGTGAAGGACAACATGGACGTCGAGGGCCTGCCGACCACCGCCGGCTGCGCGGCGTTCTCGTACACGGCGAAGAAGACCGCGACCGCGGTGCAGAAGCTGCTCGACGCGGGCGGCGTGCTGATCGGCAAGACCAACATGGACCAGTTCGCCACCGGGCTTTCCGGCGCGCGCTCGGCCTACGGCGCGGTGAAGAATGCGTTCGACCCCAAATATATCTCCGGCGGCTCGAGCTCGGGCTCGGCGGTCGCGGTGGCGCTCGGCATCGTCACCTATTCGCTCGGCACCGATACGGCGGGCTCGGGACGCGTCCCCGCGGCGTTCAACGGCCTGGTCGGCTTCAAGCCGACGCGCGGCATCGTTTCCACCGCGGGCGTGGTGCCGGCGGTGCGCTCGATCGACTGCGTCTCGATCTTCGCCCTGTCGTGCGCGGAGGCGCTGCAGGTGCTCTCGGCCATCGAGGGACACGACGCCGAGGACCCGTATTCGCGCGGCGGCGCGCCGGTGCAGTTCTCGCCGCAGCAGTTCAAATTCGCCGTGCCCGCCCACCTCGAGTTCCACGGCGATTCGGGCTATGCCAAGCTCTTCGCGCAGGCGATCCTCAAGCTGCGCCAGCTCGGCGGCGTGCCGGTGGAGATCGACTTCGCGCCGTTCCTCGAGGCCGGCGGGCTGCTCTACGGACCGTGGGTCGCCGAGCGAGCGGCGCACCTCGAGCCGCACATGAAGGACATGCTGCCGGTGATCCGCGAGACCCTCGAGAAGGCGAAGTCGGTGAGCGCGATCGACTTCTTCAAGGCGCGCAACCGGCTCGACGAGCTGAAGGCCAAGGTGCGCGCGACGTTCAAGCAGGCCGACGTGATCTTCGTGCCGACCTCGCCCACCATCTACCAGCTCGCGCAGATGGAAAAGAAGCCGGTGGAGCTCAACAACCACCTCGGCCACTACACGAGCTTCACCAACCTGCTCGATCTCGCCGCGGTCAGCCTGCCCGCCGGCATGCGACAGGACGGCGTGCCGTTCGGCGTCAGCCTCATCGCGCCGGCCTTTACCGACAAGTCTCTGCTGGCGCTAGGCGCGCGATTCCAAACCTAGACCTTGAAGGTCTGTAGCGTTTCTTTCGCGAACAGCTCTTCCGGCTTGAAGAGGCGCTTCGAGAGGCCTTGCTCGTGATGGTAGCGAAGGAAGGTTTCCAGCGCGTGACGGTTCGGCGCGAGCCCGTACGGCCACCAGTCCTCGCCCATCTCGGCCTTGGCTTCCTCGACCTGCGGCACCGTCCAGGGCAGCATGGTCGTCATCGCCGCCGTCTGGGCGTACATGTCGTAGGCGATTTTCTTCGAGGCGACGAAAGCCTTGTACAGCGCCTGCGCGATCCAGCGGTTCTTCTCGTAGACGTCGCGGCGGATCACTACCGTATGCATGATCGGGAAGATCTTCGTGCGGCGGTAGTAGTCCTTCTCCTTGGCGACATAGTCGGGAAAGAGCCGATTGACCGCCTTGGGAAATGTAGAGGGCGCTCTGGCGGTCACTAGTGCGTCCAGCTCGCCTTCGGCGAGCATGCCGGACAGGGTGCGATCCGATGGGATTGACTTGAGACGGATCGAAGAAGGTAAATCTATTTTCTGTTTCTCGTTGCGGCCGGGCTCCTCCTCGCCGCCGGAGAAGTGCTCGCAGTCGGTGATTTTCACGCCGTAGTCGTCGGAAAGGATGCCGCGGATCCACACCGGCGCGGTCATCTGGTACTCGGGCACGCCGATGCGCTTGCCCTTCAGGTCCTCGGGCTTGCGGATGCCGCTCTTCGCCGGGACGAAGATGCACGAGTGGCGGAAGAAGCGGGAGGGGAAGGCGGGAATGGCGATGAACGGCTGCGGCTCGCGGCCGAGCGAGGCGACGTAGGAGGAGAGCGACATCTCCGAACAGTCGAACTCGCCGAAGCGCATCATGCGGAAGAACGTCTCCTCGACCGGCTGGTTCAGGTAGACGAGCTCGATGCCCTCGGGCTGCACGCGGCCGTCGGCGAGCGCGCGCGTACGGTCGTAGTCCCAGCAGGCGAGGGTGAGGCGCAGCATCAGCCGAGTATAGCGAGCAGATCGGCCACCTTCTCCGGCGCCATCTGGCGGAGCATGCGGGCTTTCATGTCGGCGCACGCCTGTTTCACTTCCGGAGAGGTCAGAAGGCCTTCCAGCCGGGATGCCACCGCCTCGGCCCGGAAATGCTTCGGCACGAGTGACGCGCCAACCCCGAGGCGCTCCAGCCGCTGCGCATTGTCGGGCTGGTCGTGCGCCATGGGCATGACGAGCTGCGGCACCCCGGCGGCGAATCCCTGGGCGCAGGTGCCGATGCCGCCGTGGTGGATGACCGCCGCGCAGCGCGGGAAGACCTTGCTGAACGGCAGGCGGTCGAAATGACGGATCGTCGTCGGCAATGGAATGTGTCCAGGAAAGGGCGTGACAAACAAGCCGCGCATCGCGAGGCGCTCGCAGGCGCCGGCCGCGGCGGCGAAGAAATCGCGGCCCCACATGTTGGCCGATCCCGGCGTGAAGAGCAGCGGCGGCGGCCCCTCGGCGAGATACTCCTCTGCCTCGGCGGCGAGCGGCGCGTCGCCGTCGTACAGCGGGAAGCGGCTGAAGGCGGTCTGCGGCGGGAAGTCGCCGTGGCGCGGCGCAAGCCACTCGGGGAACAGCGCGAGGATCCGGTCGGGCGATACCCACCAGTCGCGCATGATGCCCTTCACGCCCTCGCGCAGGCCGAGCTCCGCCCGCACGGCATTGATCTGGCGCGCGAGCTTCGAGTCGATTGCTTTTTGAATCGCAAGAAACACTGCACGCCAGGCCCATCGCGGCGCGCGCTGCAAGAAGGCGAGGCGCGCGTCCATCAACGGGCGGTCCTGCTCGCTCATGAACACCGACGGTTGCAGCTGCACGGTGACCAGCGGCAGGCGGTCGGCCTCGGCGACGATGCGGGCGCCGACGGCGATCGCCGCCGCCACCAGCACGGTTTTCCCGGGCACGACTTCGGCGCGAATCGCCGGGATCATCTCGCGCGCGCGGTCGCCGAAAGTAGCGGCGAGCAGGCTGAAGGCGCGGTCGGGATGCCACAGGTCCGGATTCGCGACGATCGAGTCGTGGTCGGCCGCGGAGCCGACGGCGACGGTGCGCAGGCCGGCGCCGCGCGGCACGTGGGCCATGCCGGCGTGCGCGACGACGACGACCTCGTCGCCGCGGCGCTGCATCAGGTGCGCGAGCCAGGTGAGCGGATTCACGTCGCCCGCGCTGCCGAGCGGGACGAAGATGTATCTCAAGGCTTCAGGTTGGCGAGGATGGCGGTCAGCGCCCGGCGGCAGGCGGCAATGTCGGCGGCGGGCACGTTGCGCACCGCCGCCCGGTTCACTTCGACCGCAAGCGGCTCGAGCTTCGCGCGCAGCGCGCGGCCCTTGGGCGTGAGGTAGACATAGAGGCTGCGGCGGTTGTCGGCCTGCCGGCGCCGCTCGACGTAGCCGACTTCGGCCATCGTCTTCAGCGCGGCGGCGGTGGTCGGCTCCATCACGCCGGCCTGGTCCGAAAGCTCGCGCTGGGTGAGGCCGTCCTTCTCCCAGAGGATGCGCAGGAAGGTCCAGTTGCCGAACGAGACGCGCTCGCGGGCGAGGCGTGCGGTGAGATCGCGCGTGTAGGCGCGCGCGGCCTCGCGCACGATGTGGGCAAGGCGGTCCGTCACAGGAAGACCTCGCGCCCGGCGCGCGCCGACTCGAGCATCGCCAGGCAGACCTGCAGCGTCGCCATCGCCCATTCGCCGCCGTGCAGCGGCGCGCGCCCTTGCATCACCGCACCGTAGATCTCATCGATCACTTCCGAGCGCGGCACCTGCGGTGGCGCGAGCTTCTCCAGGCGCTGCTCGGCGTCGGCGTAGATCATCACGCCGTTCGGCATCGGCCGCAGGTCGGCCTTCTCGCAGGAAACGATGAACATGCCGAAATGCTGGTGGTTGGCTCCCGTCGCCGCGCGGTATTGCTTGCCGCCGTAGTTCCGTGCATTTTTCAATTCGGCTTCATTCCCGGCGAGATTCTTCCGCGCGACCGCGTAAGCCTCCGGATCCTTCTTCTGGCCCATCTCGCCGATCCAGCCCTGGAACTCGTCGGAATCGAAATGCGCGTAGCCGCTGTAGACAGCGGATGCGTACGTTCCATCGGCAAAGGTGAGCAGCGCCGAATAGGCGCCCTCGGTGGGCCGCGCGGGGTCCCAGGCGCCCGCAGCGGCGCGCACGCTCTTCACCGGCGAGCCGGCGAGGAGCCGCAGAATGTCGACCTGGTGCGCCGCCTGGTTGAAGAACACACCGCCGCCGGCGGCGGTTTCGAGCTCCTCTGCGCGGCGCGGGCGATAGAGGAAGTCGGTGTAATCCAGCGCGCTGAGCATGCGCACCCGCCCGTAGGTCCCCTTTTCGATTATTTTTCTCGTAGCGGCGATGGGTGAATCGAAGCTGTGGCTGTGGCCGACCACCAGCTGGCGATCCGCTTTTCGCGCCGCAGCGATCATTTCGCCGCACTCGTCCAGCGAAAGCGCCATCGGCTTCTCGACCAGCGCGTGCTTGCCGGCGGAGAGGGCGGCGATCGCATGAGCGGCGTGGAACTGATGCGGCGTCGCGACATAGACGACGTCGACGTTCGCGTCGGCGCAGAGGTCGGCGACCTCGGGGTAAACGCGGGCCTGGAAGTCGGCCTCGAACTGCCGCCGCGCTTCCGCGCGCGGGTCGGCCGCCGCCACTAGCGTCACGCGCGGATCGCGTGCGAAGGTCGGCAGCATCGCGGCGAACGCGCGGCCGAGGCCCGCCACGCCGATCTTGAGTTTTGATACCATCGTGAATACTTAGGAGCCTAAGTATACTCACCCGCGAACAAAACGAATTGCTGTGCAGAGTCGAGGGCGGCGCGACGATGGGCCAGCTCATGCGCCGCCACTGGCTGCCGGTGTGCCTTGCCGAGGAAGTGGCCGAGCGCGACGGCGCGCCGGTGCGCGCGCGGCTGCTGGGCGAGGACCTGGTAGTTTTCAGGGATAGCAGCGGAAAAATCGGCGTCCTCGACGAGCATTGCCCGCACCGCGGCGCTTCGCTCGTCTTCGGCCGCAACGAAGAATGCGGCCTGCGCTGCCTTTATCACGGCTGGAAGTTCGATGTCGACGGCCGCTGCCTCGACATGTCCTCGGAGCCCGAGGGCGGCGGCGCGACCCGCAATTCGATGCGCACGCGGGCGTATCCGGCGCGCGAGGGCGGCGGCTTCGTCTGGACCTGGATGGGCCCGCGCGAGGAAATGCGCGAATTCGAGCCGCCCGCCTGGGCGCCGCACCCGGCCTGCCGCACGGCGATCGTCAAGATGCACGCCGCGTGCAACTGGGCGCAGGTGCTGGAGGGCTCCATCGACTCGGCGCACAGCTCGAGCCTGCACTCCACCGAGATGCCGGCGGCGCAGGTCGACGGCGCCAAGGCGACCGGCAAGGCATGGCCGCGCCCGTCGAACGACAAGGCGCCGAAGCTGCAATTCGAACCCACCTCCTACGGGTTCCGCTACGCGGCGCTGCGCAAGCCCATCCAGAACGCCGATACCCACCAGTACGTCAGAACCACCCTGTTCATTGCGCCGTTCACGGTGCTCATCCCGCCGAACGACCAGTACCACCTCGCGCAGATGCTGGTGCCCGTGGACGACGTGAACACCATGTTCTACTGGGTGGCCTGGCACCCGGATCCGAAGAAGGGAATCTCGCAGGAGGAGTGGCGCGTGTTCTGCGCCGCTACCGTCGGAACTGATTTGGATTCGTCTTATAGAAAAATCAGAAACAAATCCAATTTGTACCTGCAGGACCGGGAAGCGATGAAGCAGGGAGATTTCACGGGAATCAAAGGCATTCCCACCCAGGACATGGCGATGTGGGAGTCGATGGGGCCGATTGCCGACCGCAGCAAGGACCATCCCGGCTCGAGCGACGTCGCGGTGGTGCAGTTTCGCCGCATGATGGTGGCGGCGGCGAAGAAATTCGCCGAGGGTGCGCCGGCGATCGGCACCGCCGAGCCGCGCGAGCGGCATGTCGATCTTGCTTCGTTCGAGGGGATTCTGCCGAAGAGCGCCGATTGGCGCTCTGCCGCTACCAAAGAATCCGCAGCCCTACGGAGTTGAAGCGGCGCTGCGGGTCGTTGTCGAAGGCGCCCTGCGTGCCATGGGTCGCGTCGATCTGTAAGCGGTTCGGCACGATCCAGAAGCGCAGCCCGTAGTGGTAGGTCTGCTTCTCGCTGCTGATGCCGTAGGTCTCGAGGATGCCGTAGAGCCGCGGCTGCCACAGCAGCGCCTCCAGGCCGAGGCCCCAGGTATTGCGCAGCGAATCGGTGTCCTTGTCGCGGATCGCGCCGGTGTTGAGGTGGAACACCGCGCGATCGTTCAGAGTCGAGAAGCTGGCGATCGTGTTGACGTAGGGGCTCGTGCCGTAGACGCCGGCCGATACGGCGAACCCGCTGCCGTTGGTTTGCAGCGGCTTCAGCAGGAACTTGAGCTGCGCGATGGCGTTCTTCTGGTCCTCGACGCGGTTGCCGCCGGCGGTGATCTCGACGCCGAGGTCCTTCGGCGTGCAGGCCGGCATGAACCAGAACTCCGAGCCGGCGTAGGTGCGCTGGTCCTTGTAGAAGGTCTCGACCTGGCATCCGCCCGGGTCGACGATGCGCGCATCGTCGGTGACGAAGGGGCGCGCCGCGTGAGCTGTTAAAGAAAGAAAAAACGCTGATAAATGAAAGGCTAGCGTCAGCCTCCACCATCCGTTCTTCTGTATCCTCGCGCTCTTCATTTGAGTCCTTGGGGGATTCGATGTCGATGCGGGGATGGTCCCTGCTCGTCGTGACGCTGTTATTGAGCTGCCTGGCCGCCTGCGGCAAGGCCGGCTCCGATTCTAGCGGCACGGCCAACGCGGCCACCAATCCGTCCTCCAGGAACCTCAAGCTGCCCGAGGCATCGCGCAAGTTCCTCACCGTCGAGCCGGTGGGCGGCGCCGAGCCGGCGGGCGGCCGCGCCTACTTCGGCCGCGTCGCCTTCCGGCCCAAGGCGCTCTCGGCGGTCACCGCGCCGTTCGCCGGGCGCATCGCCACGGTGCTGGTCGAGCCCGGCCAGAGCGTCAGCGCTGGTACGGCGCTGTTCACCATTGAGAGCGCCGACGTCCTGCAGCTGCGCACCTCGCTCGAGCAGGCGCGCATCAAGCTGCAGACCGCGGAAGTCGTGCTGGCGCGCCAGGAAGAAATGATGAAGCGCGGCGTGGGCCTCGAAGTCGAGCGCTTCGACGCCGAGATGAAAGTGCGCGAGGCGCGTTCCGAGGCCGAGCGCGCGGGGCGCAATGCCGCGCTCGCCGGCGCCGGCAGCGGCACGCAGCTCAGCGTGCGCTCGCCCGTGGACGGCGTGGTGGTGTCGGTCAAGGCGACGCGCGGCGCGACCGTGCAGCCAGGCGGCGATCCGCTGGTCGAGGTCGGCAATCCGGGCGGCCTGTGGGTCGTGGGCGACGTGCCGGAGGGCGAGGCGGCGCAGCTGGCGAAGGGACAGAAGGCGGAGGTGCAGATCTCGGCCCTCAACCTGACGCTCGCCGGCCGCGTCGCCGGCGTCGCGCCGCGCAGCGACCCGGAGACGCGCCGGGCGCCCTTCTACGTCGAGCTCGAGAAGGCGCCCGCCGAGCTGCGCGCCGGGCTGCTGGTGCGCATCGGCCTCGCCGCAAAGGCGTCGACCAGCGAGCTGTGGCTGCCGGTGACCGCGGTGCTGCTGAAGGACGGCGGGCGGCGCGTGGTCTACGTCGAGGACAAGGACGGCGGCTTGGCCCCCCGCGAGGTGGAAGTGGGCGACCAGCGCGGCGGGCAGGTGCGGGTGTTGAAGGGCCTGCAGGCCGGCGAGCGCGTGGTGATGCGCGGCGCGCTGCTGGTCGACCGCGAAGCCGAGCAGCTGCTCTAAGCGCTGCCGCCGTGCTCGACAAGCTGATCGAGATCTGCGTGCATCGCCGCGTCGCGGCGATCTTCGCCGTGCTGATCGCCGCCGCCTTCGGCGTGCGCGCCTACCTCAACACGCCGATCGAGGCCTTCCCCGACGTGACCAACGCGCAGGTCACGGTCATCACGCAGCTGCCCGGCTACGCGCCCGAGGAGATAGAGCGCAGCATCACGGTGCCGCTCGAGCGGGCGCTGAACGGCACCCAGCGCATGATCCAGCTGCGCAGCGAAAGCCTGTTCGGCCTTTCGCTGGTCACGCTCACCTTCGACGACGACGCCGACCCGTTCACCTCGCGCATGATAGTCGGCCAGCGCATGATGGAGGCCGACCTGCCCGACGGCATCACGCCGAAGCTCTCGCCGGAGGCGACGCCGCTCGGCGAGGTCTACCAGTTCCGCGTGGTGAGCGACCGCCACGACCTCTACCAGCTGCGCGCCGAGCTGCAATGGACCATCACCCGCGTGCTGAAGCAGGTGCCCGGCGTCGCCGACGTGGTGAGCTTCGGCGGCTACCTGAAGGAGATCCACGTCCGTCCGAGCATCGATCGCTTGCGGGCGCACGGCGTCACGCTGCCCGACCTCGCCGACGCTCTGGCGAAGGCCAACATCAACGTCGGCGGCGGCTTCGTGAGCGCCGGCGACCAGGAGCTCGCGGTGCGCGGCATCGGCTACCTCGCCTCGGTCGAGGACATCCGCGGCGTCGTGCTGAAGACGCGCGACGGCACGCCGGTGACGATCGGCGATGTCGCCGAGATCGTCCAGTCCAATACGCCGCGCCGCGGCGCCGTGGGCTGGGGCAACGAGAAGGAGACGGTCGAGGGCTTCGCGCTGATGCGCCGCGGCGAGAACCCCTCGCGCGTGCTCGACGGCGTGCACGCCAAGGTCGAGGAGCTGAACGGCAAGATCCTGCCCAAGGGCATGCGCATCGAGCCGTTCTACGACCGCACGCTGCTCGTCGGCAACACGCTCTCCACCGTCAATACCAACCTGCTGCACGGCTTCCTCCTGGTGGTACTGGTCGCCTGGCTCTTCTTCCGCAGCATTACCGGATCGCTCATCGTCGCGGTGGTGATCCCGCTCGCGCTGCTTGGCGCGTTCGCCGGGCTGTACATCCTCAGGCTGCCGGCCAACCTGATCTCGATGGGCGCCATCGACTTCGGCATCCTGGTCGACGGCGCGGTGGTGCTGGTGGAGAACGTGCTGCATGCGGTGCAGTACCACAAGCCGGCGACGCGGCGCGACCTGCTGCGCCTGGTCATCCGCTCGGCGGAGCAGGTGGCGCGGCCGACGCTCTACGCCATGCTGATCATCATCGCCGCGCTGGTGCCGGTCTTCACGCTGGAGCAGGTCGAGGGCCGCATCTTCCGGCCGCTCGCGCTGACCTACTCGTTCGCGCTGGTCGCGGCGCTGGTGCTCGCGCTCACGCTGGTGCCGGCGCTTTGCGCGGTCGGCTTCGCGCGCGGCGCCGGCGCGGGCGAGCCGCGCTGGCTCGACAAGGCGCGCAACCGCTATCGCGAATGGCTGTCGCGCGCGCTCGGCCGCCGCGCGCTGCTCGCCGGGCTCGCCGCGCTGCTCCTTGCCGGCGGCGTCGTCCTCGGCGCGCGCCTGGGCACCGAGTTCCTGCCCGAGCTCGACGAGGGCGACATCCTGCTGTTCGTCGAGATGCCGCCGAGCATCTCGCAGGACTCGGCGCAGAACATGCTGATCGAGATGCGCCGGCGGATCCTCACCTTCCCCGAAGTGATCCAGGTGATGTCGGAGAACGGCCGCCCAGAGGACGGCACCGACAACGAGAACCCGAACATGAGCGAGACTTTCGTGCGCCTGAAGCCGCGCACCGAGTGGCGACCCGGCTACGACAAGAAGCGGCTGATCGACGAGATGCGAGCGCTGCTCACCGAGATCCCCGGCGTCGAGTACAACTTCTCGCAGCCGATCAAGGACAACGTCGAGGAGGCGGTGGCCGGGGTGCGCGGCAAGGTGGTGCTCAAGGTGTTCGGCACCGGCATGAAGGAGATGCGCGAGTCGCTCGAGCAGGCGAAGCAGAAGCTCGCCGGCGTGCCCGGCATCGTCGACCTCGACCTCTACCGCGACGCCAACGTGCCGCAGCTGCAGATTCGCCTCGACCGCGAAGGGCTGGCGCGCGCCGGGGTGCCGGTGGCAAGCGCCAACGACTTTATCGGCACCGCGCTCGCCGGCAAGATCACCACCACCTATTGGGAGGGTGAGCGGCCGGTGCCGGTGCGCGTGATCCTGCCGCCCGCGGCGCGCGACAACGCGCAGGCGATCGGCGAGCTGGCGGTGCCGCGTCCGGGAGGCGGCAGCGTGGCGCTGCGCGAGCTGGGGTCGATCAAGGTGGCGACCGGGGCGGCCAACATCTACCGCGAAGGCAACAGCCGCTACCTCGCCCTCAAGTTCAACGTCGAGGGCCGCGACATGGGCTCGGTGGTGAAGGACGCCATCGCCACCGTGAGCGAGGGGGTGAAGCTGCCCGAGGGCTACTACTTCCAGTGGGGCGGCGAGTTCGAGAACCAGCAGCGCGCCATCAAGCGCCTGGAGATCATCATCCCGATCGCCCTCGCCGCGGTGCTCGCGCTGCTCTACGGCGCAATCCAGTCTGGCCGCGCCGCGCTCGCGATCCTGCTCGCGGCGCCCTTCGCGCTGACCGGCGGCGCCTTCGCGCTGGCGCTCGGCGGCATGCCGCTCTCGGTGAGCGCGGTGGTGGGCTTCATCGCGCTCCTCGGCCAGGTCTCGCTGCTCGGGCTGCTGCTGGTCAGCGCTATCGAGGCGAAGCGCGCGGCGCGCGTGCCGCTCGACACCGCGCTGCTCGAGGGCAGCGTCGAGAAGCTGCGCGCCATCCTCATGGCGGCGCTGCTCGCGCTGTTCGGGCTGCTGCCGATGGCGCTCTCCACCGGCATCGGCAGCGAGACGCAGAAGCCCTTCGCGCTGGTCATCGTCGGCGGCATGGTCACCACGCTGTTCGTCACGCTGTTCGTGCTGCCGATGATCTACCGCGCCACGGCGGCGGAGAAATACATCACCCCCGAGGAAGAAGATGAGATGGCCTGAGGCGGCGGCCGCGCTACTGCTGGCGGCCGCGCCGGCGCTCGCGCAGCAGCCGGCGCCGCCCGCCGAGGTCGTCACGCTCGAGCAGGTGCTCGACATCGTGGGGACCAGCCCGCGCATCGCGGCGGCGGCGCGGGAAGCCGACGCCGCGCGCGCCGACCGCATCGCCGCCGGCGCCTACCCGAATCCCTCGCTCACCTTCGGCGCGTCGCGGCCCGCGGGCGGCGAGCAGACGATTTTCACCGGCGAGCGCCAGAGCCAGGCGTTGCTCGAGCTGCCGCTGCCGGTGTTCGGCCAGATGGGCGCGCGCGGCCGCGCGGCCGAGGCGCAGGTGGGCCTCGCCGACACGCAGCTTCGCCTCACCGCCGTCGAAACGCGCCGCCTGGCGGCGCTCGGCTTCGTGCGGCTGCTTGCGGCGCAGGATCAGCTCGTCTCGCGGCGCGCCGGCCTCGCCGAGGTGGAGCGCATCCGCGGCCTGGTCTCGGGACGCCTGGCGAGCGGGATGGCGAGTCGCTACGACCTCGCGCGCGCCGACGCCGAGACCTCGCTCGCGGCGCTCGCCGTGCAGCGCGCCGAGACGGCGGTGAGCGAGCAGTCGGCGGCGATCGCCGCCCTGGTCGACGCCCGTGGCTGGCGGCCGCGCGCGGCCGGCTCCCTCGAGACGCTCGCCGCTGCCCCCGCGCGGGCAGGAGAGAGCGAGGAAGCGATCGAGCGCTCGCCGGCGTTACGCGCGGCGCACGACGAGGCGGTGGCCGCCGAGGCGCGCGTCGAGCTGGCGCAGCGCGAGCTGCTGCCCGTGCCCAGCGTGCAGCTCGGCCGTACCTGGACAAACGGGCCTTTCGGCGCCGCCAACTACGTCGGCGTCAGCACCGAGATCCCCATCTCGATCGACCGCCGCTCGCTCGCCGACAAGGCGAAAGCGCAGGCGCAGGCGGCGCGGGAGCGGGAGCGGGCGACCGGCGCGGGACTGCGGGCCGACTACCGGCGGCAGCTCGACACCCTGCGCCAGCGCCGCGAGGCGCTGGAGCGGTTCGACCGCGAAGTGTTCTCGCAGCAGGGCGCCTTCCTCGAGATGGCCGAGTCGGCTTACCGCCTCGGGCGCGGCTCGCTGTTCGAGCTGCTCGACGCCCGCCGCACCCTGGTCGAGGCCGCGGCGGCGCGGCTCGAGCTGATGGGCGGCATCGCCGAGGCGCAGCTCGAACTGCGCGCCCTCAGCGGCGATCTGTAGCCCGAATTTTCCGTATGATGCGGGCCCTATGGCCCAGTACGTCTACACCATGCGCCGCGTGGCGAAGGTCGTTCCGCCCAAGCGC
Source organism: Burkholderiales bacterium (assembly GCA_036496555.1). Lineage (GTDB taxonomy): Bacteria > Pseudomonadota > Gammaproteobacteria > Burkholderiales > SG8-39 > SCGC-AG-212-J23. The sequence continues at coordinate 3,791 of DASXKY010000167.1, read as the reverse complement.
ACCATCCTCAAGAACATCTCCCTCAATTTCTTCCCGGGGGCGAAGATCGGCGTGCTCGGGCTGAACGGCTCGGGCAAGTCCTCGCTGCTGAAGATCATGGCGGGGGTCGACGACAACTACGAAGGCGAGGTGGTGCGCATGCCCGGCATCCGCGTCGGCTACCTGGAACAAGAGCCCGTTCTTAAAAAAGATACTACGGTCAGGGAGGCGGTTGAGGAGGCCATGGGCGAGACCGTCGCGGCGAAAAAGCGCCTCGAGGAGATCTACGCCGCCTATTCCGAACCCGACGCCGACTTCGACAAGCTGGCCGAGGAGCAGGCGAAGCTCGAGGCGATGCTCAATTCCGGCGGCGCCGACGAGCTGGAGGTGGCGGCCGATGCGCTGCGCCTGCCGCCGTGGGAGCAGAAGGTGGATGTGCTGTCTGGCGGTGAGAAGCGCCGCGTCGCGCTGTGCAAGCTGCTGCTCTCCAAGCCCGACCTGCTGCTGCTCGACGAGCCGACCAACCACCTCGATGCCGAGAGCGTCGAATGGCTCGAGCAGTTCCTGCAGCGCTTTTCCGGCACGGTGGTGGCGGTGACGCACGATCGCTACTTCCTCGACAACGCGGCGGGCTGGATCCTTGAGCTCGACCGCGGCATGGGCATTCCGTGGGAAGGCAACTACTCGAGCTGGCTCGAGCAAAAGCAAAAGCGGCTGCAGGTCGAGGCGAGCCAGGAAGCGGCGCGCATCAAGGCCATGCAGCACGAGCTCGAGTGGGTACGGCAGAACCCGAAGGGCCGCGCCAGCAAGTCCAAGGCGCGCCTGGCGCGCTTCGAGGAGCTCTCCTCGCAGGAACACCAGGAGCGCAACGAGACCCAGGAGATCTTCATTCCGGTGGCCGAGCGCCTCGGCAACGAGGTGATCGAGTTCAAGGACGTCTCGAAGGGCTACGGCGAACGGCTGCTGATGGAGAAAGTGTCGTTCCAGGTCCCGCCGGGCGCCATCGTCGGCATCATCGGCCCGAACGGCGCCGGCAAGTCGACGCTGTTCAAGCTCATCCTCGGCAAGGAGAAGGCCGACAAAGGCAAGGTCGTCATCGGCAAGACGGTCAAGATCGCCCACGCCGACCAGTCGCGCGACGAGCTGTCGGCGGAGAAGACCGTGTTCGAGGACATCTCGGGCGGCAACGACATGCTGCAGGTGGGCAAATTCCAGATGCCCTCACGCTCCTACCTCGCGCGCTTCAACTTCCGCGGCGCCGACCAGCAGAAGCAGGTCGGCCAGCTCTCGGGCGGCGAGCGCGGCCGGCTGCACCTCGCCAAGATGCTGATGTCCGGCGCCAACGTGCTGCTGCTCGACGAGCCGTCCAACGACCTCGACGTCGAAACGCTGCGCGCGCTCGAAGAGGCGCTGCTCGAGTTCGCCGGCAGCGTGCTCGTCATCTCGCACGACCGCTGGTTCCTCGACCGCATCGCCACCCACATCCTCGCCGCCGAGGGCGACTCGCAGTGGGTGTTCTTCAACGGCAACTACCAGGAATACGAGGCCGACAAGAAGAAGCGCTTGGGCGAGGAGGGCGCCAAGCCCCACCGCATCAAGTACAAGGCGCTGAAGTAGGCAGCAGGCTCACCTGAGCAGCTTGAAGGCGTGCGTCCACTGGTTTTGCAGGAAGCCGGGGATGCACCAGAGCATGCACAGGGGCTCGATCGCCCGCGCGGCCTCGGCCTTGCCCATATCGGCTGCTTCCCAGCCGAGCTGCTCCACGATGCCGGCGACCGTCTTCTTGGCCGAATCGTCGTTGCCGCAGATGAACATCGTCGGCTTGCCGCCGGCGAATCTCGGGTCGACCATGCGGGCGTTGCCGACCGAGTTGAAGGCCTTCACGAGGCGGGCTTCGACGAATTCCTTCTGCAGCTTCTCCATCAGCGACTCGTCGAGGCTGGTGAAGAACTTCAGCACCCCGTTGCTGGGCGGGGCATCGGCGATGGGATTGGTCGCATCGATCACCGGCTTGCCGCGCAGGTTCGGTGCGCCCGCGGCGCGCAGCGCTTCGGCCGACGCGGTGCCCTTCACCGCGAGGACGACGACCTCGGCGAAGGCCGCCGCGTCGGCGAAGCTGCCGACCTTGCCGCGCGGGTTGCCGGACTTCCATTCAACCAGCTTCTTGCTGTCTCTCGTGCCGAGCATTGCCTCGTGGCCGTGCTTAAGAAACCCGCTCGCCAGCGTCTTGGCCACGTCGCCGGAACCGATGACACCGATCTTCATTTCGCGCTCCTTCTCAAAAGGGGTCGGACACGGCCGGCTGGCGGGCGTTCACAACAGCGCGTGGATTACGCACCCGGATCGAAGTCGTCGCCGAGCTGGAAGTCGCCGCGCTTGATGGCGGCGAGCAGCTCCTTCGCTTCGGCAACGCGCGCCGCGGGAACGCGCAAACTTGCGCCACGGAGCGCGGGCGAGAGCAGCGGATCGGTCTGGACAAGCTGCGCGTCCGAGACCAGCGTCGGGATGCCGGCGCCCTTCAGGCAGGACTGCAGCAGGTGAACTTCGATGTAGGACAGATACCGGTCGACGATTACCCAGTCGCCCTGGTATTGGTCCATCACTTCCGGTACGACGGATCGATCTTGTCGAGTTTCTTGAGGAGCGCCGGCCACTCGAGCAGGCCGAAGCGGCGGCGCACGCCGGGGAGGTAGAGCTTGTTGGTCGCCGAGATCAGGTCCTTCGGCGGCATCGAGAGCTCGGTATTGCAGGAGAGCGCCATCACCTGGAGCTGGCAGGCGCGCTCCAGGCGGTAGATGTTGTTGAACGCTTCGGCGATGCTCCCGCCGACGACAAGCATGCCGTGGTTGCGCAACACCAGCGCCTCGCGGTTGCCGAGATCCTTCACAACGCGCGCCTGCTCGTCGAGGTTGAGCGCGACGCCTTCGTAGTCGTGGTAGCCGACGTCGGTGAAGCGCATCGCCGTCTGCGCGAGCGGCAGCAGCCCGCACTTCATCGCCGAGATCGCCATGCCGGCGAGCGTGTGGGTGTGGATCACGCAATCGACATCGTGCCGCGCCTTGTGCACGGCGCTGTGCAGCACATAGCCGGCCTGGTTGAAGCCGTATTCGGTCGGGTTGTAGAGCACGTTGCCCTCGATGTCGATCTCGAGGAAGCACGAGGCGTGCATCTGGTCGTACAGCAGGCCGTACGGGTTGATGTAGAAGACGCCTTCCTTGCCCGGCACGCGCGCCGAGATGTGGTTGGCGATCATCTCGTCCATGCCGTAGAAGTTGACCAGCCGATAAGCCGCCGCGAGGTCGATGCGCTTGGCCATCTCCGCGCTGGTGAACTTGCGCTTTTTCTGAGTAAAGGTTCTTTTCATAAAAACCTACAAATAAGGGGCGAAGAGTCGCGCCACGCCGTCCCGCAGCTTAACAGGGAGCGGCCGGGCGTTCACCTGCGACAGCGTGTACGGCCGCGACTGCGATACGCGGCTGCCGACCAGGCCGTCGAGGTGGGCGCCGAGCTCGACGCTGTAGCACTCGACGTCGACCTCGAAGTTGAGCCGCAGGCTGCGCGCGTCCCAGTTCGCCGAGCCGAGCAGCACGTAGGCGCCGTCGACCACCATCAGCTTGGAGTGGTCGAAGGGACCGGGGCGCAGGAACACGTGGCAGCCATGGTCGAGCACTTGCCAGAGCTGGCCGAACATGGCCCAGCGCACGTGCGGCAGGTCGGTCTCCTCGGGCAGCAGGATGTCGACGTCGACCCCGCGCAGCGCGGCGGCGTTGAGGCATGAGATCAGGGTGCCGTCGGGAATGAAGTAGGGCGTG
>DASXKY010000166.1:0-12630 GCA_036496555.1 Burkholderiales bacterium | reverse complement strand
CCGAGGGCGCCGGCGCCGCCGGCCTCGCCGCGCTCATGAAGGAGCGCGGGCCGATGCAGGGAAAGCGCTGCGCGGTGATCGTCACCGGACAGAACATCGATCGGACGATGATGGGCGAAGTGCTCGCCGGCCGCACCCCGCGCGTCGCGTGAGCCACGTCGTCCTCCTCGGCGTGCTGATCGCGCTTACGCCGCTCGGCACCGACACCTGGGCGCCGGCGCTGCCTTCTCTCGGCGACGCGCTCGGCGCCTCGGCCGGCGCGGCGCAGTTCACCGTCACCACCTTCTTCGCCGGCATCGCTCTCGGCCAGCTCGGCTGGGGCCCCGCCTCCGACCGCATCGGCCGCAAGCCCGCGTTGCTGGGCGGGCTGGCGCTCGCCTGCGCCGCGACCGCCGCCGGCGCCTTCGCCGCCACCGCGCCGGAAGTCGCCCTCGCCCGTTTCGCGCAAGGCCTCGGCATGTCCTGCGGCCCGGTCGTCGCGCGCAGCATCGTGCGCGACCTGCACACGCACGAGCGCGCGGCGCGCCTGCTCTCCAGCATGACGGTGGTGTTCAGCATCATTCCGATCGCCGCGCCGATCGTCGGCGGGCTGCTGGTCGCCTTCGGCAGCTGGCGCGCGGTGCTCTGGTTCTTCGCGGCGGCGAGCGCGCTGCTCTTCGCCGCCTCGGCCGCCGGGCTGCGCGAGACCGCGCCGGCCGAGCGCCCGTCGTCGCACCCGCTCGCGCTAGCGCGCGCGTTCGGCGCGATCCTCGCCGAGCCGCGCTTCCGCGCGCCGTTCGCGGCGATGCTGTGCGGCCAGGTCGGCATCTTCGCCTTCGTCTCGAGCTCGGCGTTCGTGCTGGTCAAGGGCCTCGGCATGAAGCCCGCCGCGTACAGCCTGCTCTTCGCCTCGGTGATGCTCGGCCAGATCAGCGGCGCCTGGGCGAACGGGCGGCTGGTGATGCGCCTCGGCATCGACCGCATGCTGCGCATCGGCGCTGCGCTGGTGCTCGCCGGCGGGACGAGCGCGGCGGCGCTCGCCTGGGCCGGGATCGCGCACCCGCTTGCCATCGCCCTGCCCTTCGCCGCCTTCCTTTGCGGCACGGCCTTCATCGCGCCCAATGCCACCGCCGCGGCGCTGACGCCTTTCCCGAAGAGCGCGGGCACCGCTTCCTCGCTCATGGGCGCGGCGTCCTTCGCCGTCGGCGCGGTGCTGAGCGCCGTGCTGGGCGTGCTCTTCGACGGCAGCGCGCGCGCCATGGCGAGCGCCGCAGCGCTGGGCGGCCTCGGCGCCTTCCTCGTCGTGCGGAGCTCCGTGCGTGGAAAAGCTTGACGCAGTAGTGATCGGCGCGGGCGTGGTCGGCCTCGCGGTCGCGCGCGAGCTCGCCCTCGCCGGCCGCGAGGTAGTGATCCTCGAGGCGGAGGAGGCGATCGGCACTCATACCAGCTCGCGCAACTCCGAGGTGATCCACGCCGGTATCTACTATCCGAAGGGATCGCTCAAGGCGCGCGCCTGCGTCGCCGGCAAGGAGCTCCTCTACGAGTACTGCGTGAGCCGCGGCGTGCCGCACAGGCGGGCGGGCAAGCTGATCATCGCCACCTCTGAAAATCAGCTCGATGAGCTCAGGGCGATGCAGGCGAAGGCCCATGCGAACGGCGTCACCGACGTGGTCTGGATGGCGCGCGAGCAGGTCCTCGCGCTCGAGCCGGCGCTGCAATGCGTCGCCGGGCTGTATTCACCGTCGACCGGCATCATCGACAGCCACGCGCTGATGCTCGCCTACCTCGGCGAAGCCGAATCGCGCGGCGCGATGCTCGCGCTGAAGAGCCCGATCGTTGGGGGCGAGATCACGGACGACGGAATGGTTCTTCACACCAATGAAATGACGGTGAAGGCCGACGTGCTCATCAACAGCGCCGGCCTGCGTGCTCCGAGCGTAGCCAAATCGTTGGAGGGTTACCGAGCGGAGTTCGCGCCGAAAGAACTTTATGCAAAGGGCAACTACTATTCGCTAGCCGGGAAAAACCCGTTCCAGCTTCTCGTTTACCCGGTGCCGGAGCCCGGCGGGCTGGGCGTGCACGTCACGCTGGACATGGCCGGTCAGGCGCGCTTCGGACCCGATGTCGAGTGGGTCGACAAGATCGGCCAGAAGGAAGACTACGCAGTGGATCCTCGTCGTGCCGAGCGCTTCTATGCAGCGATCCGCCGCTACTGGCCCGCACTGCCAGACGGCGCGCTCGCCCCCGCCTATTCCGGTATCCGGCCGAAGACCGCGGGCGCCGGCGAGCCCGCGCCCGATTTCGAGATCCAGGGCCCGCGCAAGCACGGCGTCCCCGGACTCGTCCACCTGTTCGGCATCGAATCGCCCGGGCTCACCGCCTCGCTCGCTCTGGCCGCCTTGGTGCTGGACGAATTGAGCTAAGATTTCGCTCCCGGGAGGATCCTCATGCGAGTCATAACAGCAGCTCTGTTCATGCTGTGCGCCGCGGGCGCGCAGGCGCAGACCAGGTGGGACATGCCGACGCCCTACTCCGACGGCGAGTTCCACACGCGCAACGTGGTGCTGTTCACCGAGGACGTGAAGAAGGCGACCGACGGCGCCCTCGCCATCACCGTGCACCCGAACGGCTCGCTCATCAAGCACCCCGACATGCTGCGGGCGGTGTCGAGCGGCCAGGTCAACATCGCCGAGTTCCTGCTCTCGCAGTTCGGCAACGACGATCCGATCTTCGAGGCCGACAACATCCCGTTCGTCGCTGCCGGCTACGACAACGCCTGGAAGTTCTACCAGGCCCAAAAGCCGCTGCTCGACAAGCACCTGGAAAAGCGCGGCCTCAAGCTGCTCTATTCGGTGGCCTGGCCGGGCCAGGGCATCTACAGCAAGGATCCGCTGAAGAGCGTCGCCGACCTGAAGGGCACCAAGTTCCGCACCTACAGCCCGCTCACCGCACGGCTCGCCGAGCTGCTCGGCGCGAGCCCGACGGTGGTGCAGGTGCCCGACGTGCCGCAGATGTTCGCCACCGGCGGCATCCAGGCGATGATCACCTCGTCGGCGACCGGCACCGCCACCAAGTCCTGGGAGTTCGTCAAGAACTACTATGCCACCGACGCCTTCCATCCGAAGAATGCGGTGGTCGTCAACTCGCGCGCCTTCGCGCGCCTGCCGAAGGACCAGCAGAAGGCGCTGACCGACGCCGCCTCCAAGGCCGAGACGCGCGGCTGGGCGATGTCGAAGGTGCGCACGCTCGAGGCCAACGAAACACTGCAGAAGAACGGCATGACCATCCACCAGCCCGACGCGGCGATGAAGTCCGCGTTCGCCAAGGTCGGCGACCAGATCCTCGCCGAGTGGCAGAAGAAGGCCGGCGCGGAAGGCCAGCAGCTGATCAAGTCCTACCGCTCGAAATAGCGGCTTGCGGCGGTTCCTCGACCGTCTCTACGCCGCGAGCGGGGCCGCGGCCGCCGTCTGCCTCGCCGCGATCGCCGCGGTGATGCTGCTGCAGGCGGGTACGCGCGCCGCCGGGCTGCTGTTCCGCGGCGCGGACGACATCGTCGCCTGGCTCTGCGCCGCCTCCGCGTTTCTCGCCCTCGGCTATTCGTTCCGCCACGGCGACCTGGTGCGCGTCAGCCTGCTCATCAACCTGCTGCCGGAGCGCCAGCGGCGCGGCGCGGAAATCGCCTGCCTGAGCGCGGCGCTGGTGGTGGTCGGCTACATCACCTGGGCCACCGCCAGCTTCGTCTTCGAGAGCTGGCGGCTCGACGAGCTCGCGCAGGGGCTGATCCGCATCCCGATCTGGATCCCGCAGACCAGCTTGGTCGCCGGCGCGGCGATCCTGACCGTGGCGGTGCTCGACGAGCTCATCGTCGTCCTGCGCGGCGGCAAGCCTGCCTACCGCCTGGCCGAGGAGGAGCGGCTGGCGCGCAAGGACTTCAGCGAGAACGTCTAGGCGTGAACGCGATCGCCCTCTCGCTCCTCCTCTTCGCCCTGATGCTCGGCCTGCTCGCCGGCGGCCTGTGGATCGCGATGGCGATGAGCGCCGTCGCCTGGTTCGGGCTGCAGTTCTTCACCTCGAGCCCGCCGGAGGTGAGCCTGTTCCAGTCCTTCTGGGGCTCGAGCGCCTCGTGGTCGCTCGCCGCGCTGCCGCTGTTCGTCTGGATGGGCGAGATCCTGTTCCGCACGCGGCTGTCGGAGGAGATGTTCGCCGGCCTGTCGCCATGGGTCAGCTGGCTGCCCGGACGCCTGATGCACGTCAATGTGGTCGGCTGCGGCATCTTCGCCGCAGTCTCGGGGTCCTCGGCCGCCACCTGCGCGACCATCGCCAAGGTGGCGCTGCCGGAGCTGAAGAAGCGCGGCTACGACGAGCGCATGGCGCTGGGCTCGCTGTGCGGCGCCGGCACGCTCGGGCTGCTGATCCCGCCGTCGATCATCATGATCGTCTACGCCATCGCCGCCGAGGTGTCGATCCTGAAGATGTTCGTTGCCGGGGTATTGCCCGGAATCCTCCTGATCGTGCTGTTCTCGGGCTACATCGCCTTCTGGGCGCTGCTTCACCCGCAGCTCACGCCGCAGGAGACAGAGCGGATGTCGCTCCGCGAGCGCGTGTGGCGCGCCCGGCGCCTCATACCGTGCGTCCTCCTCATCACCTTCGTCATGGCTGCCATGTTCGCCGGCTGGGCGACGGCGACCGAGGCGGCGGCGTTCGGCGTACTCGGCGCGCTGATCATCGCGTGGTGGAGCGGCACGCTGACCCTGGAGAACTTCTGGGCCAGCCTGCTCGGCGCGACGCGGCTTTCCTGCATGATCCTGTTCATCCTCGCCGGCGCGGCATTCCTCAGCTCGTGCATGGCGTTCACCGGCATTCCGCGCCATCTCGCCGAATGGGTAGCCTCGCTCGGGCTCAGCACCTACACGCTGCTGCTCGTCCTGGCGGCGATCTACCTCGTGCTGGGCTGCCTGATCGACGGCATCTCCATGATCGTGCTGACCATGTCGATCGTGCTGCCGATGATCGAGGCGGCGCACATCAACCTGATCTGGTTCGGCATCTTCATCGTCGTCCTGGTAGAGATCGCGCAGATCACGCCGCCGGTGGGCTTCAACCTGTTCGTCCTGCAGACGATGACCGGCCGCGACATCAACTACGTTGCGCGCGCCTCGCTGCCGTTCTTCTTCATGATGCTGATCTGTATCGTCATCATCGCCGCGTTCCCGGCGCTGGTCACCTGGCTGCCCGACTCGCTGCTGGGCGTCACCCAGAAGTAGTATTGCCGCATGCAGGGTCCGATTTACCTCACCGCAGACATACGCCGCATCGAGCAGGCGGCGGGCGGCGCGCCCCTGATGCAGCGCGCCGGTGCCGCGGCGGCCGAGCTCGCTGCGACGCTCGCCTCGGAAAAGTCCAAGGACATCCTGGTCCTGGCGGGCCCGGGGAACAACGGCGGCGACGCCCTGATCGCCGCTGAGATATTGAAGAAGAATTTTTTCAGGGTAGAGGTCGTGAAGCGTCCGGAGGCGCTCCCCGAAGGGAAACATTGGGGTCTCGTGATCGACGGCCTGTTCGGCATCGGCCTGACGCGCCCGATCGAGGGCGACTACGCGAAGCTCGTCGACTACGCGAACCGCCAGGGCTGCCCGGTGCTTGCGCTCGACATGCCGAGCGGAATCCAGTCGGACACCGGCCAGGCGCTCGGCAAGGCGGTGCGCGCGACGCATACCATCACCTTCATCGCGCTCAAGCCGGGCCTGCTCACGCTCGACGGACCCGACCATTGCGGCGAAGTGAGCGTGGCGGAGCTGGGCCTCGACGTGAAGGCTCTGCTGCCGCCGTCGGCGTGGGTCGCCGGTCCGCAGCTTTTCAAGGCGGCGCTGAACCCGCGGCCGCGCAATTTCCACAAAGGCCTCGCCGGCTCGCTCGGCATCCTCGGCGGCGCGGCCGGCATGACCGGCGCCGCGCTGCTCGCCGGGCGCGCGGCATTGAAGCTCGGCGCCGGGAAGGTTTATGTTGGTTTTCTCGAACAAGATTCAATTGAAGTCGACCCGGCCGCGCCCGAGCTGATGCTGCGGCACGCCGACGACGTACTCGGCCTCGACCTGGACGCGGTTCTCGCTGGCCCCGGTCTCGGACAAGGCGAGCGCGCGGAGACTCTGGTCGGCGCAGCGCTCGCCAGCGAGATTCCGTGCGTGCTCGATGCGGACGCCTTGAATCTGCTCTCTCAGAGTGAAATGCTCAGAAAAACCTGCGTGCATCGGTCCGCGGAAACACTGGTCACGCCGCATCCGGCGGAGGCGGCACGCCTGCTCGGTTCGACGGTCGCCAACGTGCAGGAGAACCGCGTCAAGGCGGCGCGTCTGCTCGCTGAAAATCTCAATGCGCACGCCGTGCTGAAGGGCAATGGCAGCGTGCTCGCGACGCGCGACGGTCAATGGTTCATCAACACTTCCGGCAATCCCGGCATGGCGAGCGCCGGCATGGGTGATGTGCTCGCCGGCATGCTCGGCGCGCTGCTCGCGCAGCGCTACTCCGGCGAGGCCGCCCTGGTGCTCGGCACGCACCTGCACGGCGCCGCCGCGGACGCGCTGGTCACCGCGGGCACCGGCCCTGTGGGACTCACCGCGAGCGAGCTGATCGACCCCGCCCGGCGCATCTGGAACGGATGGCTGTCGCAATGAAGCACTTCTCTATCGTCGCCGCCCTCGCTCTGACCGGATGCTCGGCGCCCATCGGCGGCGAGGAACGGACCTATTTGTGCGAAGGCGGCCGGTTGGTGACGGCCGTCATTTCGGAGGACGCCGCGCGCGTGCGGATCGGCGGCGAGGATTTCGCGCTGCGCCGCGTGCCCTCGGCCTCCGGCGTGCGCTACGCAGGCGAGCGCGCCGTGCTGCACACCAAGGCCGACGAGGCGCTGATCAGCCTCGACGGCCGCGAGCTCGGCCCCTGCCAGCAGGTCGAGCGGCAGAACTGATCGGCCTCAGACCTTCTCCTGCAGGAACTGCAGCACCAGGACTTCGTCGCCGCGCAGCGCGGCGTGGCGCGAGCCGCGGCCGCGCTTGGGCGCCGCGGGCGGTTGCGGCACGACCTTCCCCATGTGATAGGCGCTCAGCAGCGCCGGGTGCACGTAGTATTCGCGGCAGACCGCGCGCGTGTTGCCCAGACGTTCGGCGACGGCGTCGATCGCGCGGATGACGTTGCGGTCCGCCTCTCTTCGGCTCGCTCCCGGCCCCATCGCGCGCAGCTGAACCGCGGCGAGCATGGTGCCGCCCCAGGTGCGGAAATCCTTCGCCGTCACGTCGCGCCCGGTGAGCTCGCGCAGGTAGTCGTTGACATCGTCCGAGGACACCGACTGGCGCTTCCGGCGCGCGTCGAGGTACTGGAACATCTCCTGCCCGGGCAGGTCGCGGCAGCGCTGGATGATCCTCGCCAGGCGCGGGTCGGACACCGAGATGGTGTGCTCGACGCCGCTCTTGCCGCGGAAGCTGAAGCGCAGCACGGCGCCGTCCACCTGCACGTGCCGCCGGCGCAGCGTGGTGAGGCCGAACGAGCGGTTCTCGCGCGCGTACTCGTCGTTGCCGACGCGGATCAGCGTGCGGTCGAGCAGCCGCACCACCGTCGCGAGGAGCTGCCGCCGGCTGAGGTCGTCGGCGCGCAGATCGCGCTCGACGCGCTCGCGCAGTAGAGGCAGCACCTCGCTGAACTCGAGCATGCGGCGGAACTTCGAGCGGTCACGCGCTTCGCGGTAGGAAAGGTGGTAGCGGTACTGCTTGCGCCCGCGCGCGTCGCGGGCCGTCGCCTGGATGTGGCCGTCCACATCAGGACAGATCCAGACGTCGATCCATGCCGGCGGGATCGCAAGCGAATTCAGCCTTTTCCTTATCGCGACATCGCCGATGAGGCGCCCGGAGGGCAGGTAGTACGCCCAGCCTGACCCGGATCGCTTTCTACTGATACCGGAGACGCCGTCGGTCACGTAGCGCAGCCCCGCGCTGACGGCCGCCTTCCTGTGCTCGCCTATCCCACCCTTCATCGCTTCGCGGGAAACGGCGGGAAAAGGGAGGCCACGCAGGCGAGAAGACGTTTCATGCGACCTTCACCCGCGCCTTCGGCTCAGGATACGGGTAGAGCATGTTGAGCGCGACCGACTGGCCGCTCGCCTGCACGATGCGCACGTGCTCGCGCTTGAGCTCGCGCGCATGCCGCACGCCGCAAGAGTGGGCGATCATGTCGATCTCGCGGTTCATGTTGTTGGCGTAGTTGGCCACCCGAAGGTATTTCTCCTCCACCACCAGCGCGCGCTGCAGGCGCTTGTTGTGCGTGGTAACGCCGGTCGGGCAGGTGTTCTGGTGGCAGCGCAGCGCCTGAATGCAGCCGAGCGAGAACATGAAGCCGCGCGCGCTGTTGATGAAGTCGGCGCCGACGCAGAGCGCCCACGCCGCACGCGCCGAGGTGACGATCTTTCCCGAGGCGACGACGCGGATGCGGGTCCTCAGGCCGCTCTCGAGCAGCGAGTCCACTACACGAGGCAAGGCTTCCTCGATCGACAGGCCCATGTGGTCGGCGAGCGCCTGCGGCGTCGCGCCCGAGCCGCCCTCGCCGCCGTCGATCACCAGGAAGTCGGGCGCGTACTCGAGCCCGCGCTTGTGCACCGCGTCGGCGAGCTGGTTCATGAAGCTCCAGCCGCCGATGGCGGTCTTCACGCCAACCGGGCGCCCGGTAAGCTCGCGCATCCACGCGATCTTGTCGAGCAGATCGTTCATGTTGGCGATGTCGCGGTGGCGGTTGGGACTGATCGAGTCGCGCCCTTCCGGGATGCCGCGGATCTTGGCGATCTCGGCGGTGACCTTCTTGCCCGGCAGCACGCCGCCCTTGCCGGGCTTCGCGCCCTGCGACAGCTTGATCTCGAAGGCCCGCACCAGCGGCGCGAGCTCCTTCAGCCGCTCGGCGGACAGGCTGCCCTGCGCGTCGCGCACGCCGTACTTGGCGGTGCCGATCTGCATGATGACGTCGCAGCCGCCCTCGGTGTGGTACGGCGAGAGGCCACCTTCGCCGGTGTCCATCCAGCAGCCGGCGACCGCCGCGCCGCGCGAGAGCGCGCGCACCGCCGGTTCCGAGATCGCGCCGAAGCTCATGCCGCTGATGTTGACGATCGACTTGGCGTGGAACGGATGCTCGCAGTAGCCGTCGCCGAGCGCGAGCGACGGCGTCGGCAGCCGCTCCTCCTCCAGCACCGGGAACGGGTGGTTGACGAAGATCAGCGCGCCGGGCTGGTGCAGGTCGTAGGTCGAGCCGAAGCCGATGTTGCCGCCCTCGTTCTTGGCGAGGCGGTAGATCCAGGCGCGCGTGGCGCGGTTGAACGGCATCTCGTCGCGGTCGCCGGAGAAGAAGTACTGGCGGAAATACTCGCCGAGCTCCTCGAAGAAGTAGCGCAGGTGGCCGACGATCGGATAGTTGCGCAGCACGCCATGCTTCTTCTGCGTGATGTCGCTGATGAAGAGGAATACGAGGCCGGCGACGATGGCGAACGCCACCAGGGTCCCCAGCCCGTACGACAGCATGTCTCGGATCATCGCCCCCTCCCTAGGGCAATGATACGCCTCGGGCTATTTCCTCAGGTTTTGCATTTCTTACAGCCAGCACGTCGACCGAGAAGCGCAGCGCCACGCCAGCCAGCGGATGGTTGCCGTCCAGCACCACCTTGCCGTCAGCGACGTCGGTAACGATGTAGAGGCTACCTCCAGCGCGCGCTCGAGGCCTTCGAGCAGCCCGCCGTAGCCGCCGTGCACATAGCGGGTCTCGGCCGGCGAGGAGAGCTCGACTCCCTGCGCGTCGTACATCGCGACGCGCACGCTCACCACCTTGTCGCGGCCTACGAGCGCAGCCGCCTCACCAGGTCGTAGACCTCGGCTGCATGGCCGCGGGGATTGACGCCGTAGGCGACGTGGCGGATGACGCCCTTCTTGTCGATGAGGAAGGTCGAGCGCACCAGGCATTCGCGCCGCACACCTTCGTTCTCGGTCTCCTGGATCACGCCGTACTTGCGGCAGACCTCGCCCTCCGGGTCGGAGAGCAGGCAGATCGTGACGCCGTTCCTGTCGCGGAAGTCGGCGTGCGTCAGGCAGTCGTCGCGCGACACGCCCATCACCACGCAGTCGTGCTTGCCGAACTGGTCCTCGTGGTCGGAGAAGTCGGTGGTCACCAGGGTGCAGCCCGGCGTACCGTCGCGCGGATAGAAGTACAGCACGACGTGCTTCTTCCCCTTGAACTCCGACAGGCTGACGCTCTGCATGTCGGCATCGGGAAGATCGAACGACGGCGCCGTTTCGCCCGGTTGCAGCATCTGCGACGACTATTCCTGAACTTCCTTGCTTTGACAAGAGCCGAAAAAAAATCTGTAGTCGCCTCGCTACATATAATGTTTCGATGCAGTTGCTCGGTGGTCTCTTGCCACGCACATTCCTGCGACGTTATTGGCAGAAGCGCCCGCTTCTCGTGCGCGGCGCGCTGTCAGGTTTCGCCGGAGTCCGCGGCATCGGCGGCAACTGGCGCGCGCTCGCAGCGCTCGCAGCGCGCGACGACGTCGAATCCCGCATCGTGAAGCGCCGCGGCGCCAAATGGGAAACTGCGCACGGGCCGTTCGACGGAGAAATCACTTTAAGAAAGAACTCGACGCTGCTGGTGAGCGGGATAAACCTGCATCTCGCGGCCGGCGACTCGCTTCTTCGTCGATTCGCATTCGTACCGCAGGCGCGGCTCGACGACTTGATGGTGAGCTACGCGGCGCCGGGCGGCGGGGTCGGTCCGCACGTCGATTCATACGACGTGTTCCTGCTGCAAGGCCCCGGCAGGCGACGCTGGAAGGTGTGGCTTTCAGACAGGAAGACAAAGACCTATGTGCTCGACGCGGGCGACATGCTGTACCTGCCGCCGGGCCTGAAACACGATGGCGTGGCGCTCGACGCCTGCTTCACCTACTCCATCGGCTTCCGCACGCCGCGCGGGGCCGAGATTGGCGCCGCCTTCCTCGACTTCCTGCACGAGCGCGGGCTGCCGGATGCGCGCTATCGCGATCCCGGCCTGGCGCCGGCGCGCGACGCGGGGCGGATTCCCGCGGGCATGCTGCGCTTTTCGGAGAAGCACCTGCGGCGCATCCGCTGGTCAAGGCGCGACGTGGAGCGCTTCGTAGGTGAATACCTGACCACCCCCAAGGCGCATGTCGTCTTCCATCCCGGGCGCGGCGGCCGCCCGCTCACGCGCTCACGCGTCGTTCTCGACCCGAAGACGCAGCTCCTCTACTCCGGCAACCTCTTTTTCATAAACGGGGAGACGCTGACGCTGCGTGGAGGCAAAGCCAAATTGATGAAATCCCTTGCAGACAAGCGTAGCGGCCCGGGTAGGGCGCTATCCTCGCTTGCGCCGCAAATGGCGGGATGGCATCGTGCCGGATACCTGCACCTCGAAAAACCATGAGCGAGACCGCCTACGACCGATTCGACGACCGCGCCGGCTTCCAGGCCGCGGTCGACCGCCTGCTCGAGCAGCCGGGGCGCGAGTTGCGCGCCTTCGACCCCGACGGCTCGGCGCTGCAGCTGAACGAACCCGGCCGCGTCGACAAGATCGCCAACTTCCTGCTGGCGAGCCGCACGCGGCGCGTATACCTCGTGGTGCACGACACCGATCACATCACGCGGCACTGCCCGCGCATGATGGCGCTCCTTGCGCGCTTCGCGCACGCAATCCAGATCAACCGCACCCATGAAGAGATCCGCGAGCTGCAGGACGCCTTCCTGGTCCTCGACTCGCTGCACTACGTGCGCCGCCCGGTGGCGCAGTTCTTCCGCGGCGCGATCGGCCTCGGCGACGAGACCGAGGGCCTCGCCATGCGCAGCCGCTTCGGCGAGATCTGGTCCGCTTCATTCCCCGCCGTCTCGGCGACTACCGCCGGCCTATAGGCTTCGCCAGCCGAAGCCTTCGTCCTGGGTTGCAAGACCGACCCAGCTCTCTTCGCAGCCCAAAGCCCTTGCGAGGCAGGCCCGGGCCAGGTCGGGCTTGTTGTTCTGCTGCGAGAGGTGCGCGCCGATGACGTGCTTGAGCCGGGTACGGTCGAGCGCCCCGAGCAGGCGCTCGGACTCGCGGTTGTCGAGGTGGCCGAAGGGCCCGGCGATGCGCTCCTTCAGCCACTTCGGATAGGGGCCGGCCCAGAGCAGGTCGCGGTCGTAGTTGCACTCGAGCACCAGCGCGTCGAGGCCCGACAGTGTGCGCTCTACATGCGGCGTCGACACGCCGATGTCGGTGAGGACGCCGAGGCGGGCGTTGCCGTCGGAGAGCACGAACTGCACCGGCTCCCGCGCGTCGTGCGGGACCGTGAATGGAATGACCTCGAGCTCCTGGATGCAAAAAGGGTCTTTGGATTGAATCAAAATCTTCTTTACACCCTCGAGGGCCTTCCCTTCCATCTCGAGCGCCACCAGCGTGCCGTAGGTGAGGTAGATCGCGACACCGTGGGCCGCCGCGAAGTCGAACGCGCAGCCGGCGTGGTCGCTATGCTCGTGCGTGACGAGGATGCCCTGCAAATCCGACGGCGCGAGGCCGAGGCGCGCGAGCCGCTTCTCGGTGTCGCGCAGGTTGAGGCCGCAGTCGATGAGAACGCGCGTCGCG
>DASXKY010000165.1:0-3853 GCA_036496555.1 Burkholderiales bacterium | reverse complement strand
GTCGCGCAGGCGCACCAGGGCCGAGTTGATGCTGCTCGCAAACTCGCGCACGCGCGAGAGCCGGGCGATACGCAGGCGGTGGTCCACCTGCTCGGTGATGTCGCGAGCGATGCCGTCGATGCGCTCGAAGGCGCCGCGCGCATCGCGGATCGGCCGCCCGCGGTCGCTGATCGAGCGCACGGCGCCGTCGGGGCGCACCGCGCGGTATTCGATGTCATAGGGCTCGCCGCTGCGCACGCGCTGCCACGCTGCCGCCATGCGCGGCCGGTCGTCCGGATGCACCACCTCCAGCCACAGGTCCTGGTCGCGCAGGAAGGCTTCGGCCGGATGGCCGAAGATGTCCTGCGCCGCCGGGCTGACGTAGGTGATCCGGTCGGTATGCGCGTCGACCGACCACAGCATGTCCGGCAGCGAGGTGAAGATGCTGGTCAGGCGCTCGCGCGCCATCTCGAGCTCGGCCTCGGCGCGGCGCTTCTCGCGGCGCACCCTGGCGTCGGCGAGCGCGCGCTCCACCGTCGCCGGCAGCCGTACCAGGTTCGACTTCAGCACGTAGTCGGTGGCGCCGTTCTTCAGCGCGCGGATTGCGTATTCCTCGCCGATCGTGCCCGAGACGAAGATGAAGGGTATGTCCGGCGCCGCCTCGCGTGCGATCGCGAGCGCCGCCATGCCGTCGAACCCGGGCATGGAGAAGTCCGACAGAATCACGTCGGGCGAGAACTCGCGCAGCGCGTCGTTGAACGACTCCTCGGTGTCGACCACGCGGTGCGCGACGCGCAGCCCGGCGCGCTTCAGCTCGCGCACCTCGAGCTCGGCGTCGGCGGCGACGTCCTCCGTGAGCAGGACCCGGATGGTGGGTGCGTTCACGTCGGCACCCGGTTGGTAAGCACCCAGTACAGCCCGATGTTCGACACCGTGTCGGCGAATGCCTCGAACGCGACCGGCTTGACGATGTAGCTGTTGACACCGAGGTGGTAGGTGTCGACGACGTCGCGCTCCTCATTCGAGGAGGTCATCATCACCACCGGCACGCTGCGCAGCGGCGAGGCCTTGATCTGGCGCAGCACCTCGATGCCGTCGACCTTCGGCATCTTGATGTCGAGCAGCACCAGCTTCGGCGGCCGCGCCGGGTCGCGGCCGGCGTAGCGTCCGGTGCAGAAGAGATATTCGAGCGCCTCCTCGCCGTCCTTCACCCAGTGCAGCCGGTTCGCGAGGTTGCGCTTGCGCAGGGCGCGCAGCGTCATCTCGGCGTCCTGCGGGCTGTCCTCCACCAGGAGGATCTCCATCTCGCCGGGATAGGTTTCGCTCACGCGTTCCCCGGCATGGAAAAGAAGAAGGTGGCGCCCTCGCCCGGCCGGCCCTCCGCCCAGACGCGCCCGCCGTGGCGCACGACGATGCGCTGCACGATGGCGAGGCCTACGCCGGTGCCGGGAAATTCCTCGGCGCGGTGCAGGCGCTGGAATACGCCGAACAGCTTCGCCGCGTAGCGCATGTCGAAGCCGACACCGTTGTCGCGCAACCAGTACACGTTCTCCGCGCCTTCTGCGCGGCCGCCGATCTCGACGCGCGGATCGGCGCGCTTGCCCGAGTACTTGACGGCGTTGCCGATCAGGTTGACCCACACCTGGCGCAGCAGGGTTGCATCGCCGTTGGTCGCAGGCAGCGCCGCGATCTCGACGCGAGTCCTGGCGGCGCCGTCGGTCTCGGCGACGACCTCGCGCGCGAGCGCGCTCATGTCGAGCCGGCGGCGCTGCAGCTCGTGGCGGCCGAGCCGCGAAAAGGCGAGCAGATCGTCGATCAGGGCGCCCATGCGCTCGGCCGCCTCGCGCACGACCCGCAGCAGGCGCTTGCTCTCGCCATCGAGCTTGGCAGCGTGGTCTTCTTCGAGCATGCGCGCGTAGCCGTCCACGGCGCGCAGCGGCGCGCGCAGGTCGTGCGACACCGAGTAGCTGAAGCTTTCGAGCTCCTTGTTGGTGGCCTCAAGCTCGGCGGTCCGCTCGCGTACGCGCGCCTCGAGCTGGGCGGCGTGCTCGCGCACCCGCGCGAGGAGCTGGGCCTGCGCGATGGAGATGGCGAGCTGCGCGGCGACCTCGCGCACGATCGCGAGCTGCTCGGCGGGAAAGACGGGCCGCGGCCCGCCGAAGCTCAGCGCGCCGAGCAGCTCGCCGCCGGCGATCATCGGTACCGCCATGTAGTAGCGCACGCCGGAGGCGAGCAGCGCCTCGCTTTCGGGCCCGGCGGGCAGCGCGTGGACGTCGATCGTCTGCGGCTCGCCGCGGCGCAACGCGTCGAGATCGCCCATCAATTTGATCGAGTAGCGCACGCCCGGGCCGACGTGCGTGCGCCGGCGCCCGGCGGCCGCGATCCACTCGACCTCGTCCTTCACGAGATCGAAGCGGTTGACGATGGCGCGCGGCACGTCCAGCAGCTCGCGCATCGGCTGCACCACCGCCGCGGCGATCGCTTCCGGGCTCTCCTCGACGAGCACTGCCCGATCGATCTGGTGCAGGATGCGCAGTCGCTCGGCGTGGCTCGCAACAGAGCGGCGCGCGCGGCGCAGCTCGGCGGTCGCGAGCCAGGCCGCCGCCGCGATGAAAGCGGCGACCGCCCCGTAGGCGAGGCGCACGAAGCGCAGCTGCGCATCGCGCGCCGCGAACGCGCTCGCCGCCGGCTGGTCCACGACGACGTCCCAGCCGCGCCGCCCTTCCATGAAGGCGTAGACGTGCTCGTCGCCTTCCGGCCCGGGCAGCACCTCGATCCCGCTCTTCCCGATCAGCAGGCGGGCGACCGCCGGGTGCATCGAAAAGTCCGCCATCTCGGACTGCAGCGGGCTGCGGCTATCAAACGCGGCCACGCCCTTGCCGTCGACCACGTACACGGCGCCGCCCGCGCCGACGTCGATCGTCTGCGCCCAATCGAAGAAGTGCTCGAGGCGGACCTGCAGGAGCAGCACGCCGGCTGGCGTCCCCGCGCGATCCAGGACCGGCACCGCTACTGCGAACAGCACCTTCTGCGGCGGCGCCTCGCGGCGATAGACGTTGGAGACGTAGGGCTTCCAGTCGCGGCTGACGCCCTGGTACCAGTCGCGCCGGGCGAAGTTCTGCCCCCGCGCCTTGAGATCGGGTGCGTCCGCCATCACGGTACCGCGCACGTCGGCGAGCAGCACGCGGTCGATGAAACGGAACTCGGTTGGAACGGCTTTCATGATCTGCACCGCTGCTTCCCATTGGCCGGCCGCCACCAAGTCGGCGAAGCGTACGCGCGTCGCGAGCGAGACACCGAGGTCGAGCATGCGGTCGAGGCGCTCGGAAAGCGTGGCGGCCGCGAGTTGAGCGACAGCTGCACGGCGCGCCATCGCGACCTCGGTCAACTCCCTCTGCACCGATCGGTAATGCTGGACTGCGACCGCGCCCAGCGCGACGAGCAATACACCGACGAGCGTCCACGCCGCACGCGGCGACAGCTTGCGCGTCAAGCGTTCCATCGCCAGCGCGGCGACGGAACCAAGCCGGGGAAATCCACCCTGCTCCCCCGGCGTTTCTGACGAGCGCAAAGACATCGCTCCTCCCGTGCCTCGCCGTGGCAGCGCAAGGCCTCCTTTTCACTGCAGCCTAGCCGGAAAATGGCTTCCGGTCTGTCGGGAAACCCTTACTAGCACAAGACCTTACAGTCTGGTCCTGAGGCGTGTTCCACGTGTCGTAATAGCCTTGCCGCATGGCGAAGCGCACCAGCTCGCGCAAAGCCTCGCCGCGGCGCGGCGCGGCGGGAGCGGGAGCAGGAGCGGGCGACCCGCCTGCCTTCTCCAAAGTATCCAGTTGCTTCATCGGATGAAACGGTAAGACAGGATTTCTCCGCG
>DASXKY010000164.1:0-3411 GCA_036496555.1 Burkholderiales bacterium | reverse complement strand
CCTGCCGCCGGCGGTCTCGATCCACTCCGAGCCCGGGCTGATGGTTTCCGCAACCGTGAGGTCTTCGCGCAGCTGCTCGCGCATTTGATCGAAATAGGCCGGCGCCACGTTCGCGCCCAGGCGCACGCTGCCCGAGTCGGGCGCGAGGCTGCCGAGGATCAGCTTGATGAGGGTGGTCTTGCCGGCGCCGTTGGGGCCGATCAGGCCGATGCGGTCGCCGCGGCTGATGAGGAGGTCGAGGTCCTTGACGATCGTCCGCTCGCCGAATTTCTTGGTTACTTTCGTGAGCTCGCAAACCAGCTTGCCCGAGCGCTGGCCGGCGGCGACGCCGAGCTTGATGCTGCCCGAGCGGCTGCGGCGCGCGGCGCGCTCCTCGCGCAGGTGCTCCAGGCGCCGCACGCGGCCTTCGTTGCGGGTGCGGCGCGCCTCGACGCCCTTGCGGATCCAGGCCTCTTCCTGCGCCCAGAATTTGTCGAACTTGCGGTTGACCACCGCTTCGTCCTTGAGAAGCTTCTCTTTTGATTCCTGGTAAGCAGAAAAATCCCCGGGAAACGAGAGCAGCCGGCCGCGGTCGAGCTCGACGATGCGCGTGGCGACGCGGTCGAGGAAGGCGCGGTCGTGGGTGATGACGATCGCCGCGGGCTGCCTCATCAACAGGTTTTCTAAAGTGAGGATGCCGTCGATGTCGAGGTGGTTGGTCGGCTCGTCGAGCAGGAGCAGGTCAGGCTCGAGCGCGAACGCCTGCGCCAACGCGGCGCGCTTGCGCTCACCGCCGGACATATTGTCCGGCGCGCGATCGGGGTCGAGGTTGAAGCGGTGGAGGAATTCTTCGAGCTTGTGTTTCTTGATGGAAGGATCGTCCTGAAGAAGCGGTTCCTGCGGCACCAGCACGACGCGCAGGCCGTCGCGCTTGCGCACCTCGCCGTCGTCGAGCGCGACGGTGCCGGCGATGGCGGCGAGGAGCGAGGATTTGCCGGTGCCGTTGCGGCCGATGAGGCCGATGCGCTCGCCCGCCTCCATCGAGAACGCGGCGCGGTCGAGAAGAGGCAGCTCGCCATAGGCGAGCTGGGCATCGAGGACGGTCAGGAGAGCCATGCGGGAGCGGGATTGTAGACAGCGCGCGGCGCGAAACGCCTTGACTTAGGCACGCCGGGCGCGCACCGTGACTGATGGATAAAAAGACGCCGCTCTATCTCGTTCCGGCATGCGCGGAACCGGCGCCGGCGAACGTGTTCCGGATGCGGAGCTGGCCGCGCCTGGTCGGCTGGCACGAGGCCGACCGGCCGCAGCGCGAGCCTACGAAACTTCGAGCAGTTCCACCTCGAACACCAGAGTCGCCTGCGGCGGAATGACGCCGCCGCAGCCCTTGTCGCCGTAGGCGAGCTCGGGCGGGATGGTGAGGCGGCGCTTGCCGCCGACTTTCATGCCCTGGATGCCTTCGTCCCAGCCGCGGATCACGTCGCCGGCGCCGAGCGAGAAGTCGAGCGGGTCGCGCCGGGCGACGCTGGAGTCGAACTGCACGCCGTTGGCCATGCGGCCGACGTAGTGCACGAGCACGTCGTTGCCGAGCGCGGCGGTCTCGCCGGTGCCGACGACGAGGTCTTCCTTGACGAGCTTGCTGGGGCTGGAATCCGATGGGGTCGTCATGGCGGCCGCCTTTTTAGTGAGGGGCGCGCAGTCTACACGGTATCGGCTCCTAAAGACCCTTCAGGTGCTCCAGGGTCGTAGGCAGCAGCTCGCTCACCGTCGGGTGGATCCTCACCTCCCGCTGCACCTCGGTGTAGGGCTTTTTCGAATACACCGCGTCGATCAGCGAGTGCACCGCCTCGTCGCAGCCGACGCCTAGCAGCGACGCGCCGAGGATGCGCTTGCTCGATTCCTCGACGTGGATCTTCAGGAATCCTTGAGTCTCGCCTTTCTCGACGGCGCGCGCGACGCGGGTCATCGGGCGGATCCCTACTAGTGCTCTGATACCCGCCTTCTTGATCTCGGCTTCGGACATGCCGATGCGACCGAGAGGCGGATCGGTGAAGAGGGCGTAGACGGGGACGCGGTCGGTGTACTTGCGGCCGGCATTGCTCAAGAGGTTGTCGGCGACGATCTCGTAGTCGTTGTAGGCGGTGTGGGTGAAGGCGCCCTTGCCGTTGCAGTCGCCGAGCGCCCACACGCGCGGGTTGGAGGTGCGCAGGCCCTCGTCGACCTCGATGTAGCCGCGCTTGTCGACCTGGACGCCGGCCTTGTCGAGGCCGAGGTCGTCGGTGTTGGGGACGCGGCCGACGGCGAGGAGGAGGTGGCTGCCTTGCGCGTGCTTGTGGGGCCCTTTGCACTGCAGGCCGATGGCGACGCTCTTGCCGTGCCGGTGCGCGTCGAGGCACTCGGCCTTGAGGTGGAACTCGATGCCCTCGGCCTCGAGGATCTTCTGCACGCCGTGCGAGACGTCCTCGTCCTCGCGCGCGATGATGCGATCCATCATCTCGACCACGGTCACCTTGGCGCCGAAGCGCCGGACCATCTGCGCGAATTCCAGGCCGATGTAGCTGCCGCCGACAATCAGCAAGTGCCTGGGCACGAAGTCGACGTCCATCATCGACTCGTTGGTGAGGAACGGCACGCCCTCGAGGCCGGGCATCTTCGGCACCAGCGGCCGGCCGCCGACGTTGACGAAGATTTTGTCTGCTTCGATTTCCTGCTTTCCAACAAGAATTTTTTCAGGAGAAACGAACCTCGCATGGCCGTGGATCACCTTGCCGTTCTTCAGGCCGTGCATCCACTTGCCGAGGCCGTTGGTGGCGCTGGCGACGATGGCGTCTTTCCGCTTTTTCACCAGCTTCATGTTGACGACGGGTTTCTTCGTGACAACCCCATATTCCGCCGCGCGGCGCGCGAGGTGGGCGGCGTAGGCGCTGGCGACGAGCGCCTTGGTGGGGGTGCAGCCGTTGTTGACGCAGGTGCCGCCGAACTTGCCGCGCTCGACCACCGCGACCTTCATGCCCTCCTTGTCGAGGCGGGCGGCGAGGGCGGGACCGGCCTGGCCGGTGCCGATGATCAGCGCGTCGAAGCGGGTGGCCATAGGGCCACCATGCTACCCATACAATGGCGAGCGATGAAGTGGCAGATGCACGAGAACTCGATCTTCGCGGTGCTGCTGCGCTCGCCGTGGTGGGTGAGCGCGCTCGTCGCGACCGGCCTGTTCGTTGCTGCGCGGCTGGCGATCCCGGATTTCTACGCCGCGTTCATCGCCCTGCCGTTCTGGGTCATCGCTGCTGTTGCGGGTTGGCGGCAGCTGCGCACGCCGAGCGCCGGGCGGGTCGAAAAGACGCTGCAGCGCCTGCACGCGCTGCCGCGCGAGGGCTTCGCGGACGCGCTCGAGGCGCGCTGGCGGCGCGAGGGCTACGAGGTCGTGCGGCCGCG
>DASXKY010000163.1:0-2303 GCA_036496555.1 Burkholderiales bacterium | reverse complement strand
ACAATTCCGGCATCGACTACCGCGAGCGCTCGCCGCTGGTGGTGCCGCCGAAGCTCGACCTGCCGCCGCCGGCCTCCGCTTCGGCCGAGGTGAAGGCGCCGAACTGGCCGAAGGACCCGGACGAGGCTCGCCGCAAGGCCTACCTCGCCGCCAAAAAGAAAGAGGCGCGCAAGGACGCCGGGCAGGCCTATTACGATGCCAGCCGTCCGCTGTCGCCGAAAGAACTGGACGTCGCGAAGACGGCACCGGGCAGCAGCGTCGGCAACGCCGATTCGGACAGCGCGAAACCCGGCGGCCGGACTAACCCGATGCTGAGTGCGCCGGAACTCGGCTACAACGGCGGGTTCCTCGGGCTTTTCAAGGGCAACACGACCGAGAGCGCGCCGTTCAAGGGCGAGCCCACGCGCGACAGCCTGACCCAGCCCCCGCCCGGTTACCAGACGCCGTCGCCGAACTTCATGTACGGCACCGGACCGAGGCAATCGCTCAACAAGCCGTACAATCCGGCGGCCGGCCAGTACGGCGAATAACCTCTCGGCTTCGTGACGCGCGCCGAGAGCCTCGCGATGTAGCATGTCGCGGTTTCCAGCCGGGCGCTTCTGCCCGGCTTTCACATGGGTCACGATGCCGATCATACGCTTTGCTGCTTTCGCCATTGCGCTCGTTTGCCTTGCCGGCGCCGCATCCGCCCAGAACACCGTCACGTCCGAGCCGCCGGCGACATTCACCTTGCCGAACGGACTGCAGGTGCTGGTGATCCAGGACCATCGCACGCCGGTCGTGACGCAGATGGTCTGGTACAAGGTCGGCTCCGCCGACGAGACGCCCGGCAAGTCCGGCCTCGCCCACTTCCTCGAGCACCTGATGTTCAAGGGCACGGCCAAGCATCCGGCCGGCGAGTTTTCGCAGACCGTGCTGAAAGTCGGCGGCAACGAGAATGCGTTCACGTCCGTCGACTACACCGGCTACTACCAGCGTGTGCCGCGCGACCAGCTCGAGCGGATGATGGAATTCGAAGCCGACCGCATGACCGGTCTCGTACTGAAGGACGAGAACGTGCTGCCCGAGCGCGACGTGGTGCTCGAGGAATACAACATGCGGGTCGCCAACAATCCGGATGCGCGGCTGAACGAGCAGATCATGGCCGCGCTCTATCTCAATCATCCCTACGGCCGCCCGGTGATCGGCTGGCACCAGGAGATCGAGAAGCTGGGCCGCGAGGACGCGCTGGCCTTCTACCGGCGATTCTACGCGCCCAACAACGCGATCCTGGTGATCGCCGGCGACGTCACCGTGGAAGACGTGCGCCCCATGGTGGAAGCGAGCTTCGGCAAGGTGGCGCGGCAACCTTCGATTCCGGCGCGGCGCATCCGCCCGCAGGAGCCGGAGCCGGTCGCACCCCGCACCGTGACGCTCGCCGATCCCAGGGTCGAGCAGCCCGCAGTGAAGCGCTATTACCTCGTGCCGTCGTCCACCACAGCGGCATCGGGAGAAAGCCCGGCGCTCGACGTGCTGGCGCAGCTGATGGGCGGCAGCAGCAACTCCTATCTCTACCGCGCGCTGGTGGTGGATCGTCCGCTCGCGGTCAACGCCAGCGCCTCCTATCAGAGCGCCTCGCTGGACGCGACGCAGTTCGTGATCGCCGCCGCGCCGCAGCCCGGCGTCGAGTTCGCGGAGATCGAGCAGGTGTTCGACAAGGTCATATCCGACATCGCGCAGCATCCGCCGGCCGCCGAAGATCTCGAACGGGTCAAGACGCAATTGATCGCGGCGGCGATCTACGCCCACGACAACCAGGCGACCCTGGCGCGCTGGTATGGCGGCGGCCTGACCACGGGCTCCAGCACCGAGGACATCAGAAGCTGGCCGGACCGCATCCGCGCGGTGACCGCCGAGCAGGTGCGCGCGGTCGCGCAGAAATGGCTGGACAAGAAGCGTTCGGTGACCGGCTATCTGGTCAAAGACACCGCGCCGAAGCACGTGGAGAAGCGTTCGTGACGTCTTGTTTCGCGCTTTCGCGCCATTTCGCTCGCGTGGGTCGCGCAGCCGGCGCGCTCGTCCTGCTGCTGGCGGTCTCCGCCGCGCCGGTGCAGGCCGCGGCCAGGATCCAGCATTTGATCTCGCCGGGCGGGATCGAGGCCTGGTTCGTGCAGGACGCGACTGTGCCGCTGATCGCCATGGAATACGCCTTCGCCGGCGGCGCAGCGCAGGATCCGAAGGACAAGCCCGGCGTCGCCAACATGGTGGCGAGCCTGATCGACGAAGGCTCCGGCGACCTCGATTCCAAGGCCTACCATGAGCGC
>DASXKY010000162.1:0-2649 GCA_036496555.1 Burkholderiales bacterium | reverse complement strand
CGTCCCACCGTCGGCCGGGGCACGCGCTGCCCTTCGAACCAGGCACGCACGTCCTCGTCCAGCCCGATACCGTGCATGAAGTTGTAGATCGCCTTCTTCAGGGCGAGTCCGAGGCGGTCGTGGTCGACGCCGGTCGGGTCGACGAAGCCGACGTCGTTCTTCGCGAACGGGCTGTCGGGCAGCGGCAGGAGCCTCACGCCGTAGTCTGCGGGCCGCCGGCCGACGGGCGAATGCACGGTGCAGGCGAAGCGATGGAAGAAGCCGCTGTGGATGCAGCCGTTCGCGAACAGCTGGCGCACGTACTCGAGCGCGTCCACCGTGTCCTGCACGGTCTGGGTCGGAAAGCCGTACATCAGATACGCGTGCACGAGCACGCCGGCGTCGGCGAAGGCGCGCGCCACGCGCGCCACCTGCTCGACCGACACGCCCTTGTTCATGAGCTTGAGCAGCCGGTCGGAGGCCACCTCGAGGCCGCCCGAGATGGCGATGCAGCCGCTCTCGGCGAGCTGCCGGCACAGCTCCGGGCGGAAGGTCTTCTCGAAGCGGATGTTGCCCCACCAGCTGATCGCGGTGCCGCGCCTGCGCAGCTCGACGGCGAGCGCCTTCAGCGCCTTGGGCGGCGCCGCCTCGTCGACGAAGTGGAAGCCGGTCTGGCCGGTCTCGGCGACGACCGCCTCGATGCGGTCCACCATCACCTTCGCCGAGGCCGCCTCGTAGCGCGAGATGTAGTCGAGGTCGACGTCGCAGAACGCGCATTTCTTCCAGTAGCAGCCGTGCGCCACGGTCAGCTTGTTCCAGCGCCCGTCGCTCCACAGCCGGTTCATCGGGTTGAGCATGTCGAGCAGCGAGAGGTAGCTCGCGAGCTGCAGCCCATCCCAGGTCGGCGTGCCGACCTCGTCGAAAGGAATATCGGGCTCGGGGAAGTTCAGGTAGCGCACGCTTCCTTGCTCATCGCGCACGAAGGTGCGCACCAGGCGCTGGCGCGAGCGGCGGCCCTGCAGGTGCTCGAGCAGAGCGAGCAGCGGCCGCTCGCCCGCATCTAGCGTGACGTAGTCGAAGTAGTCGAACAGGCGCGGCTCCCGCAGCTCGCGCAGCTCGGTATTGACGAAGCCGCCGCCGAGCACCGTGACGATGTGCGGCGCATGGCGCTTCAGCGTCTGCGCGATGCGCAGCGCCGCGTAAACCGCGCCCGGGAACGGCACCGAAAGCAGCACCACGCCGGGCGCATGGCGCTCGAGCGCGGCCAGGGTCAGCGCCTCCAGCGTGCGATCGACCAGGTTCGGCGGCGCCGCCAGCGCCTCGGCGAGCGGGTCGAAGCTCGGCTGGCTGGTGGCGAGCTTCTCGGCGTAGCGCACGAACTCGAAGCGCTCGTCGACCGCCTCGCGCAGCACGTCGGCGAGGTCGTTGAGGTAGAGCGTCGCCAGGTGACGCGCGCGATCCTGCAGCCCGAGCGCGCCGAACGCCCAGGCGAGCGGGTCGGCGCCTTCTTCGCCGGCGAGGTAGCTGCCCAGCGAATCGAAACGCGCGCCTTCCGGCAGGAACTGGCGCGTGTTGATCCGATGCGCCAGGGTCGCGTCCCGCCCTTGCAGAAACGCGATCACCGTGTCGACCGTCGCGGCGTAGCGCTCGTACTGCTTCAGAAAGCGGCGCACCTGCGCCGCGCGCCGCGCCGCCGGCAGCGCTTCCGCCGCCTCGCGCAGCGCCGCCAGCCCTTCGCGGGAGAAAAGGCGCAGCACCAGCGCCAGCGCGAGATCCTCCTGCCGCGCGTCGACACCGCGCGAGCGCAGGAAACCGGTCAGATACGCGGTCGACGGATAGGGCGTGTTGAGCTGCGTCATCGGCGGGATGACGCTGAGCACGCGGAGCGTCGCGTGAGACATCGACCTACATGCTACGCCGGTACTGCCCTCCCACTTCGAACAGCGCGTGAGTGATTTGCCCGAGCGAGCAGACCCGCACCGCGTCCATCAGCACGGCGAAGACGTTCCGATCCTCTATTACGGATTGCTTCAGCCTCTCCAGCATTTCCGTGGAAGCGGCTGAATTCCTGGAGTGGAACTCCCTTAGCCGCTTCAGCTGCGACTTCTTTTCGTCCTCGGTCGAGCGGATCAGCTCGAGCTTCTGCGGGGTCGAGTCTCCGTGCGGGTTGCGGAAGGTGTTGACGCCGATGATGGGGTAGGAGCCGTCGTGCTTCTTATGCTCGTAGTAGAGCGACTCCTCCTGGATCTTGCCGCGCTGGTAGCCCGTCTCCATCGCCCCCAGCACGCCGCCGCGCTCGGCGATCGCCTCGAATTCCTTCATCACCGCCTCCTCGACGAGGTCGGTGAGCTCGTCGATGATGAACGAGCCCTGGCTGGGATTCTCGTTCTTCGCGAGACCCCATTCGCGGTTGATGACGAGCTGGATCGCCATCGCCCGGCGCACGCTCTCCTCGGTGGGCGTGGTGATCGCCTCGTCGTAGGCGTTGGTGTGCAGCGAGTTGGCGTTGTCGTAGGTGGCGATCAGCGCCTGCAGCGTGGTGCGGATATCGTTGAACGCGATCTCCTGCGCATGCAGGCTGCGCCCGGACGTCTGGCAGTGGTACTTGAGCTTCTGCGAGCGCTCGTTGGCGCCGTAGCGCTCGCGCATCGCCACCGCCCAGATGCGCCG
>DASXKY010000161.1:0-9240 GCA_036496555.1 Burkholderiales bacterium | reverse complement strand
GCGGTGCGGCTGGTATGGGGCTCCGATGCGCCGCTGCCGATGCCGGAAGCGTTGTCGGGCCCGATCGAGCTGCTGCCGGGGTTGCGCTATCCAGCCTACCGGTTGCTGATCATCGGCGTCGGCTTGTTCATCGCGCTACTTCTGTATCTCCTGGTCGCAAAGACGAAGATCGGAATGCTGGTGCGCGCGGGCGCGTCCAACCGCGAGATGGCGCTCGCCATGGGTGTCAACATCAAGCGCCTCTTTACGCTGGTGTTCGGCGCCGGCGCCGCGCTGTGCGCGGTGGCGGGCGCGCTGCTCGCGCCGCTCCTCGCGGTGCAGGTCGGCATGGGCGAGAACATCCTGATCCTGGCGTTCGTAGTGATCGTGATCGGCGGCATCGGCTCGATCCGCGGCGCGCTGGTCGGCGCCGTGCTGGTCGGCGTGGTCGACACCATCGGCCGCGCCTTCCTGCCGCTCGCCTTCGGCCTGTTCTTCCAGCCGCGCGTGGCAAGCGCCGCCGGCCCGGCGATCGCCTCGGTGTCGATCTACCTGCTGATGGCGGTGATTCTGTACTTCAGGCCGAAGGGACTGTTCCCGGCGCGCGGATGAAGAAGAATATTTTCCTGATGGTCGTTTTTTTGATTTTCCCGCTTGCAATGCAGGCCGTGGACAACCTCTTCTACGTAAGCTTCGCGAGCCGCGTGATGATCTACGCCATCGCCGCGACCAGCCTCAACCTGGCCCTCGGCTACGGCGGCATGATTTCCTTCGGCCATGCGGCCTTTGTCGGCGCCGGCGCCTACGCGGCGAGCATCTGCATCGCCGAAGGCCTGACCAGCGCCTGGCTCGGCTGGCCCGCGGCAATGGCCGCCGCCGCGCTCGCCGCCTGGCTGATCGGCGCCGTTTCGCTGCGCACGCGCGGCGTGTACTTCATCATGATCACCCTCGCCTTTGCGCAGATGGCGTTCTACCTGGTGAACTCGATGAAGGCCTACGGCGGCGACGAAGGGCTCACGCTGCCGCAACGCGCCAGCAACCTGGGCAACGAAGTCGCTTTTTACTATGTGGTTCTGTTTATTCTTTTTGCCACGCTACTTCTTCTCAATAGGCTGGTGAATTCACGCTTCGGCCGCGCGATCATCGCGATTCGCGAGAATGAAACGCGCGCCGAAGCGGTCGGGCTGCCGGTGTTCCGCTACCAGCTCGCCTGCTTCGTCATCGCCGGCGCCTTCGCCGGGCTCGCCGGCGCGCTGCTCGCGAGCCACGGCAAGTACGTCAACCCGAACGTGCTGCACTGGTCGCAGTCGGGCGAGCTGATGATCATGGTGATCCTCGGCGGCGTCGGCCGGCTGTGGGGCGGCGCGATCGGCGCCGCGGTGCTCCTTGGCCTGGAGCATCTGCTCACCGACTACCCGATCGGCTGGCTCGCGCGCATCGCCCCGAACTACCAGGACCATGTCGGGCTCGGCGTAGGGCTGGTCCTGCTCGCCATCGTGCTCTTCGCCCCGCAGGGAATCGCCGGCCTCTTCGACCGGAGCAAACGTGCTGCGGCTTGAAGGTCTCGCCAAGCACTTCGGTGGCGTGGTCGCCACTGACGGCGTCAGCCTCGACGTGGTGCAAGGCGAGGTGCACGCGTTGATCGGGCCGAACGGCGCCGGCAAGACGACACTGATCGCGCAGATCGCGGGAAGCCTGCCGCCCGACTCCGGATCGGTATTTTTTCTGGAAAAGGACGTAACCCGGGCGTCACTGCACGAGAGAGTGAGGATCGGCCTCGCGCGCAGCTACCAGATCACCAGCCTGTTCCGGCGCTTCAGCGCGCTCGACAACGTCGCCCTCGCCGTGCAGGCGCGCAGCGGCTCGAGCTTCTCTTTCTGGAAACCGGTTGCCGAGGAGACGCAGCTGTTCGAAGAGGCGTCGTCGATCCTCCATGAAATCGGCTTGTTCGAAAAGAAGGACCAAGCCGCAGCCACACTGGCCCATGGCGACCAGCGCTTGCTGGAGGTCGGCCTCGCGCTCGCCACGCGGCCGAAGCTCGTGCTGCTCGACGAGCCGATGGCCGGCATGGGGCCGGAAGAGTCGCAGCGGCTGATCGCGCTCATCGAGCGCATCCGCGCGCGCGTCACGGTGCTGCTGGTCGAGCACGACATGGACGCGGTGTTCCGCCTCGCCGACCGCATCTCGGTGCTGGTGAGCGGCCGCATCCTCGCTACGGGCCGCCCGCCGGAGATCCGCGCCAACGCCGAGGTGCGCCGCGCCTACCTTGGCGAAATGCGTGGAGACGAAGTTGCTGCTTGAGGTGGAAAACCTGGACACCGCTTACGGGGCCAGCCAGGTGCTCTTCAAGATTGATTTTCAAATCAAGGAAGGAGAGACCCTGACCCTTCTTGGCCGCAACGGCATGGGCAAGACCACCACCGTGCGCTCGATCCTCGGCCTCACACGCGCGCGCGGCGGCTCGATCCGCTTCCGCGGCCGCAGCATCGAGCGCGAGGCGCCCGACCGCATCGCGCGGCTGGGCATCGCGGTGGTGCCCGAGGGACGGCAGATTTTTCCGAACCTGACCGTGTTCGAGAACCTGGCGGCGTTTGCGGCCAACCGCTCCGCACGCTCGATGCCCTGGACCGTGGAAAAGGTATTCGATCTGTTTCCGCCCCTGAAGCACAGGAAAGACAATCTCGGCAACCAGCTCTCCGGCGGCGAGCAGCAGATGCTCGCCATCGGCCGCGCGCTCGCCACCAATCCGCACCTGCTGATCCTCGACGAGGCGACCGAGGGCCTCGCGCCGCTGGTGCGCGAGGAGATCTGGCAGTGCCTAGCGCGGCTGCGCGAGGCGGGCCAGACGATCCTCGTCATCGACAAGTACATCGAGCGCCTGGTGCGCCTCGCCGACCGGCACACCATCATCGAGCGCGGCCGCGTCGCCTGGCAGGGCTCCTCGGCCGAGCTCGACGCCGACCGCGGCCTGTGGCACCGCTACCTGGGGGTATGAAGGTGGACCTGCTCTGGCCCAAATCGACCGCCGACCTCGAGCGGATACAACGCGAAAGGCGGCAAGTTGCGCTCGAGCGCGCCAGGCAATCGCCGTTTCTCAGGAAGCGGATTCCGGCGGGCGACGCCGAGGACATCTGGCACCGCATCCCGCTGCTCACCAAGGAAGAGCTGCGGCAGATCCCGCCGGAGCGCTTCCACGACGAGTTCTGCATCCAGCCGCGCAGCGCCGCGGTGGAGTACTGGCGCTCGGGCGGCGCGACCGGCCGGCCGCTGTTCTATCCGCGCTCGGCGCAAGACGCGGAATGGGGCATCCGCGCCTTCGAACGCGCATGGGCGCTGATCGGCGCGACGGCCGAGGACTGCGCGCACATCTCCTTTCCGCTCGGCGTGCATCCGGTCGCGCACCTGTATGCCCGCGCGGCGATCAACCGCGGCATCGGCACGGTCTGGTGCGGCGCGGGCACCAACACGCCCTCCGAGGTGCAGCTCGAGCTGATCGACCACCTGAAACCCTCCGTCTGGCTCGGCATGGCGAGCTACGGCCTGCACCTCGCGAACCTCGCCGAGGCAAAAGGCTTCGATTTGAAGAACAGCACGGTCAAAAAGCTCATCGTGGCTGCCGAGCCGCTCTCGCCCGTCAAGCGAAAGAAGCTCGAGGACGCCTGGGGCGCCGAGGTGTTCGACCACTTCGGCATGACCGAGGGCGCCTTCGTCGCCGGCGAAGGCCTCGGCCACCACGGCATGCACGTGTGGGCCGACATGTTCCATCTCGAGGTGGTGGACGAGAAGACCGGCGAGCCGGTGCCGGAGGGCGAGGTCGGCTCGCTGGTCGTCACGCCGCTCTGGAACAACGGCATGACGCCGTTCCTGCGCTGGAGCTCAGGCGACCTTGTTTCTTTATACAAGCAAAAAACGCCAAGTCAGTATCCGTG
Source organism: Burkholderiales bacterium (assembly GCA_036496555.1). GTDB lineage: Bacteria > Pseudomonadota > Gammaproteobacteria > Burkholderiales > SG8-39 > SCGC-AG-212-J23. Next base: position 5,332 of record DASXKY010000161.1, on the reverse strand, counting down.
GTCCATCTTCCCGATGCTGCGGCATGAGCGCCGCACGGTGGGCTTCTTCAAGGTGCGCGGCGTCAACATCAACCACGCCGACCTGGAAGACTGCCTGTTTCGCGAACCGGAGGTCGTCGACTTCCGCGCTGAGGTTTACGATTCACGGGGTAACGATGTGCTTCATCTCCACGTGGAAATGAGAACTCAGGAAAAAGAAAAGGTCGTCCTGTCCATCAAAAAGACATTTCAAGTAACACCGGAAGTAACCTTGCTGCCCAGGGGAACGATCGCAAAGGACTTCGAAGCGGCCCTCAAGGCGCCGCGCTTCGTCGACAAGAGGGGATAGGAATGCAGTTCGGCATCTTCGACTGGGTGGAGGCCAACGATGCGCTGTCGCCGGGCGAGGTGTACGCGCACAAGCTCGAGCTGGCGGCGGCCGCCGACCGCGCCGGCTTCCACGGCCTCTACCTCGCCGAGCACCAAGGCACGCCGCTGTCGATCGACGCCTCGCCGAGCGTGCTGCTGTCGGCCATCTTCCAGCGCACGCAGCGCCTGCGCGCCGGCGCGCTCACTTTCTGCCTGCCGTGGTACGACCCCTACCGCTTCTACAACGAGGTGTGCATGCTCGACCAGCTCTCGGGCGGCCGGCTCGAGCTCGGCGTCGGCCGCGGCGTGTCTCCCATCGAATCCTCGATTTTCAACCTGAAAAATATCGAGGAGTCGAGAGAACGCTACCGCGAGACGCTCGACGCCTTCTTCGCCGCCTGCAATTCGCCGCTGCTCAACTTCCACGGCAAGCGCTACGAATACCGCGACGTCGAGCTCTACAACAAGCCGGTACAGCGCCCCTACCCGCCGCTCTGGTTCCCGAGCTCGAACCGCGACTCGATCGAATTCACCGCGCGCCACGGCTACCACACCGCGCTGATCGCGAAGAACGCCGACTCGAAGTACCTGTTCGACCAATACCGCGAGACCTGGGAACGCCACAAGGGCGACCTCGGCCGCCACAACGCGCACGTCGCCGCGCCGTTCCTCGCCAAGACCCAGCACATCGTCATCGCCGAGAGCTTCCTGGAAGCGGAGCGTCTCGGCCTGCAGGCCTACGAGGGCTGGAAAGGCCACCTGCACCACCTCACGCGCAAGCACGGCCGGCCCGACGCCATGAAGCTCGAGCCCTACAGCGAGGACTCGGTGCAGCGCCTGATCGTCGGCCCGCCGAATGCCGTGCTGGAAAAGCTGCAGGAGGTCATCGCCGCGACCGGAATGAACTACCTGCTGTGCATCTTCTCCTTCGGCAACCTCGCGCCGCAGGCGGCGCTGCGCTCGCTGGAGCTGTTCGCCGCCGAGGTGATGCCGAGGCTGAAGAGCGCCTAGTTCTTCAGGCGCTTGAGCGCGTTGTCGTAGTAGCTCAGGTCGATGTAGCGCTCGGGCGGCGGCGGCTTGCCGCCCCAGCTGCCCTCGATCTCGGCGCGCAGCGCGAGCACGTTGCGAAAGCCCTGCATGTCGAAGCGGCCGTCACGCGCCAGGCCGAACTTCGGATCGGTCATCAGCTGCCAGGTCTGCGCCGCCGCCTCGGGCGACACCTTGAGCCGCTCGGCGAGCAGCTTGATGGCGGCGTCCTTGTTCGCCGGCGCAACCGTCCAGCGCACGCCTTCGATGAAGCCGGCGATGTAGCGCTCGAGCGCGTCGCCGTTCGCCTTCGCCCAGTCTCGCATCACGAAGGTGCCGGTCGCCTGGTAGGCACCGAGCAGATCGGCCGCGCGGCCCATGCTCTTCAGCCCGGCGGCCTTGGCGGCGATCGAGAACGGCGGGTTGAGCATCGCCGCCTTGTACTCCTTGTTCTCGCGCATGCCCTTCAGCCGCAGCGCGGTGCCGCCGATCGGGTTGATCTTGTAGTCGGCGCCTTCCTTCAGCCCGTTCACCAGCAGGATCTTCTTCAGCTGCAGCGCGTAGGCGGTGTTCGGCGCGTCGACCAGCAGCGTCTGCCCGCGCAAGTCGGCGTAGGTGCGCACGTCGGGCTGCACGAAGAGCTCGTTCATGCTCGAGTCGCCGCCGGTGACGATCACCACGTCCTTGCCGGCGAGCTCGACCATCGCCACCGCGTTGTCGACCGCCGCCTGCGCGATCTGGAAGTCGCCCGCGGCGAGCCCGTCGCGCTGCTCCTGCGAGTTCACCGTGAACAGCACCTCGACCTTGAGGCCGTGGCGCTCGAAGATCCCCTGCGAGGCGGCGGCGATCACCGGCAGCGCCTGCGCGCCGGGAAACATCTTCACGCGCAACGGCGTTTGCGAGAAGGCGCCGGCCGAAAATCCGGCGAGAAGAATCAGGATTGCGAATCGAAACATTGCTCCTCCTTGAGCCAGTCTGAGCTAGAAGCCTAATTCGCCAGCAAGCATTCGGCAATTGCCGGGCGGACTGTTTCGAGCACGCCCGCCGACCACCGCTCGGCGCTGGATTGCGAAAGATGGCTGCCGTCTATGGTCTCCCATCGCTCCGCTTGCGCGGGGACAGACCGCACCCCAACCCGCTGCGCCAGGTAGGCAGCGGTGGAAGGCGACCACTTCGGATAGGGGAGCGGGACGAAAACGATGCAACTCCGCGGGATGCGGAGGGCTGCCACGAATTTCTCGGCTCCGGCTACCGCAAGGTCCAGGCGATGTTGACCGAAGCTTTCGTCGGGTGTGTCGGGACCGAATGACTCGAGTTTTGGATCCCGCAGGGATTCGGTGGTCCATGCGCCGGTCTGTCTGTCGCGGAAGAGGGATGGCGACCGGCCACAAGCGCCGGAGATCGCCGGGAGCGAGCATATCCAGCGATGAAACATCTGCTTCTGCCGCTTCTGCTTGTAGCTGTGCTCGGCGAAGTTTGAATCAACGACGAACATCGCGGGAAGGCTCATCCGATCTTCGAAGAACCGGTCGTCCACCCCCACGATGGCCACCTTCGCGCTACCGCCCAGCTTTTGAAGTGTTTTGACGGGAAACTCGAATTGCTCGGTGTAGGTAAAGCCGAAAAGATAGTATGCCTTCTCCAGGCCCAGTCCTCTGAAGAATGAAGTAGTCGCTTCGGTGGACAGCGCTATCTGCATCCGCGAGTTGCCGAAGAAAAGCACTGTTGCACGCCTCAAGGCAGCGACCGCATCCGGTTCCGACTGGAGGTAGTACGCCCCATGCTCGTAGTCGCCGTAGTACTCGCTCTCGCAATAAGCCAGGAACTTGTCGCGGCCGTATCCGTTGCCAGGGCAATTCCGGATAAATCCTTCCAGGTCCTGCACCAGGACGCCGATCATGGCCATGAGCGGCATGCCGGCGACCACTAGAGCGTAGTGCACGGCCTTCATCTCAGAAGTTGTAGTAAATGAACTCGGTACTGGTGGCGAAATAGAGCCATAGCGCGGCCGTAACCCAGCCAATACCGACCACCACGGCCGCAGCCACGGTCGATAGCCGACCGGAGCCAATCGAGATGAATTGGTTCTGCATGCGGAACCGGTCCACCAGCTCCTGGGAATTCGGCGCCCACATCACGATCGCAATCATGAAAGCAACCGCCAGGACCTGATCGCGCATCGCGCCAGCGTGCCAGGCGAGCGGCAGCGCAAAACCTCTTGCACCAACCATTGCTTGCAGGATCTGCGTCGCGCTTTGCACCGAGTCGGCTCTGAAAAATGTCCACGCAACCACTACCGCTGCGAACGTCACAAACCTGCAAGCGAGCCGGTAGGCGCCGCGGTCCTCAATGGCAGGGAATAGAGTCGTTCGAACTGCTATCCAAGCGTGGTTGACTATCAGGTAGGCGCCGTGAAGAGCTCCCCAGACCACGAAGGTCCATGCGGCGCCGTGCCAGAGCCCACCGAGCACCATGGTGACCGCGAGATTCAGATAGCGCCTGGTCCTGCCATGGCGGTTTCCGCCGAGTGGAATATAGAGGTAGTCCCGCAGAAACAACGAGAGGGTGATATGCCATCGTCTCCAGAAATCCACGATGCTCGTTGCCTGGTAGGGAGACGCGAAGTTGACTGGAAATTTGATCCCGAACATTCGCGCCAGGCCGATAGCCATATCGGAATAGCCCGAGAAGTCGAAGTAGATCTGCATCGTGTAGGACAGCACGCCCAGCCAGGCTTCCAGGGCGGTCACGGTCTCGGGCCTGGAAAAGACCGGGCCCACATAGCGGGCGATCGAGTCGGCAAGCACCACCTTCTTGAACAAGCCGATCGCGAAGAACGTCAACCCGATCGCAACGTGGGGGCCGAGGCGTTGCTCCGCAATACCCGCGAACTGGGGAGATAGCTGCCGGAAGTGAACAATGGGCCCCGCGATCAAATGCGGAAAAAACGATACAAACAAGAGGTAGCGGGAGAACGTGACGCTCGGGAATTGACCTTTCGACGCATCGACCAGGAATGCAATCTGGGTGAAAGTGAAAAATGAAATGCCCAGAGGAAGAGCGATCCCCTTCAGCGCGGGCAGGTCACTCGCCGGTGCAACAACCGATAGAAAGAAGTTGGCGTACTTGAAGTACCCCAAGACCGCGAGATTTGCGACGACCCCCAGCAAGAGCCAGGCTTCTGCCACGCGCCTGCGGCCTGCCGTGGACGAGGAAATGATGGCACGCCCCAGCGCGAAATTCACTGCGATCGAGCCGACCAGCAGGAACGTCTGGGGAACGCTCCACCACGCATAGAACATCAATGACGTGAATGAAAGCCAGGATAGTGCAATTCCCCATCCGATTCGCCGAACGGATGCGAATCCCAAGAATGTCGCAGGAAGAAACACCAGCAGGAACTCGAAGGAGCTGAACAGCATCTATGAGACCTGCCACTCCACAGCGAGTCAGATCAGATCAATTTTCCGACTCGGTCTTCGAGCAGGGCCCACGCCTTCTCGCCGTAGACGTTCCGCCAGCGCGTGTAGAAGGCGCCGAGCTGGCGGCGGAAGCCGCTGGTGTCGGTCTGAATGACTTGCATGCCTTTGGCCCGAAGGGTCTCGAGCGCGCCGGCGTCGATCTTGGCCACGTCCTCGCGCTGCGCGAGCGCGGCGGCATCGGCGTGGCGGGTGATGACGGCCTGGATGTCAGCGGGCAGCACCTGCCACTTGGCCAGATTGGCGTTGAGCGTGAAGCCCGACCACCAGTGGTTGGTAATGTTGAGGTAGGTCTGCACCTCGTAGAGCTTGAGGAGCACGATGATCTGGTAGGGATCGGTCTGGCCGTCGACGATCCGGTCCTTCAGCACCTGGTAGAGCTGATTCAGGGTGAAGGTCTCCGGCTGCGCGCCGATCGTCCGGAAAAAGTCGACGGTCATTTTCTGGAACGGCGTGCGGATCGGCATGTTCTTGAGATC
>DASXKY010000160.1:0-3812 GCA_036496555.1 Burkholderiales bacterium | reverse complement strand
GTTCACCTTGCAGAAGATCTGCGTGTCGGCGCCGGTCGGCTCGACCACCACCACCTCGGCCGCCAGCGCGCCGTTCGCGGCGCCGTTGACCACCTCGAGGTGCTCGGGGCGCACGCCGACCAGCACCTCGCGGCCGTTGCGTCGCTCGGGCAGGAAGTTCATCGCCGGCGAGCCGATGAAGCCGGCCACGAACAAATTCGCCGGATTGTCGTAGAGTTCGAGCGGCGAGCCGGTCTGCTCGACTTTGCCGGCGTTCATCACCACGATCTTGTCGGCCATGGTCATCGCCTCGATCTGGTCGTGCGTGACGTAGATCGAGGTGGTGGTCAGCCGCTGGTGCAGCGCCTTGATCTCAGTGCGCATCTGCACGCGCAGCTTGGCATCGAGGTTGGAGAGCGGCTCGTCGAACAGGAACACCTGGGGCTTCCTCACGATGGCGCGGCCCATCGCCACCCGCTGGCGCTGCCCGCCCGAGAGCTGGCGCGGATAGCGGTGCAGATAGTCCATCAGCCCGAGGATCTGCGCTGCCTCGTGCGCGCGGCTGCGCACCTCGTCCGCCGGCAGGCCGGCGAGCTTGAGGCTGAACGCCATGTTGTCGTACACCGTCATGTGCGGGTACAGCGCGTAGTTCTGGAACACCATCGCGATGTCGCGGTCGCGCGGCGCAATCTGGTTGACCACGCGGCTGCCGATGCGCACCTCGCCGCCGGAGATTTCCTCCAGGCCGGCGATCATGCGAAGCAGCGTCGACTTGCCGCAGCCCGAAGGGCCGACCAGCACGCAGAACTCACCGTCGGCGATCGCAACGTCGACGCCGTGCACGACTTGGGTTGAGCCGAACGACTTGCGTACGGCGCTGAGCGCGACTGCTGCCATGGGGTGGGCTAGTGTATCTCCGGCTCGGGCGTGGGCGCGGTGCCTTCGAGGAAATCGAAGTCGCAGCCCTCGTCGGCCTGCTTGACGTGGCTGGAGAAGATGGCGCCGTAGCTCCGTTCGTATTTCCGTGCCGGAACCTTCCAGTCGCTCCTGCGCTTGCTCATCTCATCGTCGGAAATCTTCAAATTCAGCGTCCGCTTCTCCACATCGAGCTCGATCAGGTCGCCGTTGCGGACGAAGGCGAGCGGCCCGCCCACGAAGGACTCCGGTGCGACGTGCAGCACGCAGCAGCCGTAGCTCGTGCCGCTCATGCGCGCGTCCGAGATGCGCACCATGTCGCGCACGCCCTGCTTGAGCAGCTTCTTCGGCACCGGTAGCATGCCCCACTCCGGCATCCCCGGGCCGCCGAGCGGCCCCGCGTTTCGCAGCACCAGCACCGAGTCGGCGTCCACCTGGAGGTCGTCGCGGTCGATGCGCGCGGCCATGTCGTTGTAGTCGTCGAACACCACCGCCTTGCCGGTGTGTTTGGTGATCTTTGTCGCCGCCGCCTTGATTACCGCGCCGTTGGGGGCCAGATTACCGCGCACCACCACGAGGCCGCCGGACTCCTTCAAAGGATTCTTCCGGCTGCGAATGACGTCGGGATTGTGGATCCGCGCGCCCTCGAGGTTTTCGCCGAGCGTCTTTCCGTTGACCGTCCTGCATTTCAGGGAAAGAAGATCCCCCAGTTCGTTCAGCAGCGCGCGCAGGCCGCCGGCGTAGTAGAAATCCTCCATCAGGTACTTGTCGCCCGAGGGCCGCACATTGGCGAGCAGCGGCACCTTCGCCGAGAATTCGTTGAAGCGCTCGAGCGGCAGCTTGATGCCGGCGCGGCCGGCGATGGCGACGAGGTGGATCAGCGCGTTGGTCGAGCCGCCCATCGCCATCAGCGTGACGATGGCGTTGTCGATCGACTCCTTGCGCAGGAAATCCTTCGGCTTCAGGTCCTCCCAGACCATCTCGACGGCGCGCTTGCCGGTCAGCGTCGCGAGCTTGGCGTGGTTGGAGTCGGGCGCCGGAATCGACGACGCGCCGGGCAGGGTGAAGCCGAGGCTTTCGGCGAGCGACATCATGGTCGCCGCAGTGCCCATCGTCATGCAGGTGCCGGGCGAGCGCGCGATGCCGTCTTCGATCTCCTGCCAGTCCCGCTCGGTAATGTTTCCCGCCCGCAGCTCCGCCCAGTACTTCCAGGTGTCCGAGCCCGAGCCGAGCGTGGTGTCGCGCCAGTGGCCGGAGAGCATCGGTCCGGCCGGGAAATAAATCGCCGGCAGGTTCATGCTGATCGCGCCCATCAGCAGCGCCGGCGTGGTCTTATCGCAGCCGCCCATCAGCACCGCGCCGTCGGCCGGGTAGGAGCGCAGCAGCTCCTCGGTCTCCATGGCGAGAAAGTTGCGGTACATCATGGTGGTCGGCTTCTGCATTACTTCGGCGAGCGCCATTGCAGGCATCTCCACCGGGAAGCCGCCGGCCTGCCACACGCCGCGCTTGATTTCCTCGACGCGCTGCTTGAAGTGGGTGTGGCAGGTATTGATGTCGGACCAGGTGTTGATGAGCGCGATCACCGGCTTGCCGGCGTAGTCGCTGCGGTCGTAGCCCATCTGCGCGGTGCGCGAGCGGTGGCCGAACGAGCGCAGGTCGTTCACGCCGAACCAGCGGTAGCTGCGAAGATCTTCGGGTTTTTTCTTAGTCAAACTTTTCTCCGGATTCCTTGACCACTTTCGCCCAACGCGCCTGCTCGGTGCGCAGCCACTCGCCCAGGCTCTCGGGCGAGCCGGTGCGCACTTCGGTGCCCAGCTTGGCGAAGCGCTCTTTCATTTCGCCGGTGCTCAGGATCTTGATCAGGTCGCCGTTCAACTTCGAAACGATCTCGGGCGGGACGCCGCGCGGTCCGACCACGCCCTGGAATGACCCGGTTTCGAAGCCCGGCATGCCGCTCTCCGCCACGGTCGGCGTATCGGGCGCGGTCGGCACGCGCTGCGCGCTCGAGATGGCGAGGGCGCGCAGCCGGCCGCCCTGCACTGTAGGCCAGGTGGCGAGCATGCCGTTGAAGAGCACCTCGGCCTGGCCGGCGGCGACCGCCGATACCGCATCCGAGCCGCCTTTGTAGGGAATGTAGGTCCATTTGACCCCGGCGCGCTGCGCGAACTCGATGCCGGCGAGCTGCGGCGCACCGCCGATGCCGGACACCGCGAAATTCAGCCTGCCGGGCTGCGCCCTGGCGAGCTCGATCAGCTCCTTCACGCTCTTCGCCGGCACGGAGGGATGCACCGCCAGCACGTGCGGCGAATACGACACCATCGCGACCGGCGCGAAGTCCTTCGACGGATCGAACGGCAGCTTCGGATAGACGCTCGCGCTGATCACCAGGCCGCCGAGGTCGGTGATGAGCAGCGTATAGCCGTCGGGCGCGCTCTTCGCCACGAAGTCGGCGCCGACGTTGCCGTTGGCGCCGGTGCGGTTCTCGACCACCACCGGCTGCGCCCACGCATCGGTGAGCTTTGGCCCGATCTGGCGTGCGAGGATGTCGGAGGTGCCGCCGGCGGCGTAAGGCACGACGAGCCGGATCGGCTTGGCCGGATAGGATTGAGCGTGCGCCGCTGCGGCAAGCGCGCAGGCCAGAATAGCGGCGGGCAGTTTCATGGACTCGTCTCCTCGGGAGGCGACACTTTAGTAAACTCCCGGCCTTCGCGCTAGGAGGCGCCGAAACAAATGCACTATCCGGTTAAATAATGGCGCGGATCTTCCAGCAACAGCCGCTTACCCGCGCAATCGAGGCGATCGCCGTTGCGGGCGGCAGTGCGCCGCGCGAGGCGCAGCTCGTCGCCGAGAACCTCGTGATGGCCAACCTGGTCGGCCACGACTCGCACGGCATCGGCATGATGCCGCGCTACGTCGAG
>DASXKY010000159.1:0-11218 GCA_036496555.1 Burkholderiales bacterium | reverse complement strand
GGGCCCGAAGGGGAAGCAGGCGTCGAACATCCAGAAGAGCGGCTGACAAGACCGCCGGATCACGAGAACAAATGAAAAGGCCGCCCGAGGGCGGCCTTTTTGTTTCTGCGGAGCCCCAGTTTACCGGGCGCCCCAGGGCTTGATTGCGTCTTTCAGCTTTTTGTAGCCCTCCAGGTAGCGAGGCCGCTTGCCGCCGTAGACCTTGTCGAAGGTAGCTACCTGCGCGTCCAGCCAGCCAGCCAGCTCCTTGTTGCCCGGGTTCGCCGCCTTGTAGGCCTCGTTGATTAGGACGAAGTGGATGCGCGGGTCGTAGGGCTGCTTGGTGCCGCCCTCGGTCTCGTCGCCGGCGAGCAGGCGCAGCAGCATGGCATCGGCCGAGCCGAGCGTCTGCTCGAAGATCGGCTCGCCGACCACGCGGTACATCACGCTGGTCATGTCCTTGCCGTTCTTCATCGTGAAGCCCATGTCGCTCCACAGCTTGTTCATGTCGGTGCCGGGCTTCGCCTTGTCGAGAACCATCTGGCCCCACGCGCGCAGTACATCGGGCGCGTCGGCCATCAGGTCGGTCAGGCGGTCGCCGTCGAGGTCGGTGGCGTACACGATGCAGCCCTTCTTCTGGATCATGTCGTGCAGCAGCAACCCGAAGTTGGTATCGGAGATGTGCTCGTGGATCTCGCCGCCCCATTTCTCCATGCCGGCCTTGAAGTCCTTGGGCAGCAGCTTGACGATCGCGTCGACCTTCTCCTTCTGCTCCTCGTAGGCATCGACCGAGTACTTGCGTTTGAGCTGGAACTTAGTGCCCTGCAGCATCCAGCGCACGATGCCGGCGTTCACCGTGTCTTCCTGCGCCTGCGTGGGCTTGGTAGCGACGCGGCCGATCTGGCCGGTCTCGTGAACCATCTTCTGGAACAGCCGCACCGCATAGGCCATGCGGACCCCGGGCGTGTTCATCTCGGAATGGATGATGCCGGTGGCAGGGTCGACGCCGAACTTCTTCTTGTCCTGCGAGTAGGGCAGGCCGGGCATGAAGCGCACGCTGGTGATGGTGCCGTAGGGGCGCACGTTGCAGTAGACGCCGGCGGCGGTGCGCAGCGGCGCGTTTGCCGACTTGCCGTTGACGACGACCTTCCCGCCCTTGTCGTTGACCAGGAAGTCGCCCGCCGTCGACCACTTGAGCGCGGTGTACTCGAGCTTGCCGAACCAGTCGAGCGAGACGAGCTTGGTGTCGTGGCGGAACTGCGCCATCATCGGCACGCCGAGGAACGGCAGGCCGAGCACGTCGAGCGCCATCAGCGTGCCGTTGAGGGCGAACATGTCGGTGAGGGCGTGCGCCACCGGCTTCACGCCGCCGGCGGCGTTGCCGCCTTCCCAGATGATCGCGTCCGTGTAGCCGCGCGGCTGGACCTTTGAGCGCTTGAAGGTGCCGTCGAGGAGTTTGAACAGATCGCCGTGCTGCTCTTCCTCGGCGATCTTGAGCAGGTCGAGTGTCATGTCTGGAGCTTGTTGTCGGAGAAGGTGCCTCGCGGAAGAGCGGAATTATATAAGACCGAGCTTGAGGTCGAAGGCGCGTTCGGTGAGCCAGATCGCGGCGACGAGCGCGATTGCCGCCGAGCCGCCGACGAAGACCAGCCGCCGGTAGGCCCAGGTGCCGCGCAGGGCGTAGGCGAGCGGCAGGAACGCGGCGATGATCGCGAGCTGGCCCACTTCGACGCCGACGTTGAAGCCGACCAGCGCGAGTAGCAGCGCGTCCCTCGGCAAGCCGAGATCGGCGAGCACGCTGGCGAAGCCGAAGCCGTGGATCAAGCCGAAGCCGAAGGCGACCATCCAGCGCCGCCCGTGGACCAGTGGCCAGACATTGTTGAGCGCGGCGAGGACCACCGACAGAGCGATGGCCGACTCGACCAGGCGGGACGGCAGCTCGACCACCGAGAGCGCGGCAAGCGAAAGCGTGATCGAGTGTGCGACGGTAAACGACGTCGCCACCTTGAAGACGTCCCAGAAGGTCGTGGCGAAGCGCTCGGCAGGGCGCCATGTCGAGCCCGACCATACGAACACCGCCGGCAGCAGCAGCGAGAGCAGGAACAGGATGTGATCGAAGCCGATCCAGATATGCCACACGCCTTCGCGCACGTAGTCGGAGAACTGCTCCAGGCGCGAGCGCGCCTGTGCGCGGATCTCGAGGCGTGGCCGCTCCGGCGAAAGGATGCCGGTTTCGGAGTCGCCCGGCCGCTCGACGCGCAGCAGCCCGCGGTGGGTCGGGTCGAGGTCGAAGAACAGGCTGTACTCGACCGCGATCCTGCCGTAGCCCTCCGGCGTGCACTCGGCCCGGAAGCGCAGCACGGCGTACGCGCCGTCGCTGTGATCGTCCACCAGGTGATCGGCCGGCGCCAGCCGGCACGCCTTGCCGTCGGCGCTGAGCGAGAGCCGCGCCAACGCATAGGCGTCCACTTCCGCCTGCTTCGCCTTCAGCTCGCCCCAGGTGATTGCACCGTCGCCGTTGGCGTCGAGGCCGATCGCGTATTCGAGGTCGCGCAGGGCAATGTCCCATTGGCCGCGTAGCGTCTTGCCGTCAGCGAAGAGTGTGAGATAGCTGTCGCTCGGTTTGTGCGCCTCGGCCGTGGCGCAGGAGAGGAGGAGCGCGAGGAGGAGGCCTCTCATCTCAGCGACGCGGCAGCGCGCCGCATCCTTTCGCTCTCGAACCCGCTCTGTTCCAGCCACTTGAGCACTGGAGCGGCGGCCTTCGCATCGCGCGCGGCTGCGGCGGCCTCGAGCACGACGAGCGCGTCGCGTGGCTCGCGCTGCTCCTTCCAGTTCTCGAGGCCGACGGCGAGGGCGGCGGCCGGATCCCCCTTCAGGTCGAGCAGGTAGCGAGCCTCCTCGCCCATGTGCAGACGCTCGCCGCGCAGGCTCGCCGCGGCGAAGCGCTCGCCGAGCGCCTGGATGTGCGGCTGCGCGTCGGGCGAGCCGAGCTGCTTTTCGGCCATCGCCAGGCGTAGGAGAAGCGTGTCGGAGCGGGCCCAGTCCCTCAGCAGCCGCGCGGCTTCCTTCGCGCGTCCCTGCTCGAGGAGGAAATCCGCGTAGGCGGCGAGCAGGAAGTTGTCGTCGCGGCCGAGAGCCAGCGCGTCGCGGAAATGGCGGTCGGCCGCCGCGGCATCACCGAGGCGCCAGGCCATCTCGCCCAGGCGCGTCAGCACCCACAGCCGCTCGCCGGGCTCTACGTCGCGATCGGCGGCGAGCGCCCCGGCAAGCTGGCGATAGGCGGCGGCGGTCTTGCCGGTCGTCGCGTCGATGTAGGCCCTGCAGGCGACGGCGTACAGATCGTCCTTCTCCACCGGCAGGGCGGCGCATTCGCGTGCGGCCGACGCGTAGTCGGCGCGCACCATGTAAAGCCCCGCGCGCCACGAGCGCGCGCCGAAATGATCCGGCTCGCGGCTCAGCACACGCTCGAACTCGCCGAGCGCGGTATCGAAGTCGTGCCGATACTGGCGCAGCAGTCCGCGCACGTACAGCACTTCCACGGGCGCGTCGTTCGATGGCCAGCGGCGCAGTGCCGCTTCCGCATAGCCAACGTAGCGTGGATCACCTTCGGCATTGGCGAGGTCGAAGTAGCGCCGTGCGAGGGTCGCCGCCGCCGCGCTGTCCTCCGGCGCGGCGTTCGAAGCCGCGCGCAGGGAGCGCAATTCCGCCTGCACCGGATCGTCACGGCGCCCCGGCAGACGCTCCAGCACGTCGCCATCGCTGCCGGGGATGTGCGGCGCCGCAAGCGCGACGCCGCACCAAGCGCAGAAGAGGAAGACCTTGGGGAGCTGCATGTTGTTAAAAAACAACAGCTTATCATGCCCTCTGAGGAATTCACCATATTTCAATAGAATGGCGCCGCTGTCGATTCACAGGGAGGTGCGGGGACGCGTCAACCAGATGCAAGCCTGGCGCGTTATTCGCGCCGGGTAGCCGCAGGAATAAGCGTCAACCCGCGTTCGAACACTAATAGGAGAAGGAAATGAGCAAGCTGCTCTCGCTGATCGTTGCCGCGATGTTCGCGGCGGTAACCGTCCCCGCCGTCGCCGCCTCGCACGTCGGCGCGCAGGACAAGATGGAGAAGAAGTCGGACAAGAAGTCGGACAAGAAGGCGGCCAAGAAGCCGGCCAAGAAATCCGACAAGAAATCCGACAAGAAGATGGACAAGAAGATGGACAAGTCGGACAAGAAGTAAGCGCTTCGAGTCCGTAAGAGGCAGGGTTCGTACCCTGCCTTTTTCATTTATGCGCCCGATGCTCGCGATACTCGCCGTGGCCGCCGCTCCCGCCTTTGCGCAGGAGCTGCCGACCGTTCAGCTGAACGCGGGCATGCACCTCATCCACGCCGAGGTCGCCGGCGACATGGCGAGCCGCTCGCAGGGCCTCATGTTCCGGAAGTCGCTCGGCCCCAACGCCGGCATGGTGTTCATCTTTGAGGAGGAGGCGCAGCACTGCATGTGGATGAAGAACACCCTTGTCCCGCTGTCGGTTGCTTTCCTCGACGCGGCCGGCACCATCATCAACATCGAGAACATGGCGCCGCAGACCGAGGACACGCACTGCGCCAAGCGCCCGGCGCGCTACGCGCTCGAGATGGAGCGCGGCTGGTTCGCGAGCCGCGCCATCAAGCCCGGCGCGAAGCTCGGCGGGATCGAAAAACTCGGCGCTAAGTCAGCGCGGTGAGCACCGCGCCGGCGACGACGCCGGCGCGCGCGAGCGGCACCCAGACCGAAAGCGTGGCGTCGCAGGCTCGATACACCCCGACCGCCCAAGCCCAATAAGCCGGCAGCCTCGCGCCTTCGAAGAGCACCGCCAGCTGAGGGTGTCCGCCAAGCCAGGCCTGGTCAGACAGAATCGACAGCACCGCGAGCGCCCCCATGATGGCGACGCCGCCGATCCACCATACGCTCCAGAGCGCCGCCTTGCCGGTCATGCCGACTGCGCAGCAATCGGCACGCCGGGCCGGCGCGCTAGAGGCCGCCGTGCTGCTGCGCGACCATGCAGTACAGCATCGGGATCGACAGCATGGTGTTGATGCGCGAGGCCATGCCCGCCATCTTCGCGGCGGCCGCTTTCGCCGTGGCATCGACCTGCACGATGCCGAGCACCTTTTTCTGGTTCGGCCAAATCACGAACCAGACGTTGAACCACATGATGACGCCCATCCACATGCCGAGGCCGATGGCGAAGAACTCCTTCTGGAGGCTGAGCGCCTTGCCGATGTAGCCGTTCATGGACGCCAGGATCAGGCCGAGGATGATGGTGGCCATCGCCGCCCAGCGGAACCAGAACAGCGCCGTAGGCGCGATCACCTTGCTTACCGCCGGCTTCTGTTCGTCGGGGATTTTCGGCATGGAAGGCGTCTGCACGAAGTTGAAGTACCAGAGAAGGCCGATCCACATCACGCCGGCCATGACGTGAAGCCAGCGCATCGCGAATAGCCACCAGCCTTCCTGGCCGGGCTGGATCCAGCGACCGGTATAGCCGCCGGCGATCAGCAGCAGGACGATGAGGAGGACGACGCCGGCGATGATGGTGCGTCCGAGTGACGAGAAGAATGCAGCCATGGTGTGCTCCCTCTTGGTGTTGATGGTTTGGGGCGAAAAAAGTCTAGCACTCAACCGCCGCCAGCGAAAACGCCGGATACCGCGGCGGCGAGCACGAGCACCTGCAGGATCGCCAGGGCGGCCTGCAGCCGCTCCCCCAGCGCGAGGAGTGCCGGCACGACGCGTGCGTAGCAAACGAGGGTCACGAGGCTGATGAGCGCCATGCAGCCGAGGTTAAGGTATTCCGCGCCGCCACCCGGGTGCCTGAGCCACTCCCAGCCGGACGGCGCGCCGGTCTGGCGCAGGAACTCCCCCACCGGCAGCCCCCAGTACCGCGGCAGCGTCTCGAGGGGAATGTAGGCCGGTATCGCGCCCGACACGTAGAGGAGAAACGCGACGAGCGAGGCGGCGAAGCTCACGCGCGTGCCGATGTCGAGCCAGCGCGCGTACAGGGCTTGCACTTGGCTGTCGTGGGCTTGGCCGCTCACGTCCACAGGCCGAGCCCCCTCAGCAGCGCCCTTGCCCCTGCCAGCAGCATCGCCACGACCACCACGCGGCGGACGGTTTGCGCCGGCGTCACCGCGAGCAGCCGCGCGCCGATCCGCGAGCCGAGCATCACGCCGAGGATCGCCGGCACGGCGAGGATCGGCAGCAGCGCGCCGCGCTGGATGTAGACCCAGGCCGCGGAGCTGTTGATGATCGAGATGATCAGGCCGCTCGAGCCGACGGCGACCTTGAGCGGCGCGGCCATCAGCAGGTTGAGCGCCGGCACGTTGGCGAAGCCCGCGCCGAGGCCGAACAGCCCGCCGACGAAGCCGATCGCGCCGAACGCGGCAAAGCCGGCGAGCGTACGGTGCGTGCGCCAGTCGATGCGCGCGCCGAGCGCCGGGTCCTGGTAGTGGCCCTTCATGCGCAGCGCGGCCCCGAGCGCGTCGGACTCGACCACGCCCGTATAGCCGTCCTTGGAGACCGCAATCAGCACTGCAATCACGATCACGGTCACGCCGAGAGCGGTCTGCAGCGTATCGGTCGGCAGCGAAAGACCGACCACGGCGCCGGCGAAGGAGGCAACCGAACCGGCGAGGGCGAGCGGCATCACCAGGCGCAGGCTCGCCATCCGGCTGCGCAGCAGCGTCGGCCCGGCGGCGAGCGTGCCGGCGAGCGCGAAGACCAGCCCCGCGCCGCGCACGAAGTCGAGGTGGAAGGGGAAGAAGCCGCCGACGATCGGCACGAACAGCACGCCGCCGCCGATGCCGCCGAGTACCGCCACGATGCCGATGGCGAAGCTGACCGCGAACAGCGCGAGCGGCCAGATCCACCAGGGTGCGGTCGCGGCATGGATCATTCGGCTATCCTCGTATTATGCCGAAGCTGGCCGCCAACGTTTCGACGCTGTTCGCCGAGCAGCCGTTCCTGGAGCGCTTCGCCGCCGCGGCGCGCGCCGGCTTCCGCGCCGTCGAATACCAGTACGCCTACGACCAGCGCGCGGAAGACATCGCCGCGGCGGTGCGCGACGCCGGCGTCGAGTTGGTGCTGCACAACATGCCGATGGGCGACGCGCCGCGCGGCGAGCGCGGTACCGCCTGCCTGCCGGGGCGCGAGCAGCGCTTCCGCGAGGACCTCGAACGCGCGATCGAGTACGCGAAGCTCGCGCGCTGCACGAGCCTGCATCTGATGGCGGGCGTGATTCCACCCGGCGCGCAACGCGCGGCGTATCACGCGACTTACGTCGCGAACCTCAAGCATGCGGCGAAGCGCCTCGGCGACGAGCGCATGCGGCTGCTCATCGAGCCGCTCAGCGAGCGCACGGTGGCGAACTGCTTCCTCCGCTCGAGCACCCAGGCGGCGCAGACGCTGGACGAAGTGGCGGCGCCAAACGCCTTCATCCAGTACGACCTCTTCCACATGCAGCTGATGGAAGGCAATCTGGTGACGACGCTCGAGCGCCTGCTCGCGCGCATCGGCCACATCCAGCTCGCCGATGCGCCCGGGCGCCACGAGCCGGGCACCGGCGAGATCAACTTCGCTTTCGTGCTGCGCGAGATCGACCGCCTCGGCTACGCCGGCTGGATCGGTTGCGAATACAATCCTTCGGGTGACACGTTCGAGACTCTGAAGTGGGCGCAGCCCTACCTGCGAGGCAAAGCGAAGTAGCGGCGGCGCTGCGCGCCTTCCTGCCGGCGCGCGCGGTGCTGTACGAGGAAGAAGACACGCGCCCGTACGAGTGCGACGGGCTCACCGCGTACCGCCAGCTACCGATGGTCGTCGCCCTGCCCGAGACGGAAGACCAGGTGCGACGGATTCTCGAAGTTTGTTCTTCCATGAAAATCCCCGTGGTTCCACGCGGGGCAGGTACCGGCCTCTCCGGCGGCGCGCTGCCGCCGGGCGACGGCGTCCTGCTGTCGATGGCGAAGTTCATGCGCGTGCTGCGCATCGATCCGCTGAGCCGCGTCGCGGTCGTGCAGCCCGGCGTGCGCAACGCCGCCATCTCCGACCTCGCCGCGCCGTTCGGTCTCTACTACGCGCCCGATCCGTCGAGCCAGATCGCCTGCACCATCGGCGGCAATGTCTCGGAGAATTCCGGAGGCGTGCACTGTCTGAAATACGGCCTCACCGTGCACAACGTGCTGCGTATCAAGGGCTACACCATCGCCGGCGAGCCGCTCGAGCTCGGCGGCGAGGCGCCGGACTCGCCGGGTTACGACCTGCTCGCGCTCGCCATCGGCTCCGAGGGCATGCTGATGGTGGTCACCGAGGTGACGGTGAAGCTGCTGCCCAAGCCGCAGAGCGCGCGCGTGATCATGGCCTCGTTCGACGACGTCGAGCGCGCCGGCCAGGCGGTGGCCGACATCATCGCCGCGGGCATCATCCCGGCCGGCCTCGAGATGATGGACCGGCCGGCGACGCACGCGGTCGAGCAGTTCGTCGGCGCGAGCTACGACCTCGACGCCGCGGCGATCCTGCTGTGCGAGTCCGACGGCGGCCCCGAGGAAGTGGAGGAGGAGATCGGTCGCATGAAGGCCGTGCTCGAGCGCGCGGGCGCGACGCGCATGACGGTGTCGCGCGACGACGCCGAGCGCCTGCGCTTCTGGTCGGGCCGCAAGGCGGCGTTCCCGGCGATGGGCCGCATCTCGCCAGACTACTACTGCATGGACGGCACGATCCCGCGCAAGCGCCTGGGCGAGGTCCTTACTTTCATTGGCGCGATGGAGAAAAAGTACGGCCTGCGCTGCCCCAACGTGTTTCACGCCGGCGACGGCAACCTGCACCCGCTGATCCTGTTCGACGCCAACAGCGCCGACGAGCTGCACCGCACCGAGCAGTTCGCCGAGGAGGTGCTCGAGAAATGCATCGCCGTGGGCGGCACCATCACCGGCGAGCACGGCGTCGGCGTCGAGAAGATCAACCAGATGTGCGCGCAGTTCGGCGCCGCCGAGCTCGAGTGCTTCCTCGGCATCAAGCGCGCGTTCGATCCGCCGGGGCTGCTCAACCCCGGCAAGGCGGTGCCGACCCTCGCACGCTGCGGCGAATACCGCGGCCTGCGCGCCGGGGGCAAGCCCGCGCACTCCGCGCTGCCGCGCTTTTGATAGAAATTTTCCAGGAAAAGATACGTGAAGCCGCGGCATGCCGTGCGCCGCTGCGCCTGCGCGGCGGCGGCACGAAGGATTTCTACGGCAATGCGCCGCGCGGCGAAGTGCTCGACACGCGCGCCTACGCCGGTGTGGTCGCCTACGAGCCGACCGAGCTGGTCGTCACTGCGCGCGGCGGCACTCCGCTCGTCGAGCTCGAGCAAGCTCTGGCGAGGCACGGCCAGTTTTTGCCGTTCGAGCCGCCGCACTTCGGTGCCGGCGCGACCCTCGGCGGCTGCGTCGCGGCGGGACTGTCCGGGCCGCGGCGCGCGAGCGCCGGCGCGCTGCGCGACTTCCTGCTCGGCGCCAAGGTGGTCGACGGCCGCGGCAACCTGCTCGCCTTCGGCGGCCAGGTGATGAAGAACGTCGCCGGCTACGACGTGGCGCGGCTGCTCGCCGGCTCGCTCGGCACGCTCGGCCTGATCGCCGAGGCGTCGCTCAAGGTGCTGCCGCGGCCGCCGCGCGAGGCGACGCTGCGGCTGGTGCTGAACGAGGAAAAGGCCATCGAAGCGTTCAATCGCTGGGGCGGCCAACCGCTGCCGGTCTCGGCCACGGCCTGGCACGGCGGCGTCGCGACCGTGCGCCTCTCCGGTGCGCAAGCCGCGGTGCGAGCCGCGCTCGCGAAGATTGGCGGCGAGGAGTTGCCGGCGCCGCAGGCGACGGCGTTCTGGCAGAGCGTGCGCGAGCAGAGCGACGCCTTCTTCGCCGGGGCCGGGCCGCTGTGGCGCCTGGCGATACCGAGCGGCGCGCCGCCGTTGCGGCTGCCGGGGCGGCAGTTCATCGAGTGGGGCGGGGCGCTGCGCTGGCTCAAGTCCGACGAAGCGGCGCAGGCGATGCGCGAGGCGGCGAGCCGCGCGCGCGGCCATGCCACGCTGTTCCGCGCCGAGCGGCGCGCGGGCGAGGCGTTCTCTCCGCTCGGCGAGGTGCAGATGCGCGTGCACCGCGAGCTGAAGGCGGTGTTCGATCCCGCCGGGATCCTCAATCCGGGACGGCTGTATGCCGCGCTCTAGCGCCGCGCGAGCCGCGCCTTTTGCGCCTCGACGGCGGCGCGCGCCTGCGGCGCGAGCGCGCTGTCGGGAAAGCGGGCGATGAGCCGCGCGTACAACTGGATCGAGAGCGCCGCCTCGCCCGCTTCGCCCGCCTTCGCCGCGGCCTCGAAGAGCAGCTTCTGCGCCCCGCCGTCCGCGGCAGGCGCAGCCGGCGCTGTGGGGACGGTGGGCGCCGCTGCCAGGCCGGCCTTCGCAGCGGGCTTCATGGTCTGTGCCATGAAGCTGGCGAAGCGGTCCTCGGAGGCGCGCTTGCGCTCCTCCCAGCGTTGCCGCGAGACCCAGATCCAATACGCCAGGCCGGCGAGAATGCCGAATGCCAGCAGCCAGACGATCGCCTTCATGCGAAAAGTATAGCCGCCGATGCAGACTCAGCTCGCCGATTTCATCCGCGACACGCCGGAGGGCCGCGAGGCCGACGCGATCCTGCGCAAGTGCGTGCACTGCGGCTTTTGCACCGCGACCTGCCCGACCTATCAGGTGCTCGGCGACGACCTCGACAGTCCGCGCGGCCGCATCTACCTGATGAAGCGTGTGCTCGAGGGGGCCGAGGTGACCGGTCGCACGCGGCTGCACCTCGACCGCTGCCTCACCTGCCGCGCCTGCGAGACCACCTGCCCGTCCGGCGTGCGCTACGGGCGCCTGGTCGACATCGGGCGCGAAGTGGTCGAGCAGCGCACTCGGCGGGGACCATGGGATTGGTTGAAGCGTTCGGTGTTGTCCTACGGTCTCCCGCGCAGCCGGCTGTTTGGTTTTGCTTTGAAGATTGGGCAATCGATTCGACCGCTCGCGCCCGGACGGCTGAAAAAGAAGATTCCGGAGAAGACGGACAGGAACGTCGCTTGGCCGGCGCCGCGCCACGCGAGAAAAATGCTGGTGCTCGCCGGTTGCGTACAGCCGGCGCTCGCGCCGTCGATCAACGCGGCGGCGGCGCGCGTGCTCGACCGCGCCGGCATCTCGCTCATCGAAGCGCGCAGTCA
>DASXKY010000158.1:0-13536 GCA_036496555.1 Burkholderiales bacterium | reverse complement strand
CGTCGCACTCCACGCACTGCCCCTTCAAGGGCGATGCGTCGTACTTCTCGTTCAAGGGCGGACCCGAGAACGCGGTGTGGAGCTACGAGGCGCCGTACGACGAGGTGACGGCGATCAAGGGCCATCTCGCCTTTTATCCGGACAAAGTCGACTCGATCGAGACGGCGGCCTGACCATGTGTCCCAGCTGCATCGAAGTGCTGAAGCGGGCGCTCGCCGTTGCGAGCGCGAAGCGCCGGCCGGCCGCGCGCACCGCCGGGCGGCGCGCAAAGGCAATATCATCCGGGCGGTGGCGCGCCCGGCCCGCGCCCGCACACGTCTGAAGGCGCTTGCTCCTTTCCATCTCGAATCTGACCAAGACGTACGCCTCGGGGCTGCAGGCCCTGAAGCGCATCGATCTAGAGATCCGCAAAGGCGAGATTTTCGCCCTGCTCGGCCCCAACGGCGCCGGCAAGACCACGCTCATCAACATCGTCTGCGGCATCGTCACGCCCAGCTCTGGCAGCGTGCTGGTCGAAGGCCGCGACATCGTGCGCGAATACCGGGTGACGCGTTCGAAGATCGGCCTGGTGCCGCAGGAGCTGCATACCGACATGTTCGAGACCGTTTTGGGCACCGTGCGCTTCAGCCGCGGCCTGTTCGGGCGCGCGCCGAGCCCGGCGTATCTCGAGAAAGTGCTGCGCGAGCTGTCGTTGTGGGACAAGCGCAACGACAAGATCATGACGCTGTCGGGCGGCATGAAGCGCCGCGTGCTGATCGCCAAGGCGCTGGCGCACGAGCCGGAGATCCTGTTTCTCGACGAGCCGACCGCGGGCGTCGACGTCGAGCTGCGGCGCGACATGTGGGCGCTGGTGCGCCAATTGCGCGCGAGTGGCGTGACCATCATCCTCACCACGCACTACATCGACGAGGCCGAGGAGATCGCGGAGCGCATCGGCGTGATCAACAAGGGCGAGCTGGTGCTGGTGGAGGAGAAGGCCGCGCTGATGAAGAAGCTCGGCAAGAAGCAGCTCACGCTGCACCTGCAGGAGCCCATGGCCGCGATCCCGGCGTCCCTCGCCGGCTGGAAGCTCGCCCTCAGGAACGGCGGCGGCGATCTCGAGTACAGCTTCGACGCGCACGAGGAGGGCACCGGCATCCCGGCGCTGCTCGGGCGCCTGGGCGAGCTCGGCATCGCCTTCAAGGACCTCAATACCCGGCAGACCTCCCTCGAGGAGATCTTCATCGACCTGGTGCACCAGAAATGAACCGCCACGCCGTCGCCGCGATCTACCGCTTCGAGATGTCGCGCTTCCGGCGCACCCTGTGGCAGAGCCTGGCGACGCCGGTGATCACCACCTCGCTGTACTTCGTGGTGTTCGGCGCCGCCATCGGCACTCGCATGGGCCAGCTCGACGGCGTGCCCTACGGCGCCTTCATCGTGCCAGGGCTGATCATGCTCTCGCTGTTCACCGAGAGCCTGTCCAACGCCTCGTTCGGCATCTATCTGCCGAAGTTCACCGGCACCATCTACGAGGTACTGTCGGCGCCGGTGTCGGCCTTCGAGCTGGTGCTCGCCTACGTCGGCGCGGCGGCAAGCAAGTCGATGATTCTCGGCCTGGTGATCCTCGCCACCGCCAACCTCTTCGTGCCGATCACCATCAGCCACCCGTTCTGGATGGTCGCCTTCCTGATGCTGACCGCCACCACCTTCTGCCTGTTCGGTTTCGTGCTGGGCATCTGGGCGAACGGCTTCGAGCAGCTGCAGTTCATCCCGATGCTGATCATCACGCCGCTTACGTTCCTCGGCGGCGCGTTTTACTCGATCGACATGCTGCCTCCCGCCTGGCGCACTTTCAGCCTGTTCAATCCGGTGGTCTATCTGATCAGCGGGTTCCGCTGGAGCTTCTACGGCAGTGCGGACGTCCACGTCGCCGCCAGCTTGGCGGTGACGCTCGGGTTCCTGCTGATCTGCCTCGCCGTGGTGGCGTGGATCTTCCGGACCGGTTACCGCCTGAAATCGTAAAATCCGGGCGGTGCCGCGCACGCTTTCCGAATGGCTCGAGTACATCGAGAAGCAGCATCCGAGCCCGATCGCGCTCGGCCTTGATCGGGTCGCCGAGGCCCTGGGCAGGCTGGACGCCGGGCTCGCCTGCCCGGTCATCACCGTCGGCGGCACCAACGGCAAGGGCTCGACCTGCGCGATGCTCGAGGCGATCCTGCGCGCCGCGGGCTACCGCACGGGTCTCTATATGTCGCCGCACCTCGTGCGCTACAACGAGCGCGTGCGCCTCGCCGGCGTCGAGGTCGATGATGCCCTCCTTTGCGCGGGATTCGAAGCGGTGGAAAAGGCGCGGGGCGCGGTGCCGTTGACCTATTTCGAATTCGGCACGCTGGCTGCGTTCTGGATTTTCAAGCAAAGGACGATCGAGGCAGCCATCCTCGAGGTGGGTCTGGGCGGCCGGCTCGACGCGGTCAACGTGCTCGACGCCGACTGCGCCGTGCTGACCAGCGTGGCGATCGACCATGTCGACTACCTGGGCGACACGCGCGAGCAGATCGGCCGCGAAAAGGCTGGCATCTTCCGCGACGGGCGTCCGGCAGTGATCGCCGATCCGGATCCGCCACGGTCCGTGCGGAACGCTGCGGGTGAAAAACTTTTCATCGGAAAAGACTTCGGCTATGAAACGCAGGCTGGCCAGTGGGGCTACTGGGGGCCAGCTGGAAAGCGCGGCGGGCTCGCCCATCCGGCGCTGCGCGGCGTCCTGCAGCTGCGCAACGCGGCGGCGGCGCTGTGCGCGCTCGACACGCTGCGCGAGCGGCTGCCGGTCGCGATGCAGGACGTGCGCCGCGGGCTGGCGGAGGTGACGTTGCCGGCCCGCTTCGAGGTGCTGGCGGGCCGGCCCCAGATCATCCTCGACGTCGCGCACAACGTCGAAGCCGCGCAGACCCTCGAGCGCAACCTCGCCGACGCGGGCTTTGCGCCGGACACATTCGCTGTCTGCGGCATGCTGCGCGACAAGGACGTCGGCGGCGTCCTGCGCGCGCTCGTGCCAAGGATCACGCACTGGCATCTCGCTTCGCTGCACGGGCCGCGCGCCGCTTCGGCGGCGGATCTGGCTGCGCAGCTCGCCGCGCTGCGTGTGGAAAATTCCTCGGTCCGGCTGCACGATTCGCCGGCGCAGGCCTTCGCCGCGGCGCGGGAGCGCGCGGGCGAGAATGATAAGATCGTCGTGTTCGGTTCGTTTTTCACCGTCGGCGAAGTGAGGGCATGGCTGAGCGACAACAAGACATCGAAACGCTGAAGCGCCGCGGCCGCCGCAGGCTGGTCGGCGCTGTTGCGTTGGTGCTCGGCGCGGTGATCATCCTGCCGATGGTGTTCGATCCGGAGCCGAAGCGCGGCGCGCCGTCGGTGAGCGTGCGCATTCCCGGCGAGAACGAGACGCCGTTCAAGCCGAAGCCGGTGCCGAAGGCGCCGGAGAAGAAGAGCGAGGCTCCCGCGGCGGTGCCTGAGAAAAAGGCGGAGGAGGCGCCGGTTGTCGCCTCGGCGCCGCCGAAGCCGGCCGCGCAGAAGCCGGCGCCTGCAAAGCCGGCCCCGGGCAAGACCACAGCGGCGGAGCGCGCCCGCGCGGAGGCCGCGCTCGCCGGTGCGGAATACGTAGTGCAGGTCGGCGCCTTCGCCAACCCGGACGGCGTCATCGCCAAGCTCGCCGCCGCGAAAGTGCCGTACTACACCGAGCCGCTCAAGGACAACCTGACACGCGTGCGCGCCGGGCCGTTTCCCAGCAAGGAGGCCGCCGAGAAGGCGCGCGAGCGCCTGAAGGCGCTCGGCCTCGAGCCGGGAAGCGTGAGCACCAAGTCCTGATGACCTGGTTCGACTTCGGCTTTCTCGCCGTGCTAGCGATCTCGGTCGCCTGGGGCGTGTGGCGGGGCTTGGTGCACGAGGTGCTCTCCCTGGGCGGCTGGGTGCTTGCGTTCCTCGCCGCCAACCTGTTCGCTGCGCCGCTGAGCGAGTGGTTCCCTACTGCGATGCAAGCGGAGCTGCGCGTCCTGCTTGCCTGGCTGGCCGTCTTCTTCGGCGTGCTGCTGGTGGCGAGCCTGTTCGGCATGCTGCTGCGGAAATTCATCAAGACGGTCGGCCTGGGCTCGACCGATCGCACGCTCGGCGCGCTGTTCGGCCTTCTGCGCGGCCTGATGATCGGCGTGGTCTTTACGCTCCTCGCAGGCCTGACGCGCTTCCCTTCTCATCCTGCTTTCAAGGACTCGTTCTTCGGCCCGCCGCTCGCCAATACAGTCGTGCAGCTCAAGCCCTGGCTGCCGTCCGCGCTTGCTGGTCGCTTGCGCTATCATTGACCTTTAACGGCACCGCGGAGTCTTAGTTCCATGTGCGGGATTCTCGGCATCGTGGCGCACTCGCCGGTCAATCAGCTGCTCTACGACGGGCTGCTGCTGCTCCAGCACCGGGGCCAGGACGCCGCCGGGATCGTCACCAGCGAGCGCAACTCCTTCCACATGCACAAGGGCGGCGGAATGGTGCGCGACGTGTTCCGCACCCGCGACATGCGTTCCCTGCCGGGCAATCTCGGCATTGCGCACTGCCGCTACCCCACCGCGGGCTCGGCCTTCAAGGTCGCTGAGGCGCAGCCCTTCTACGTCAATTCCCCCTTTGGCATCGTCCTCGGCCACAACGGCAACCTCACCAACTCCGAGCAGCTGAAAGAGGAGATGTTCCGTACCGATCGCCGGCACGTCAACACCGGCTCCGACTCCGAGGTGCTGGTCAACGTCCTCGCGCACGAGCTCGAGCAGGCATCGGTCAAGCTGCGCCTCGACCCCTCCGCCATCTTCGCCGCCGTGGCGAGCGTGCATCGCCGTGTGCGCGGCGCCTACGCCGTGGTGGCGATGATCGCCGGCTACGGCGTGCTCGCTTTCCGCGACCCGTTCGGCATCCGGCCGCTGGTCATCGGCTACAACGAGACGCAAGCCGGCACCGAGTACATGGTCGCCTCGGAGTCGGTCGCGGTCGACGCGCTCGGCTTCCGCGTGCTGCGCGATGTCGCGCCCGGTGAAGCGGTATTCATCGACGAGGACGGCCGGCTCGAGGCGCGGCAATGCGCCCCGCATCCGAGCCTGAACCCGTGCATCTTCGAGTACGTGTACCTGGCGCGGCCCGATTCGCTGATCGACGGCGCATCGGTCTACGAGACTCGGCTGCACATGGGCGAGAAGCTGGCCGAGAAGATCCGCCGCCAGTACCGGCAGCTCGAGGTCGACGTCGTCATCCCGATCCCGGACTCGAGCCGGCCCTCCGCGATGCAGCTCGCCGCCGGCCTCGGCGTGCCCTACCGCGAAGGGTTCGTGAAGAACCGCTACATCGGCCGCACCTTCATCATGCCAGGCCAGGCGGTGCGCCGGCGCTCGGTGAGGCAGAAGCTCAACCCGATGGCGCTCGAGTTCAGCGGCAAGAACGTCCTGCTGGTGGACGACTCCATCGTGCGCGGCACGACCAGCCGCGAGATCGTGCAGATGGCGCGCGAGTCAGGCGCGCGCAGGGTGTTCTTCGCCTCGGCCGCACCGCCGGTGCGTTTCCCCAACGTCTACGGCATCGACATGCCGACGCGCGCCGAGCTGATCGCCGCCCACCGCAGCGAGGACGAGGTCGGCAGGGAGCTGGGCGCCGACGCGCTCATCTACCAGGACCTCGAGGCCCTGAAGGACGCGGTGCGCCAGGCCAACCCGAAGCTGACGAGCTTCGAGACCTCGTGCTTCGACGGGCACTACATTACGGGCGATGTCACGAACGACTACCTGCGGGCGATCGAAACGAACCGCCATGCCGCCCGCGACTCCGAAGAGGACGCCGAAATCGCGCAACTCGATTTGAATTTGGCGGCCTGATATACTTTTGGCTGGTCGCGCCGATTTGAGCCACAGCTTGCGGGCGCGTTACAAATCCTGCTAAAGCGTGCCGCGTAGTTCTCCAAGAGAACCCGGTCCGCTTACACGAGAGGCCGGGTTTTTTTATGGACAAGAAGCTGCATTTGGCAACACTGGGCGTGCGCGCCGGACAGGTGCGCAGCCAGTTCGGCGAGCACGCCGAGGCGCTCTACCTCACCTCGAGCTTCGTCTTCGACGACGCGGCGCAGGCCGCTGCCCGCTTCAGCGGCAGCGACACTGGCACGGTCTATTCGCGCTTCAGCAATCCGACGGTGAGCATGCTGCAGGACCGCCTCGCCGCGCTGGAGGGCGCCGAGGCCTGCGTGGCCACTTCCTCTGGCATGGCGGCTATCCTCGCCACCGCCATGTCGCTGCTGAGGGCCGGAGACCACGTGGTGTGCTCGGCTGCCGTGTTCGGCGCGACGGTGCAGCTCTTCACGAACTACTTTGCGCGCTTCGGCGTGGAGACGAGCTTCGTGTCGCCGACGCGAATCGAGGAATGGGAAAAGGCCTGCAGGCCGGCCACCAAGCTGTTCTTCCTCGAGACGCCGTCCAATCCGCTGACCGAAGTATCGGACATCCCGGCGCTCGCGGCGCTGGCGAAGCGCAAGGGCGCGCTGCTGGCGGTCGACAACGTGTTCTGCACGCCGATCCTGCAGCGGCCGCTCGAGCTCGGCGCGGATCTCGTGATTCATTCCGCGACCAAGCACCTCGACGGGCAGGGGCGGGTGCTCGGCGGCGCGGTGCTCGGCGCGGCGAAGGTGGTGAGCGAGCAGGTGTTCCCGTTCCTGCGCACCGCCGGGCCGACGCTTTCCGCCTTCAACGCCTGGGTGATCCTGAAAGGCCTCGAGACGCTGGACCTGCGCGTACGCGCGCAGTCGGCCGCCGCTCTCGAACTGGCGAGCTGGCTCGAGCGGCAGCCGAGCGTGCAGCGGGTGAACTATCCGTTCCTCGAGTCGCATCCGCAGCACGCGCTGGCCAAGCGCCAGCAGCGCGGCGGCGGCGCGGTACTGTCGTTCGAGGTGAAGGGCGGCCGCGAGGCGGCCTGGCGCGTGATCGACTCGACCGAGCTCATCTCCATCACCGGCAACCTCGGCGACGTCAAGAGCACCATCACGCACCCGGCCACCACCACCCATGGCCGCATCTCGCCCCAAGCCCGGGCGGCGGCCGGTATCACCGAGGGGCTGGTGCGGGTATCGGTCGGTCTCGAGGCGGTGGAAGACCTGCAGGCAGACCTGTCGCGGGGCCTGAAGTAGGATAGGTTCATGCCGCGCTCTTGGCTGTACGCGGCCAAGATCGGCGCGCTCGCCGTCGCGTACTGGCTGGCCGCGAAGCTCTCGCTTCTCGTCGCCATCCCGCCCGGCTATGCCGCCGCCATCTGGCCGGCCTCCGGAATCGCGCTCGCCGGCCTGCTGATGCTCGGCTGGCGCGGCTGGCTTGGCGTCTGGGCCGGTTCCTTCGCCGCGAACCTCGCCGTGGAAGCGTCGTGGCCGATCGCGCTGCTCGTCGCCACGGGCAGCACCCTGCAGGCGCTGGCTGCCGCGGCGCTGGTTCGCCGGCTGATGGGCGTGCCGTATCGCTTCGAGACGGCCGAGCAGGTGGTCAAGTTCGTCGCCGTCGCGGCGCTGTGCTCGACGGTCGCGCCGAGCTTCGCCATAGCGGCGCTGGCGGCGACCCACCAGCTGGCGTCGGAAACGCTGTTCCAGAACTGGTGGACCTGGTGGCAGGGAGACACCTCGGGAATTCTGCTCGCGACGCCGCTGGTGCTGAGCTGGAGCGCGCCGGGCACGGTGGCGTGGAGCCCGCGCAAGGTCATCGAGGCGGCAGCGCTGGCGGTGCTCCTGGTCGCCGCGAGCGACTTGGTTTTCACCGGCGACATCGGGCGCACGTTCCTGCTGGTACCGATCATCGTGTGGGTGGCATTCGCATTCGGGCAGCGCGAGGTCTCCACGGCGATCGCGGTGATGTGCGCCATGGCGCTCTGGTATTCGGTGCGCCGGCAAGTAGGGCCGTTCGCCGCGGCCACGCCCAACGAGTCGCTGCTGCTGCTCCTGCTGTTCACGAGCACGATGGTGTTCACCGGCCTCGTCATGCGCGCGGTCCTCAGCCAGCTCGAGCGCGCCACGCTCGCCGCGCGCCGTCGCGCGGAGGGGATCGAGCAGCGCTTCCGGCTGATGGTGGAGAGCGTCGTCGATTACGCCATCTTCATGCTCGACGCGCAGGGCCGCGTGGCGAGCTGGAACGCCGGGGCGGAGCGCATCCACGGCTACCAGGCGGAGGAGATTCTTGGTGCGCATCTCGAGCGCTTCTACCTCCCCGAGGACATCGCGCTCGGCAAGCCAGCGCGCGAGCTCGAAGTTGCGACGGCGCACGGCCGCTTCGAGGACGAGGGCTGGCGCCGCCGCAGGGACGGCACGACCTTCCGCGCCAACGTGGTGGTCACGGCGGTGCGCGATGACCGTGGCGAGCTGTTTGGCTTCGCCAAGATCACGCGCGACCTGACCGAGCGCGCGCGGGTGGAGGCCGAGCTGATTCGCGCCAAGGTGGCGGCGGAAAAAGCGAGCGAGGCGAAGTCGCAGTTCCTCGCCAACATGTCGCACGAGCTGCGCACGCCGCTGAACAGCCTGCTGATCCTCGCCCGGCTGCTCGCCGACAATCAGTCCGGTAACCTCAATCCTAAGCAGATCCAGTTCGCGCAGACCATCTACGCCTCGGGCATGGACCTGCTCGCGCTCATCAACGATCTGCTCGACCTGGCGAAGATCGAGTCGGGCGTGATCGCGCGGCTCGACATCGCGCCGGCGCGCCTCGAACAGATTGCGACGGAGCTCGAGCGCACTTTCCGCCAGGTCGCGCAGGACAAAGGACTCCAGTTCGCCATCGACATCGACCCGCAGCTGCCGGCGACGATCCGCACCGACGCCGGCCGTGTGAAGCAGGTCCTCAAGAACCTGCTCGCCAACGCCTTCAAGTTCACCGCCGCGGGGTCGGTCGCGCTGCGCGTGCGGCAGGACGCGCCTGGCTGGGTGGCATTCGAGGTGGCCGATAGCGGCATCGGCATCCCCGCCGATAAGCAGCAGATCATCTTCGAGGCTTTCCAGCAGGCCGACGGCAGCACCAGCCGCCACTACGGCGGCACCGGCCTCGGCCTGTCGATCAGCCGGGAGCTGACGCGGCTGCTGGCCGGCGAAATCCGCCTCGCCAGCAAGTCGGGCGAGGGCAGCGTCTTCACGCTGCGCCTGCCGTTGTCGCCGCCGGCGACGAGCTAGAAGCGGACGAGCTCGGGCTTGCCGCGCCCGAGCCTGAGATAGCCGCCGCGGCCGTACCAGTCGGGCAGCACCCAGCGCTCGCCTTGACTGTCGCCGACGGAGACGCGGTGACGGCCGGGCCGGTGCGTGTGGCCGTGGATCAGCCGCGTGGCGCCGTGCTGCGCGAGGACCTGCCGCACGGCGGCCTCGTTGACGTCCATGATCTCCTCGGGCTTCGCCTGGACCACCGCCTTGCTCTTCTCCCGCATGCCGAGCACGGCGTGCCGGCGCTCGGCGAGCGGCTTGGCGAGAAAAGCCTGCTGCCAGGCGGCCGAGCGCGCGGTGCGGCGCCAGGCCTGGTAGTCGAGGTCGTCGGTGCATAGCGTGTCGCCGTGCATGAGCAGCGTCCGCTCGCCGCCGAGATCGACCAGCGTCGGGTCTTCGAGCAGCTTCGCGCCGGTCGCCGCGCAAAAGCCCTCGCCGGCCAAGAAGTCGCGGTTGCCGTGCATGAAGTAGAGCGCCACGCCGCTGCGCGAAAGGTCGCGCAACAGGCCGGCGATCACGGCGTTGAACGGATGGGCCAAGTCGTCGTCGCCGACCCAGTACTCGAAAAAATCGCCGAGGATGTAGAGCGCGTCGGCGGCGCGAGCCGGGTTCTCGAGAAAGCCGATGAAGCGCTCGTTCGCGGCCGGCCGGTCTTCGCTGAGGTGCAGATCCGAGATGAACAATGCCGGCACGCCGGCACCCACCTACTTCGCGCCGACCACGGTCGCCTGTTCGATGACCAGCGGCGTTTGCGGCACGTTCTGGTGTCCGCCGCGCGTGGCCGTCTGCACGCCGGCGATCTTGTTGACGACGTCCATGCCGTCGACGACTTTGCCGAACACGGTGTAGCCGTAGCCGTCCTGTCCGGGGTAGTTGAGGAACTTGTTGTCGTTGATGTTGATGAAGAACTGCGCAGTGGCCGAGTTGGGATCGCTGGTGCGGGCCATCGCCAGCCAGCCGACGTCGTTCGTCAGCCCGTTTTTCGATTCGATCGGCACCGCAGCGCGGGTCGGCTTTTGGCTCATGTCCGCCTTCATGCCGCCGCCCTGGATCATGAAGCCGGGGATCACGCGGTGGAAGATCGTGCCGTTGTAATGCCCGTCGCGCACGTACTGCAGGAAGTTCTCGACGGTCTTCGGCGCCTTCGCCGGATAGAGCTCGACACGGATGGTGCCGGCGCTGGTCTTGAAGTCGACCTGCGGATCGGCGGCGAGCGCCCCGGCCGGGACCACCGCGGTGGATAGGATGAACAGGCTTGTGAGTTTCAACCGGCCCCCTCGTAGAGAATCTTCCACTGCCCGTCCTCCTTGATCCAGTACTGGCGCTTGCGCACGGCGTTCGACAAGGTGTCGGAGCGGTAGTCCTGGTCAAAGGTGACGACGACGAAATCGCGCTCGCGCGGGTAGCGGATCATCGATACGTGCGACAAGCCGACCTTGATCCATCGCTTGGAGCCGTTGACGTTGCGCTTGTGCGCGCTCCAGGCGGCGAGGTCCTGGTGCGGCGCGGCGAAGCGCGGCGAGTAGTGCTTGAGGTAGCGCTCGGTGTCGCGGCTCTCCCAGTCGAGCCGCCAGCTCTCCATGGCGCCGGCGAGCGCGGCGCGGTCGGCTTCGACGGTGGCTCCATCGCTCCACTCGACCTCGTCGACGATGATGACCGGAGTCAGCCCGACCTGGACCATCTGCCCGACGGAAATGAGGTCGGGGTTTGCGAGCACTATGCAGCCGTCGCTCGCGTGCGGCGGCCGGCTGTAGAGATCGGAAGGCACGCCGTGCAGCCAGATGCCCTTGCCGTTGCGGCCGAGGCGGCGATCCCATTCGTTCGGGTAGCTGATCGGATACGCGCCGGCGCCGTAGAAATCGGTCAGCTTGCTGCGCGGCAGGTTGGAGGTGACGTAGTAGACGCCGACCGGTGTCTTCTGATCGCCCTCGCGCGTCTTCTCGACGCCGTTCTTGCCGAGCGTCACGTAGTAGTCGGCCACCAGCCGCGGGCGGCCGTTGTCGTTGGCGAAGACGTAAAGGCGCGAGCGGCGCGAGTCGACGAGCAGGAGATGCTTCTGGCCCGAATCCAGCTGCAGGACGAGGCGCGGTTGCAGATCCTCCGCCGGCCGCTGCCGGTGCGCGCGCAGCCTGGCCAGCGCCTCGTCGCGCATGCCGTCGATCTTTTCCTGCGGCACGGTCTTCACCACGTTGCCGAAGGTGAGCAGCGGGCGCGAGCGGGCGAGCAGCAGGTCGCCGCGCACGAGGTGCGCGAGGCGGAAGTTCGGATAGTCGTGGATCAGCGCGTCGGCGCGCTGCAGGGCGTCGTCGAGACGATTGGCCTCGATGGCGTCGAAGATCGACGACAGGCGGTCCTCGGGGGTCGGCGCTGCAGCGCTCGCGAGAGAGAAAAAGGCGAGCAGGAGGAGGTAGAGCACGGGCCGCATCAGTTGCCCTTTTCCTCCTGGATCAGCCAGCGGCCGTCGGCCCTCGTCATCACCAGCGTCTTCGAGCTGTTGGATTTCAACACATCGGAGCGGTAAGTCTGCCGGAACGTGACGCGGGCCTGGTCGGCGCCCTGCATGGTCACTTTGGGCGAGGCGACTTCGACCGAGATCGACTTCGGCGCCGCGATGCGGCTGCGGCGGCTCTTGTCCCATTCGGCGCGAGGCTGGCCGCCCGGCGTCTTGAAGTCCTTGGCGTAATGCGCGAGATAGGCGTCGGCGTCTTTCTTGGACCAAGCCTGCGCCCAGTCCTTGACCGACGCCACGACTTCGGCGCCCGCGTCGGTCGCGGGCTTCGCCGCCGTGGCGGGTTTCGCCACCGCAGCCGGCTTTGCGGCTGCGGCGGATTTCTCCGGCGCCGGCTTCGCGCTCTCCGCGGCGGCCGCCTTTTCCGCCGGCGGCTTGGCGGCGGCGAGCTGCGTTGGCGCGGCGCCGCCGACCAGCTCGCGCACGAGCGAGAGCTTGTTCTGGGCGCCCTTGTTGTTGGAGTCGATCTGCAGCGCCTTGTCGTACGCCTGGCTCGCGAGCTTCGCGTACACATCGCCGAGGTTCTCGTACGCCGTCGCATAGCTCGGATGCGTGCGGATCGACTGCTCGAGCGCGACGCGGGCCTTGTCGTACTGCCCTTGCGCCGCATAGATCACGGCGAGATTGTTGTAGGGCTCGGGTAGCTCGGGATAATCCTGCGTAAGCTTGGTGAAGATCTCGATCGCTTCTTTGCTGTTGCCCTGGTCGGTGTAGATGAGACCCTTGAGAAAGCGCGCCTGCGGATCGCGCGGCTTTACGGCGAGCACCTGGTTCACCTTCTCGAGGGCCTGCTGATGCTGGCCCGCTTTCAGCATGCGGCTAGCGTCCTGCAGATCGTCGGCGCGCGCCGCGGATACGAGCAGCGTGCTGGCGCACAGCGCAATCAGCCCCCGCCGGAGCGATGCCGAGGAGGCAGCAAGAATCTGCATTGTGTTATATTTTCAAGGGACTACGTAAGATTTCGCATTCTAGACTAAGCGTCGCGGCGCGACAACCGTTCTGAAGATCTACAACAGCCTCGGTCGGACCAAGCAGGTGTTTGCGCCGCTGCGCGCGGGCGAGGTGCGGATGTACGTCTGTGGCATGACCGTGTACGACTACTGCCACCTCGGTCATGCCCGCGTCCTTGTCGTCTTCGACGTCGTGCGCCGCTGGCTCCGCGCGAGCGGCTACCGCGTGACTTACGTTCGCAACATCACCGACATCGATGACAAGATCATCCGCCGTGCTCGCGAGAACGGCGAGACGGTCGGTACGCTGACCGAGCGCTTCATCCGCTATATGGATGAGGACGCCGCGTCTCTCGGCGTGGAGAAGCCCGACCACGAGCCGCGCGCCACCCAATATGTGCCGCAGATGCTGGATCTCATCGGCAAGCTCGAGCGCAAGGAGCTCGCCTACCAGTCGGGCTCCGGCGACATGAACT
Organism: Burkholderiales bacterium; assembly: GCA_036496555.1. Taxonomy (GTDB): domain Bacteria; phylum Pseudomonadota; class Gammaproteobacteria; order Burkholderiales; family SG8-39; genus SCGC-AG-212-J23. Next base: position 390 of record DASXKY010000158.1, on the reverse strand, counting down.
ACGCGGTGCGGCGCTTCCCCGGCTACGGCAAGCTTTCGGGCAAGTCTCTCGACGAGCTGCGCGCGGGCGAGCGCGTGGAGGTCGACGATACGAAGGAGGATCCGCTCGATTTCGTGCTGTGGAAGCGCTCGAAGCCGGAGGAGCCGAGCTGGCCTTCACGCTGGGGCGGGGGACGGCCGGGCTGGCACATCGAGTGCTCCGCCATGAGCGCCGCTCTGCTTGGAGAGAGCTTCGACATCCATGGCGGTGGGCAGGACCTGCAGTTTCCCCACCACGAGAACGAGATCGCGCAGTCCGAGGGTGCAAACGGCGTGCAGTTCGTGAAGTACTGGATGCACAACGGCTTTGTACGCGTCGACGAAGAGAAGATGTCCAAGTCGCTGGGCAATT
>DASXKY010000157.1:0-5967 GCA_036496555.1 Burkholderiales bacterium | reverse complement strand
GCCGCCGACTCGGTGGGCGTCGCCCAGCCGGCCGACATCGAGGCTACTACCACCGCGAAGATCGAGACCAGCGGCACCACGTATTGGAAGAACGGGCGCACGCGCTCCCAGCCGCGGAAGTGCTGGAAGCTCGCCGCAGGTGCGAGCGAAGGATTGAGCTTGACGCGCGCCACGATGTACACGACGAAGGCGACGCTGAGCAGCAGCCCGGGCACCACGCCGCCGATCAGCAGCTTCGAGATCGAGATGCCCGACAGGCTGCCGAGGAGCACCGTCAGCGCCGACGGCGGAATCAGCATGTCGACCGCGCCGATCGCCATCAGCGGCCCCGTCGCCATGGTCGGGTGATAGCCGCGCTGGAGCATCACCGGCAGCATCAGGCTGCCGAGCATCGCCGTGGTGGCGATGGTGGAGCCCGAGATCGCCGAGAACACCGTGCCGGCCACCACCGCGACCACCGCCAGCCGGCCGGGCACCTCGCGGATCAGCCGCTCGACGCCGTCGATCACCTTCACCGCGAGACCGGTGTGGAACAGCACCTCGCCCATCAGGATGAAGAGAGGGATCGGCGTGAGCGAGAAGCTCGCCACCGAGCCGACGCTGTTCCGCGCGAGTTGCACCAGGCCCGCTTCGCCGCCGAGGAACAGCCAGGCGCCGAGCAGGTTGATCACCAGGAACGAGAACGCCACCGGCAGGCCGAGGAACAGCAACGCGGTCGAGCCGCCGAGCATCAGCCATGCCGCCGCGTCCCATGACATGGCCTAGCCGGTGCTCACCGCGTCGTCGCGCGGCGCGCGCTCGGCGAGCGCGAGGCGGCGCATGCGGAACAGCATCTCGAGCGTGAGCGCGAGGAAGGCGAGCGGCAGGGCGCTGAGCAGCCACCACTCCGGCGTGACCAGCGTCTTGATCGAGATCGAGCCCGCCTGGTAGCTCGCGAGCGCGGCACGCGCGCTGTAGAACGCGATGAGCGCGCAGCAGGCGAGGCCGAGCAGGTCGACCGCCCATTCCATGATCCAGCCCACCTTCTTCGGCACCGCGCGCAGCACGATGTCCACGCGGATGTGCTGTCCCCGGCGCAGCAGCCACGGCGCGGTGAGCATGGTGATGAGGTAGAGCATCGCCTCGGAGATCTCGTTCGACCACTCGAGCCCGGCGAGGCCGGGGACGATGCGCACGTTACGCAGCAGCACGTCGGCGCAGATCATCAGCGTCATGGCGAAGATCAGAGCGCAGGCGACGAGCGCCAGCGCCTCGAGCAGCTTCCCGTAAGCGGCTTCAAGGCGGTCCATGGCGTCTTCTAGGCCATCCTTGTTATTTGGCCAACACCTTCTTCAGGGCTTCGCCGTACTGCGGGCTCGCCTTGATGGCGTTCGCCCAGCCGATCTCCTTCGACTTCTCGACGTAAGCCTTGCTCGTCGACGCGTCGAAGCTGATCACCTCGATGCCGGCCTGCGCCTGGCGCTTCGCTTCTTGCTGGTTATAGGTTTTCCAGAAGTCGTTCTGCTGCTCGTAGGCGAGCGCCTTGCGGTCGAGGTACTCGCGCGCCTTCGCCGGCAGGCCCTTGTACTTGTCGAGGTTCATGATCAGCCCCACTTCGGCGTTGTAGAAGCCGGGGTCGACGCGGTACTTGGTCTTTTCCTGCCAGTTGAGGTCGAACAGGGCGTGGATCGGCCAGCCGTAGCCGTCGATCACGCCGCGCTCGAGCGCCGTATAGACCTCGCCGGGTGCGGTGGTCATCACTTGCGCGTTCATCGACTGGAAGAATTCGCGATACACCGGCGTGATGCGGATCTTCAGGCCGGTGAGGTCGGGCTTGTCGATCTTCTTGTTGAGGTAGAGGTGGAAGGGCGTGAACTCGACCGTCTTGGCGAGGTAGCGCATGTTGCCCTTCTCGGCCCAGATCTTGTTGATCAACTCGTAGCCGCCGTTCTTGCGCTGCTCCGCGGCGCTGGTCTCGGAGAGCTTGAGGATGTCGGCTTCCGGCATCACGTTGGTGTAGAAGGCGCCGGTGCTGAAGCCGATGTCGACCACGCCGCTCTGCACCGCTTTGCCGACTTCAAAAGTGGGGATGGCCTTCGGCCCGCCGATGAAGTTGATCTGCGCGATGCCCTTGCCTTCCTTGTTGAACTCGCCGATCCAGTCGACGGTGCGCTTGACGTAGAACTGGTTCTCGGGGAAAGCGCTGACCAGCCGCAGCGTCACCTCTTGCGCGTGAGCCAGACCGGGCAAGGCAAGAGCCAGAAACAGGATCCGCATCATCGAATTCCTCCTCTAAGGAACCGCGAGCGTAGGCGCCGCGCTTCTCATTTGTCAAATCAATGGCGCTCATGATATGAATCATTGCCATGAATGTGCAGGACGTCGACCTGAACCTGCTGCGCGTGTTCGACGCGGTGCTGAACGAGCGAGGTGTCACGCCGGCCGCGGCGCGCCTGGGGCTGACGCAGCCGGCGGTATCCAACGCCCTGGCCCGCCTGCGCGCGGTCTTTGGCGACGCGCTCTTCGTGCGCACGCCCGGCGGCATGGATGCGACGCCGTTCGCGCGCCAGCTCGCCGAGCCGGTGAGGCAGGCGCTGGCGCTCCTGGAGTCGGCGCTCGCGCACGGCCCGGGCTTCGACCCGGCGACCTCCACGCGCGCTTTCCGCTTCTACATGTCGGACCTCGGCCAGATCGAGTTCCTGCCGCCGCTCATCGAGCGGGTGCAGCGCGCCGCGCCCGGCGTGCGGCTGGAGGCCGCCGCGCTCGACGTCGAGAACATCGGCGCCGCGCTCGCCGCCGGCGCGCTCGACCTGGCGGTCGGCTTCCTGCCGGGACTGGTGGCGCCGGTCGGCCGCACGCCGCTGTTCCGCGACCCCTACGTGTGCCTGATGCGGGCCGACCACCCGATCCGCTCGCTCACCAAGAAGACCTTCCTCGACGCCTCGCACGTGCTGGTTACCTACCGCGGCGGCCACCACGTCATCGAGGAGGCGTTCGAGCGCGCCGGGCTGGCGCGCCGCATCGCGCTGCGCGTGCCGCACTTCACCGTCGTGCCGATGGTGCTCGAGCGCACCGACCTGATCCTCACGCTGCCGGCGCGCGTGGCGCGCGTCTACGAGAAGCGCGGGCGCTTCAAGTCGCTGCCCTCGCCGGTGGCGATTCCGCCCGCCGACGTGGCGGTGCACTGGCACGAGCGCTTCGAGGCCGACGCCGGCAACCGCTGGCTGCGCGAGCAGATCGTGGCGCTCTTCGCCGCCTAGTTGCGATAAGTTACCGCGCGTGACCCTGCCCGCCCGCGCCGACCACATCGGCAGCCTCCTGCGACCGAAGGCCCTCAGAGAGGCGTTCCGCGCCTCTTCCGAGAGAAAGATATCCGAAAAGGAATTTCGGAAAATCCAGGATTCGGCGATCGGCGAGGTAGTGCGGCTGCAGAAGGACTGCGGCCTCGAGGTGATCACCGACGGCGAGTTCAGGCGCATTTCGTATTGGGAGAAGTTCGTCCGCCTCACCAAGGGGCTGGAGGTGAGGGACGCCGTATTCACGTTCCACGATGCCGAAGGCCACGAGTCGAAGTTCACCGCGCCTTACGTGAGCGGGAAGGTGTCGCGCGCCGAGCCCCTCACCCTCGACGAGCTCGGCTTCGGCAACGGCAAAATCACCATGCCGGCGCCCTCGACGATGCATTTCTACCGTTTCACCGACTGGGGCAGCGCCTACGACAGCGCCGAGGCGTTCTTCAAGGATCTGGGGATGGTGTATCGGGCGGAAATCGCCGACCTCGCTGCGGCGGGCTGCCAGTACGTTCAGCTCGATGAAGTTGCGGTGGCGATCCTGTGCGACCCGGCGGCACGCGCGAAAGTGAAAGCGGGCGGCGGCGACCCGGACCAGCTGGTCGACCTCTACATCGGCGCCATCAACGAGGCGGTCCGCGGGCGGCCGAAGGGCGTCGCGATAGGCGTTCACGTCTGCCGCGGCAACTACAAGGGCATGTATCTGTCGGAGGGCGGCTACGACTCGGTCGCGGAGAAATTCTTCGGCCGCACCGACGTTGACCACTTCCTGCTCGAGTTCGACACGCCGCGTGCCGGCGGCTTCGCGCCGCTGCGCTTCGTGCCGAAAGGCAAGGGGGTGGTGCTGGGCCTGGTCAGCTCGAAGACGCCGCAGCTCGAGCAGATGGAAACGCTGCAGCGGCGCACCGAAGATGCATCAAAGTACATCGACCCTGCGAACCTCGCCATCAGCCCGCAGTGCGGCTTCGCCAGCACGCTGGGCGGCAACCCGGTGACCGAAGCCGACGAGCGCGCGAAACTGAAGCTCTGCGTCGACGCGGCACGTAAAATCTGGGGGTAATGCCGAAGAGGATCCTGATTGCCGGCGCTGGTATTGGCGGCCTCACGGCGGCAGCCTGCCTGCTCAAGGCAGGACACGATGTCCAGATCTTCGAGCAGGCGCCGGAGCTCATCGAGGTGGGCGCCGGCATCCAGATCAGCGCCAATGCGATGCACGTGCTGGACAGTCTCGGCCTTGCCGGGGCTATCTCGGCGGCATCGGTCCGGCCGCAAGCGTATGTGTTCCGCCTGCACGATAGCGGCGAGGAGGTGAGCCGGTTCGCTCTCGCCGACGAGCACCTGCGTTTGCACAGGGCGCCCTATAACCAATTGCATCGGGCCGACTTCCAGCAGCTGCTGGTGGAAAAAGTGAAGCAACTGATCCGGCTCAATTCGCGGGTGGCGAGCTTCCAGGAAAGCGATTCCGGCGTGCGGGTGCGCCTGGCGAGCGGTGAAACGGTGAACGGTGACCTCCTCATCGGCGCCGACGGCGTGAAGTCGGCGGTGCGCGAGCAGATCGCGGGCGCGGCGCACCCGGTCTATACGGGAGACGCGGCGTGGCGGCTCACCATTCCGACGCAGAAGCTGCCGCGCGGCTTCATGGAGCAGGTCATGTCGGTCTGGATGGGCCCCGGGGCGCACGTCGTGTGCTATTTCCTGCGCGCGGGGGCGCTGCTCAATTTCGTCGGCCTGGTGGAAACCGCGGAAGTGTCGGAGGAGTCGTGGACCGCGCGGTTTCCGTGGGGCCAGCTGAAGGCGGATTTTGCCGGCTGGCATGCGGACATCCAGACCGTCATCGATCTCGCCGACCGCGGCGCCTGCTACCGCTGGTCGCTCTTCTACCGTCCGCCGATCTCGAGCTGGAGCACGCGCCGCGCAACGCTGCTCGGCGATTCGGTCCACGCCACGCTGCCTTATCTCGCGCAGGGCGCCGCCATGGCGATCGAGGACGCGGCAGTGCTGACGCGCGCCCTGGGCATGGCGGATGTGCCCGAGGCCCTGCAGATCTATCAGCGCAATCGCGTCGAGCGCACCACGCGGATCGTCGAGGGTTCCTCTGCCAACCGCGCGCTGTTCCACATGCGTGACCAGCAGGAGCTGCGCCGCGCTTTCGCGAAACGCGACGAGGGCGCGGCGCGAAATGCCTGGCTGTACTCCTACAACCCGCTCACGGCGGAGCTCGCCCGGTAGATGCGCGTTCTGGTCGTCGGCGCCGGCCCGGCCGGGCTCTATCTCTCGTATCTCCTGAAGAAAGCGGATCCGCGTTGCGAGCTGCGCGTGCTCGAGCAGAACCCGCCTGACGCGACCTTCGGCTTTGGCGTGGTGTTCTCGGACAAGGCGCTCGAATTCCTGCGCGGCGACGATCCGCAGACCTACGACGCCATCACGCCGCACATGGAAACGTGGACCGACCTGACCGTGGTGCATCGCGGCACGCCGGTGGTGATCGACGGCATCGGCTTCTCGGCGATCGGCCGCCTCAAGTTCCTCCGGCTGATGCAGCAGCGCGCCGCCAGCGTCGGGATCACTCCCGAATTTTCCAGAGCCCTGTCTTCTGAAAAAGAATTGCAAGACTATGATCTGGTCGTGGCGGCGGACGGCGCCAACTCCTTCGTGCGCCGTAGCGCCGACTTCGGCACCACCGTCACGCCGCTCGAGA
>DASXKY010000156.1:0-10172 GCA_036496555.1 Burkholderiales bacterium | reverse complement strand
ATTGCGGCGGACAACCGCATCACGACCATCGGCCGGGGTGGTGGCGATACGAGCGCGGTTGCGGTAGCGGCGGCGCTCAAGGCAGATCGCTGCGACATCTACACCGACGTCGACGGCGTCTACACCACCGATCCGCGCCTCGTGCCGGAAGCGAGGCGCCTGCACACCGTCACCTTCGAGGAGATGATCGAGCTCGCCGGCGCCGGCTCGAAGGTGCTGCAGATCCGCTCCGTCGAGTTCGCGGGCAAGTACAAGGTGCCGACGCGCGTGCTCTCGAGCCTCACCGACCCCGACCTGCCGGTGGCGGAAGAGGCCAAGTCCGGCACGCTGATCACTTTTGAGGAAGACCCGCACATGGCGATGGAGAAAGCAGTCATATCCGGCGTCGCGTTCCAGCGCGACGAGGCGAAGATCACCGTCAAAGACGTGCCCGACCGGCCGGGCATCGCCTACGCCATCCTCGGTCCGATCGCCGACGCGCACATCGACGTCGACGTGATCGTGCAGAACGTCGGCCACGACGGCATGACCGACATGACCTTCACCGTCGGCCGCAGCGACTACGCCAAGGCGATGAAGATCCTGAAGGACAAGGTGCAGCCGCACATCAAGTGCCGCGAGGTGTCGGGCGACGAGAGGATCGCCAAGGTGTCGATCGTCGGCATGGGCATGCGCTCGCACGCCGGCATCGCCGCGCAGATGTTCCGCACGCTGGCGGAGGAGGGCATCAACATCCAGATGATCTCCACCTCCGAGATCAAGATCACGGTGGTGATCGACGAGAAGTACACCGAGCTCGCGGTGCGCGTGCTGCATCGCGCCTTCGAGCTCGACCAGGCCTAGCGGGCGGCGTGGCCGCGACCGCGCTCGCCGTCGAGGACCATCCGCTCTACCGCGAAGCGCTCGCCCAGCTCCTCGCCCGCATCTTCGGCGCCGGGGAGGTGAGCGTCGCCGCCTCGGCCGAGGACGGCCTGCGCGTCGCTGCCGCCAACCCTGGCCTGCGCCTGATCCTGCTCGATCCCGGCCTGCCCGGTATTAACGGCGTCGAGGCGATCACCGCCTTCCGCCGCCAGTGCCCGGACGCCGCGCTGGTCGCCATCTCGGCGTCGGAGGACCGCCGCGACGCCATGGCGGCGTTCCGCGCCGGCGCGCTGGCGTTCGTCTCCAAGGCCTCGTCGACCGAGGTGGTCAGCGACCTCCTGCGCCGCGCGCTGGCGGGAGAGCTGCGCGAGCCGGCGTGGGTGACGCCCGGCGGCGCGTCGGCGGTCGCCGAGGCGCCGCTGTCCGAGTTCACGCCGCGCCAGATCGAGATCTTGGCGCTGCTCTGCCAGGGGCATCCCAACAAGGAGATCGGCCTGCGCCTCGGCCTCGCCGAGGTGACGGTGAAAATGCACGTCTCGTCGATCTTCCGCGCGCTCGCCGTCGCCAACCGCACGCAGGCGGTGCTCGAGGCGCGCCGCCGCGGGCTCGCCCCCGGCGTCTAGGCGGGCGCGACCTTCAGCAGGCGGCCGAGCGCCTCGCGCAGCACCCGGTCCGCCACCGGCTTGTGCAGCACGTCGAGGCCGCTCGCCTGGATCTCGCGCAGGCGCTCGGGCGCGGTATCGCCGGTGATCAGCAGCGCCGGGATCTCGAGGTTGAACTCGGAGCGCAGCGCGTCGATCACGTCGAGGCCGCTTTCGTTGCCGCGCAGCCGGTAGTCGCAGACGATGGCATCGGGCGCGCGCGGGCTGGTGCTGAGCTGCTCGACGGCGCTCGCGCCCGAGAGCGCGGTGACCACCTCGCACTCCCATTGCTCGAGCAGATGGCGCGTCGCCCGCAGGATCATCTCCTCGTCGTCGATCACTGCGACCAGGCTGCCGGCGAAGCTGCGGCGCGCACCGTCGGCGTGCGGCAGGGGCGCCGGCGCGGGCGAGCTGGCGCGCGTGCCGAGCGGCAGATCGATGGCGAAGGTCGAGCCGCGGCCCGGCCTCGAGTCGAGCCGCACCGGCGCCTGCATCAGCTTCGCCAGCCCGTCGACGATGGCGAGGCCGAGGCCCATCCCCTTGGTCCGGTCGCGCTCCGGATTGCCGATCTGGTAGAACTCCTCGAACACTAGGCGCTGCTGCTCGGCGGCGATGCCCGGCCCGGTGTCGTGCACGGCGACGCGCACCAGCGCGCCCTTGCGGCGGCAGCCGAGCAGGATGCGGCCGCGCTCGGCGTGGCGCACCGCGTTGGCGGTGAGGTTGCGCAGGATGCGCTCGACGAACACCGGGTCGGCGCGCACCCAGGCCGAGCAGGGCGCGACGCTCAGGCGCAGCCCCTTGGCGCGCGCCTGCGGCTCGAACTCGACGCGGATGCGCTCGAGCAGCGCCGCCAGCGCGAAGTCGCGCGGCTCGGGCTGCACCGAGCCGGCGTCGAGGCGCGAGATGTCGAGCAGCGCGCGGAACATGTCGTCCATGGTCTGCGCGCACTGCGCGGCGTTGCCGAGCGTGGTGCGCGCCGGCGCCGACAGCTCGAGCGCGCCGAGCCCGCCGAGGTACAGGTTGAGCGCGTGCATCGGCTGGCGCAGGTCGTGGCTCGCCGCGGCGAGGAAGCGCGACTTCGCCAGGTTGGCCGACTTCGCCACGCCGATCTGCCGGGTGAGCTGGCCGATCAGGCCGAGGTTCTCGAAGCGCAGCTTCTGCGTCTCGATGAACATGCGGTTGTAGGTCGCGACAAAGCGCGCGACGATGAGGATGTACACCACCATGCCGAAAACGAAGCCGGTATGCTCCAGCGTCCCCTGCGCGAGCAGCACCGCGAGCGCCGGCAGCGTGGAAGGCAGGAAATAGGCCATGTAGGTCGGCACGTGCGCGCTGAAGCTGAACATCGCCGCCACCGCCATCATCGACACCGCCCACAGGAAGATCAGCTGGTAGGCGACCTCGCCGGGCGGGATCATGAACAGCGACGCGAGCCCCCACAGCGCGCCCGACACCAACGCGCCGCGCACCGATGCGCGCAGCCATGCGCGCGAGCCGTCGACGGTGAAGTCACGCGCGCGGTACCTGCGCCAGATCCAGATGCGCACAGTCGTGAGCGCGACGACGGCCGCGACCCAGGCCGCGAGGTAGCCCTGCGGCACGACCGGCCAGAAGACGTACGCGACGATCAGCACCACCACCGTCCCGCCGATCACGCCCGAGGGCATGTTGCGGTGGATGAACTTCGCCTGCTCGACGGTGATGGCGTTCGTGGTGTCCATATCTGCAGGAAATGATGCACGAAACCACGTACTCTTGGGCTTCCAACAACCATACTTAGGTACAGCCGATGCCGCGTTTGCTGCTCCTCGCTGTGCTGCTCATCGCCGCGGCGGCGAGCGCGCAGACGCTCGACAAGGTCCGCAAGAGCGGCTCGATCACCCTCGGCTTCCGGCCCGACGCCGTGCCGTTCTCCTTCGTCGGCGCCGACCAGCAGCCCTCGGGCTTCTCCGTCGACCTGTGCAGGCGCGTGGTGCGGGGGCTCGCGCGCGACCTGAAGCTCGCCGGCCTGAAGACCGTCTGGGTGCCGGTGACCGGGGCCAACCGCATCGACCTGGTCGCCTCCGGCAAAGTCGACCTCGAATGCGGCACCACCACCGTCACGCTCGGCCGCCAGGCGCGCGTCGACTTCAGCCTGATCACCTTCCTCGACGGCGGCGGCTTCGTCGCGCGCGCCGGCACCAACGCGCCGCGCAGCATCAAGGACACGCCGGGCATCCGCGTCGCGGTGAGCGCCGGCACGACCACCGAGAAGGCGCTGCGCAAGCTGGTCGCCGACAACGGCACTGGCGCCGAGGTGGTAGTCGTGCCCAGCCACGTCGACGGCGTCGCCCAGGTGATCGACGGCAAGGTGGCGATGTACGCCGCCGACCGCACCGTGCTGATCGGCCTCGTGATGAACGCGCCGCGCGAGACGCCGCTGCAGATCCTCGACGTCATGTTCAGCTACGAGCCCTACGCGCTGATGATGCGGCGCGACGCCGACTTCCGCCTGGCGGTGAACCGCCAGCTCGCCGAGGTGTTCCGCGAGGGCGAGATCGTCGGCCTGTACCGCAGCTGGTTCGGCCGCTTCGGCGAGCCGCCCGAGCTGCTCCGGTCGCTCTATCTCATCCAGTCGTTCCAGGAATAATCGCGCGGGGTAGAATCCGCCTTCCTCCGGAGTGATGCCCGAGTGGCCGAAGGGGGCGCCCTGCTAAGGCGTTATACCGGCTTAAACCGGTATCGAGGGTTCGAATCCCTCTCACTCCGCCAATTTCCCGCTGAAGCAATTGGGCTACCGGAGCGAAACACTCCGGGTCCTGCAACGCCTTAGCATCCTCGGCCGTGAACGAACCTTCCCGCTGGATGCTGTATGGGCCGTATGGAACGACGGGCCGCCTGATTCTCGACGAGGCGCTGCGGCGCGGGCATCGTCCGCTGCTCGCCGGTCGCGACGAAGCCCGCCTGTCCGCGCTCGCGGGCGCGACCGGTCTGCAGGCGCTTCCGCTGCGGGTCGACTCGCCGCAGCCGGACGGCGCCGCGCTGAAGGGCGTAGCGGCGGTCCTCAACGCCGCAGGACCCTTCTTCCAGACTGGAGCTCCGCTACGAAAGCTTTGCCTCGAGGCCGGCGTCTCGTATGTGGATGTGAGCGGCGAGATCGAGGACTTCGTCGCCGCGATGGGCTGCGACGCCGAAGCGCGTGCCAGGCGGGTCGCGATCATCCCGGGCGCCGGCTTCGGCGTCGTGTTCGGCGAGGCGCTCGCTGCCCACGTCGCGCGCCGCTTGCCGGATGCGACCTGGCTGAAGTTGTCGATCGCGGCGGTGAACGCATTGACGAGCCGCGGCGCGACGCGCAGCACCGGCGCCGTCCTCGCGGGCGGCGGGTACGCGGTGAGCGACGGCAGGCTGGTCAGGCGGCCGATGGCTTTCACGACGTGGCGCCTGGCGCCGCAAAACGATGGAAGCGCGGCCCGGCGGTTCGCGGCTGCGCCGCGGGCCGAGCTGGTGGCGGCGCACCGCCTGACCGGAATCAAGGAAATCGTCGCCGGCGTCCCGCTATCCCTGACCGGGGCGATCGTCATGCGCATCGCCGGTCGCTTTGTCGGCGCGCTGCTCTCGCGCTCGAACGCGGGCGGCAAACCCGTCACCGACGCGGCGCGCGCGGATCTGCGCTCGTATATCTGGGCGGAGGCCGGAAACCGCGCGGGCAAGCGCGTCCTCTCCGTGCTCGAGACCGGCGAGGGATATCAGCTGGCGGCGGCAGCGGCCGTCAGCGCCGTCGAGAAGCTGCTGGCTGAGCGACCGGTCGGCAGCCTCTCACCGGCGCAGGCGTTCGGCATCGACTTCGCGCTATCGCTGCCCGGAACCCGCATCAAAGACCTGTAGTTTCCCAGCAGCGACTTCATTGCCGGCGGCCCGCGCTCACGCCGGTACCCTGCGGCACGGGCGCGCGCACCGCGCCCGGCGAGTCGTTCGAGGAGCCCGGCCGCTTCGACGGCGGCTGGGCGGGGGCCTTGTCGGCGAGCGACAGGTTCGGGATGGTCACCTCGCCGTCGCGGCCGACGATGCGCCGATCGCGCGGGTCGGCGGCGAGGCGGACGATAGTCTCGACGACGTTTTGCGGATCGAATAGAGACTCGGGCGCCGCCAGCGCCTGCCCGGTATAGTTCGCGGCGTGATCGAAGAACGGCGTGTCGTGTGCGCCGGGAAGCACCGCGAGGGCGTGAATGTCCTTCAGTTTTTTCTCCACGATCTCCGCGCGGAGCGCGGCGGTAAGCCCGACCACGCCATGCTTCGCCGCGCAGTAGCTGCTGTAATAAGGCGCAGCTTCGCGGCCGAGCTCGGATGCGATATTGATCAGCACGCCGCTGCCCTGGCCGACGAACCGCCGGTACGCGCAATAGCTGCCATACAGGGTGCCGAGCAGGTCGGTGCGGATCACCTGCTCGTGGACCTCGATCGGGATGCGGTCGAAGGGGCCGAGCGCGCCCACGCCGGCGTCGTTCACCCAGACGTCGATCCGCCCGCAGCTCTTGACCGCCGTTTCGGCCAAGCGCTCGACTTCCTCGCGACGGCTGACGTCGGCGGGCACGGCGAGCGCGCGGCCGCCGTATCTTTCGCATTCGCGCGCGAGCTCTTCGAGCAGCTCGCCGCGGCGCGCCGCGAGCACCACCGTCGCGCCTTCTTCCGCGAACTTCAGTGCCGCACCCTTGCCGAATCCGCTGGATGCGCCTGTAATGACCACCACCTTGCCTTGCAGCGTGCTCATTTGAGGCCTCCTTTGCGGCGTCCGATGCAAGTTTCGTACGCGTGAGCGGCGCTCAGCCGGGTTCGACGGTCACCCGCGCCCAGTTCCTGCACCTCTTCGTCGCGGTGTTCCTGCCGATGTTCATGGCGGCGGTCGACCAGACGCTGCTCGCCACGGCGACGCCAGCCATTGCGGCCACGCTCGGCGGCTTGCGCGACACGTCGTGGATCGCGGTCGGCTACCTGCTCGCCTCTGCGACCATCGTGCCGGTGTACGGCCGCCTCGGCGATCGGCGCGGCCGCCGCGAAATGCTGCTCGTCGCGCTGGTCATCTTCACCGCCGGCTCGCTCGCCTGCGGCCTCGCGCAGAGCTTCGGCCAGCTCGTCGCCGCGCGTGTGCTGCAGGGCCTCGGCGGCGGCGGGCTGATGACGCTGTCGCAGGCGCTGATCGGCGAGCTGGTGGTGCCGCGCGAGCGCGTGCGCTTCCAGGTCTGGTTCGCACTGATCTTCACCGCGTCGAGCATTGCCGGGCCGGTGATCGGCGGCATCGTCGTCTCGCATGCGAGCTGGCGCTGGCTGTTCCTCGCCAACCTGCCGCTCGCCGCGATCGCCGCGTGGCGGCTGACGCGGCTGCCGCGAAGCGAGCGACCGCCGCGGCCGGCGGGCGGCATCGACCTCGCCGGGCACTTGCTTTTCGCCGTCGGTGCGCTCGCCGTCCTCTACTGGCTCACCTCCGGCGGCCACCGCTTCGAATGGGTCTCGACCGAGAGCTTCGCGTTCGCGGCCATCGGCGCCGCGGCGCTCGCCGGGCTCTACTTCCACGAGCGGAGGCTGCCGGCGCCGTTCCTGCCGATCGATCTCCTCGGCCAGCGCACCATTGCGCTGCTCGCGCTGGTGGTGACGCTCTTCGCGTCGTGCCTGTTCGCGATGATCTTCTACCTGCCGATCTACCTGCAGCTCGGCCGCAGCTTCAGTCCGCAGTCCTCGGGGCTGCTCCTGCTGCCGGTGACGGCGGGGATGGTGATCGCCGCGCAGACCGCGAGCCGCGTCCTCGCCCGCAGCGGCCGCCCGCACTGGATTCCGGTGATCGGCATGGCGCTCGCTGCCGCGGCGCTGGTGCTGCTCGGCGTGCTGCCGCCGACCCTGCCGCTCACCGTTGCGCTCGGCTTTCTCGCCGGCGCCGGCTTCGGCGTCGTGATGCCGACGACCAACCTGACGGTGCAGACCGTCGCCGGGCGCGAGCGTCTCGGCGCGGCCACTGCCATCGTTGCGCTCGCACGCTCCACCGGCGGTGCGGCCGGCGCGGCGCTTTTCGGCGCGGTGGTGTTCGCCATGCTGCCCGAGGGCATCGACGCGGCGCGCAGCGGCGGCGACGCAGCGGAGCTCACCGCCGCATTCCATCGCGGCTTCCTGCTCACCGGCTGCGTCGCGGCGCTCGCCGCTTTCGCCGCCAGCCGCATTCCGCACATTGAGCTGTGGCCGGCGCGGAGCCGCGGTCCTGGCGCATCGTGAACGCGCGCCTCGCGCTGGTCGCGCTGCTCGCCGCGCTGGACGCCGCCGCCCAGCCGGTGCCGATTCACAAGTGTGCGAATTGTCACGGCACGCGCGGAGAGGGCGGCCTGACCGGCGCGCCGCGGATCGCGGGGCTGCCGCGAGCCTATTTTCTCGAGCAGCTCGAGGCTTTCGCTCGAGGACGGCGCCAGAACGGCGTGATGACGCCGCTGGCGCAGACTCTTTCGCAACCCGAGCGGGAGGCGCTCGCCCGCTACTACGAAGAGTTGCTAGCGCCGACGCCGCCGCCCCAAGTGTACGGGCCACCCCTACAAGCCAGGCCCGTCACGATTGTCGCGATAGAACCGCCCGCGGAAAGGGAGTAAGTTGCGGTCGATGGACGAGATGGAATCCGGGAAATCCGACGGCGCGGAGAAATCCGACGGCGTGATTGCGCGTCTCGGCCACGAGCTCGGCAACCTGCTCGCGCCGATCCGCAATGCGCTGCGGCTGATGGAGCATGCCAGGGCCGATCCGCGCACAATCGAATACGCGCGCGGCGTGATCCGCCAGCAGCTCGCCGAGCTGGAGAAGCTGACCGAGCGCCTGACCGGCGGCGAGATTCCGGGCGCCGATATCGAGCCGCCCCGGCGGTCGCAGAGCATCTTGATCGTCGACGACAACCGCGCCTGGGTCGACAGCCTGTCCGAGGTTCTGCGTAACTCCGGCTATACGGTCTATTCCGCCTACGGCGGTCGCGAGGCGGTGGCGATGGCGTCGGACCTCAAGCCCGACGTGGTGCTGCTCGACATCGAGATGCCCGAGATGAGCGGCTACGAGGCGGCGCGCCGCGTGCGCCAGCACCTCGCCGACCACCCGGTGCAGATCATCGCGGTCTCGGTCTGGGCGCGAGAGTCGGATCGGACGGCCGCCCGGCTGGCCGGGTTCAATCACCACCTCACCAAGCCCCTGATCCTCGACGAGCTCGAGAAAATCCTGCCGAACTGAAGCTTGTAGTGGAAACCGCTACAAGGGGTAGGAGCCGAGTGACTATTCGTTAGGGCCGTCTGCCCGGACAATCCGGCGAGAACTTATCGCAGGGAGCCGCTCCGTGAATCAGCCCGCCAAACAGGCAGAGTCCTCCGCGCTCGCGCGCACCGACGAACTGACGATGATCTACGCGGCGCTTACCGCGCTCAAGCGCGGCGACGCCACGGCGCGATTGCCGATGCAGGGCACAGCGGCGTTCAGCAAGGTTGCCGAGGTATTCAACGACCTGGTCGACCAGAACGTCACCATGTCCGACGAGCTGCAGCGCCTGTCGAAAACCGTCGGCAAGGAAGGCAAGCTGAAGAAGCGTGCATCGTTCTCCGACGCGCGCGGCTTCTGGGGGCAGTCGGTCGACAGCGTGAACGCGCTGATCGACGACCTGGTGCACCCGGTGAGCGAGGTCGGCCGCGTGATCGGTGCGGTGGCGCAGGGCGACCTTTCGAAGAGCATGGCGCTCGACGTCGACGGCCGCCCGCTGGAGGGCGAGTTCCTGCGCACGGCGAAGACCATCAACAAGATGGTGGAACAGCTCGGCAGCTTCTCGGCCGAGGTGACGCGCGTGGCGCGCGAGGTGGGCACCGAAGGCAAGCTCGGCGGACAGGCGAAAGTGAAGGGCCTCGCCGGCACCTGGAAGGACCTGACCGAGTCGGTGAACTTCATGGCCGGCAACCTCACCTCGCAGGTGCGGAACATCGCCGACGTGACGACCGCCGTGGCGAAGGGCGACCTGTCCAAGAAGATCGAGGTGGACGTGAAGGGCGAGTTCGCCGCCCTGAAGAGCACCATCAACACGATGGTGGACCAGCTGCGCTCGTTCGCTGCGGAAGTGACGCGCGTCGCGCGCGAAGTCGGCACTGAAGGCATTCTCGGCGGCCAGGCGCGGGTCGAAGGCGTGTCGGGCACCTGGAAGGACCTGACCGACTCGGTGAACTCGATGGCCGGCAACCTCACCTCGCAGGTGCGGAATATCGCGGAGGTGACGACGGCGGTGGCCGCCGGCGACCTTTCCAGAAAAATTACCGTCGATGTAAAAGGCGAGATTCTCGAGCTGAAGAACACCGTCAACACGATGGTGGACCAGCTGCGCTCGTTCGCCGCGGAAGTGACGCGCGTCGCGCGCGAGGTCGGCACCGAAGGCAAGCTCGGCGGCCAGGCGGACGTGCAGGGCGTCGCCGGCACGTGGAAGGACCTGACCGAGTCGGTGAACTTCATGGCCGGCAACCTCACCTCCCAGGTGCGCAACATCGCCGAGGTGACGACGGCGGTGGCCGCCGGCGACCTCTCGAAGAAGATCACGGTGGACGTGAAGGGCGAGATCCTCGAGCTGAAGAACACCATCAACACGATGGTGGACCAGCTGCGCTCGTTCGCGGCGGAGGTGACGCGCGTCGCGCGCGAGGTCGG
>DASXKY010000155.1:0-5341 GCA_036496555.1 Burkholderiales bacterium | reverse complement strand
CAGGCGATCGTGCGGCCGAAGGAATCGACGCATATGGACTTCGAGGCCGAGATCGCCGTCATCGTCGGCAAGCCGGGGCGAAGAATCACGCAGAAGGACTCCTGGAGCCATATCGCCGGCTACAGCTGCTACAACGACGGCTCGGTGCGCGACTGGCAGCGCCACACCGTCCAGTGGACCGCGGGCAAGAACTTCGCGCGCACCGGCGGCTTCGGCCCGTGGATGGTGACCGCCGACGAGATCCCGCCGGGGACCAAGATGGCGCTGTCCTGCCGGCTGAACGGCGAGCGCATGCAGCATGCCACCACCGAGCAGATGATCTTCAAGATCCCGAAGATCATCGAGTACGTCTCGACCTGGACCACGCTGCAGCCGGGCGACGTGCTGGTCACCGGCACCCCTGGAGGCGTGGGCGCCAGGCGCACTCCGCCGATCTGGATGAAGCCCGGCGACAAGGTCGAGATCGAGATCGACAAGGTCGGCATCCTCGAGAATTCGATTGCAGATGGATAAGGACCTCATCAAGCAGCTCGAAGACCAGCGCTACGCCGCGATGTGCGCAGCGGACGCGGCGACGCTGGACAAGCTCCTGGCGGACAGCCTGGTCTACACGCATTCCTACGGCGGCTCGGATTCCAAGGCGAGCTACCTCGAGGGCATCCGCGCGAAGAAGTGGGTCTACCGCAAGATCGAGCGGCCGAAGGAGAACATCCAGGTACACGGCGATTGCGTGATCGTCACCGGCCAGGTGCGCATCGAGCTCCTCTCGGACGGCAAGCCGAAGACGCTGAACAGCGCGTACACCAACGTATGGATCAAGGGCGCCAGGGGCTGGCAGATGGTGGCCTGGCAGTCCACGCCGCTACCCGCCTAGCGATGAGCCTCGCCCCGGTCATCGACGTCCACACCCACATGCTGACCAAGGAGTGGCTTGCGCTCCTCGAGCAGCACGGCGGGCCGCGCTACACGCTGAAGGAGGTGAAGGGCGGGCTGAAGGCGATTCATCTCGACGGCGCGCCTTTCATGACGCCGGTGCCGAACATGTTCGACTGGGAAGCGCGCATCGCCAACATGAACAAGGCGCGTGTCGACATCGCCGTGACGTCGCTCACCTGCCCCAACGCGTATTGGGGCGCGCCGGAGATCAGCCTGAAGGCCGCGCGCGTGATGAACGACGACATGGCGAAAGCGCAGACCGCCTGGCCCGAGCGCATCCGCTGGTTCGCTTCTCTTCCATGGCAGCACGCCGATCTGGCCGTTCAGGAACTCTCCAGGACGATCGAGAAAGGTGCCGTAGGAGTAATGGTTCTGGCGAACATCGGCGGCAAGCCTCTCACCGACCCTGCCTTCGAGCGCATCTGGAAAGAGATCGACAAGCGGGGCCTGCCGGTGCTCGTCCACCCGAGCGCGCCGCCGGGAGCGGGCGAGCTCGGCCTGCACGAGTTCCAGCTCACCGCGCCGATCGGCTTCACGTTCGACACTTCGCTCGCCATCGCGCGCTGCATCTACGACGGCTTCCTCGACCGCTTCCCGAACCTCAAGCTGATCGCCTCGCACGGCGGCGGCGCGCTGCCCTACCTGGTCGGCCGGCTCGACATCTGCTGGGACAACATCCCCGCGGCGCGCGCGAAGACCGCCGAGCCGCCGCGCAACTACATGCGCCGCATCTACGTCGACAGCGTGGTGTTCCGGCAGGACGCGCTCGACATGTGCGTGTCGGTGTGCGGCTCGGACAACGTGCTCTACGGCTCCGACTATCCGCACACCATCGGCGACATGATCGGCTGCCTGTCGCGCGTCGACGCGCTGCCCGGCGGGACGCGCAACAAGGTGCGCGGCCGCAACGCGCAGCGTATCTTCAGGCTCTGAAACGCCTCAGCGCGTCGCCTCGATGGCGCGGCCGTTGCGCGGCTGCGTCGGCCGGGCGTTCATCGGGTAGAGCTTGCCGAACGCCGCGATCTCGCTGTCGGCGATCTTCACCGGGGTCTTCAGCACGAACCAGCGCACTTCCTCGCTGCACGGTGGCGTGGTGAGCGAACCCTGGAACGAGTAGTAGCCCCTGTCCGCGGGCAGCAGCTTCGCCGCATCGACTCTGGCCTTGACGGCGATTTCCTTCTCCTTCTGCTTCGGCAGGTTCTTCCAGATCGTGTCGATGGTCTGGCTGGCACCGCCCGGGTCGAGCAGCACCGCGACCACCGCCAGCTTGCCGCCTTCGTCCTTGTGCACCAGGTGGACGACCATGGCGTGCGCCTGGCCGTTGATCTTTTCCTCGCTCGGCTTGTGGAAATGGAACTGCAGGAGCTCGTAGCGCTTGCCGCCGACGTCGATCGAGCTGCCGGGCGCGTAGTTCACCTGGACGCTGTGGCCATTGTCGATCACCTTCAGCGGCGAGGACTTGTAGGCGAACTTGATCGCGGGCAGATCGGTTTGCCGGGCGCCGCGGATGTCGACAGGCGACTGGACCTTGCCGAGCTTGCAGGCGGCAAAGGCCTCCTCCAGGTCCCCCCACTCGGCGGGGCCCCCAGGGCCGCTGTAGGACCAGTGCTTCGCCTCGGCCTGGGCATGGAGGGTGCTACTGAACGTCGCGGCGGAGAACAGCGCGAGCACTGCGCGGAGAATGCTCATGGAAAGTACCTCCCGGGTCCGAAGATGGTACTCGCCTTCGCAGCTCAGTCCAGCTTCGCGCCGCTCTCCTTGACCACCTTCGCCCACTTGGCGACGTCGGCGTCGAGGAAGCGCTTGAACTCCTCCGGCGTGCTGCCGACCGGCTCCGAGCCGTCGGCGAGGATGCGCTCGTGCACGTCGGGCTGCTGCAGGATCTTCACCAGTTCGGCGTGCAGCCGCGACAGGATCGGCGCCGGCAGCCCGGCGGGCGCCAGGATGCCGTACCAGCCGACCACCTCGAAGCCCGCAATCTCCTCGGCGACCGCCGGGATGTCCGGCAGCGCCGCGACGCGCTTCGGCGTGGTGACTGCGATCGCGCGCAGCTTGCCTGCGCGGACCTGCGCGGTGGCGCCCTGCATGCCGGCGAAGTTGAACTCGTAGCGTCCGCCCATCAGGTCGATAAACGCCGGGCCGCTGCCCTTATAGGGGATGTGCTGCGCCTTCACGCCGGTCATCTGCTTATAGAGCTCACCGGCAAGATGTCCACCGCTGCCCTGCCCCGCCGAGCCGAAATTGAGCGGACCCTGGAAGTGTTTCGTCCAGTCGATGAACTCCTTCAGGTTGTGCGGCGGCGATTTCGGGTTCACCACCAGCAGCAGTCCCGCGGAAGTGAGCTGGGTGACCGGCGTGAAGTCGTTCACCGGGTGGTACGGCAGGTTGGGATTCAGCGCCGCATTCACCGTGTGCTGGTGGTAGGCGAGGAGCAGCGTGTAGCCGTCGGGCGGCGATTTCGCGGTCAGCTCGCCCGCGATCACGCCGGAGGCGCTGGCGCGGTTCTCGGCCGCCACCGGCTGCTTGAACGCCTCGCTCAGCTTGAGCGCGAACAGGCGCGCAA
This sequence comes from Burkholderiales bacterium, assembly GCA_036496555.1. Taxonomy (GTDB): domain Bacteria; phylum Pseudomonadota; class Gammaproteobacteria; order Burkholderiales; family SG8-39; genus SCGC-AG-212-J23. Next base: position 1,842 of record DASXKY010000155.1, on the reverse strand, counting down.
GCAGATCGGTGGTGCCGCCCGGCGAGGCGGGGATGAGGATGCGGAGCGGGCGATTCGGATAGTCCTGCGCCTGCGCCGATGAGGCGGCGAGGAAGACGGCGAGCATCGCCAGCGCGCGCTTCATCGTTTCAGCGCCAGGAATACGCCGACGATCATCAGAGCCGCGCCGGCCGCGCGCGTCCAGTTCATCTCGAACACCAGCGAGCGCATCAAGCCGAAGTGGTCGATGGCGAGCGCCGCCAGGATCTGCCCGGCGACGATCAGCGCGATCGCGTTGCCGACGCCGATGCGCGGCGCGAGGAAGGTGATCGTGAAGACGTAGAACGCGACGATCAGGCCGCCGGTGTAGCTCCACCACGGCGCCTCGGCGAGCTGCCCGGTCGACGGCAGACCCCGCCCCGACGAAGCGAGCACGATCGCCGCGCCGGCGAGGGCGACGAAGAACAGCGTGGTCGCTACGAAGGGAACATTGCTCTGGAGGGTGCGGCTGAGCGCTGCATTCGCCGCGGCCTGCACCGCGATGAGGCCGCCGCTCGCGAGCGCGAGCAGGCCGAGCAGAACGGTGTTCTTCATGCCTTTACCCATTCTAGTGAGCCGAGGCCGGCGCGAGCCCGTGCTTCTGGATAGCGGGCGCGGCCTCGTGCGAAGAGAGAAAGCGCAGCAGCGCCCCGGCGGCCTCGGGCTGCCGGGCCGCCTGGGTGATCGCGCCCGCGAATGAAAAGCCGGGCTGCAGCTCGGCGGGTAGCGCGCCGACGAAGCTGGTGCCGGGAACGTTGATCAGCTCGCTCACCTGCTGGAAGCCGAGCTCGGCCTCGCCGCGCGCAACCACCGCCGCGACCGGCTCGCCGGAGGGCGGGCCGCGCACCTTGCGGCTCTTCGGCGCCACTTGGTCGGCGACGCCGAGCCGCGCGAAGAGCTTCGTCGAGAGATACGTGCCGCTGCCGCTGTCGGAGTAGGCGATCGACTTCGCGGCGAGCAGCGTCTTCTTGAACGCGTCGACGCTGGAAATGTCCGGTTTCGGCGCCCCCTCGCGCACCACCATCCCCACCCGCGAGCGCGCGAGCGCGACCTGGCTGCCGGCGCGCACGAGGCCCCGCTTCGCGAGCTCGTCGGCGGCGCCGCCGTCGAGGATGACGACGTCCGCCGCCTCGCCGCGCGACAGCCGCGCCGGAATCGCCTCGGGCGAATCGCCCATCGATGGCCCGCGCGTGGTGACGAGCTTGTGCCCGCTCGACTTCTCGAAGGCCGGCGCAAGCTCGGAGTACACCTTGAAAAAGCCGGCCGAGATCATCACGTGAACGTCGGCCGCCGAGGCGGTGGTTGCGACGAACAGCGCCAGCCATAGTAAAAACCTGGTTTTCATTTAGCGTCCCTTAGACTTGTTCTGGACCACGGCGGCGCGTATGAGGGCCTTCAGCGCCTTCTCGTCTATCTTCTCGCCCTCGCGGAAGTCGATGGCGCGCCGCGTGTTCCCCTCGAGGCTCGAATTGAAAATCTTCGATGGATCCTTCAGTGCCGCGCCTTTGGCGAAGGTCATCTTCACGACGCTCTTGTAGGACTCGCCCGTGCAGATCAGCCCGTCGTGCGACCACACCGGGACGCTCCACTTCCACTCCTCGACGACCTCCGGATCGGCCTGCTTGATCAAGGCGCGCAGCCGACCGAGCAGCTCGCCGCGCCAGTCGCCCAGCTCCTTGATTCTCGCGTCGATCAGCTGCGACGCAGACCTAGGCCGGGCACTCATCGCCAAACTCGAATGGAGCGCTCGATTGCCATTAGGTTGCACCGTCGTGGCTTCCCAGCATGGTCGACACCATGTTGATCGTCTCACCTATGGTAGCG
>DASXKY010000154.1:2500-8496 GCA_036496555.1 Burkholderiales bacterium | reverse complement strand
CGTTAATAGCGCTTCGTGGGTTCGAATCCCACTCTCTCCGCCAGCCTACTCGTGGCCGTCGCCCAGGCGGCCGTTCTTCATCATCCAGGAGAGCACGCCGAACACGGTGGCGATCAGGCCGAGGAACGCCCAGAACCAGCCATAGCCGACCGATGCCTCGTGCTCAGCAGGATCGGCGATGGTGCCGAGCGCCGAGAAAGCAGTGAAGGCCGCGCCGTAGCAAACCAGCGCGAAAACCACGCACCCCCACATCGCTACGGCTGCCGAGATCTTCATGCTGCTATCTTAGCGGCAAGCGCAAGCCACAAAGAAAAACGCCCGGCGATTGGCTCGCTGGGCGTTTAAACCATCGCGCGATTAACGCAATGGAGGAGGATACGTTCGAAATCGAGCATAGCGCCCGTCGGCATGGAGGGCCTGACGAGAAGCTTGCGGTTGCCTTACCGTGTTTCGCGCCGCGAACCGCGCCGTGGACTTACAATTGACCTCGGCGGGCCTCCCCGCATTGCAGGCCGGTGAACCTGGTCAGGTCCGGAAGGAAGCAGCCACAGCTGGACCCTGCAAGTGCCGGGGGTCAGGCTCGCCAATGAACAGCAACTCATGAGCTATCAGGTACTTGCGCGAAAGTGGCGGCCGAGGGACTTCGGCAGCCTGGTAGGTCAGGAGCACGTCGTTCGCGCGTTGCGTCATGCGCTCGAGCAGAAAAGGCTGCATCACGCGTATCTCTTCACCGGGACCCGCGGCGTAGGCAAGACGACGCTGGCGCGGATTCTGGCGAAGTGCCTGAACTGCGAGACCGGTGTCACGCCCGAGCCCTGCGGCAAGTGCGCCGCCTGCGTCGAAATTGACGCCGGGCGCTTCGTAGACCTGCTGGAAGTGGACGCCGCCACGAATACCCGCGTCGAGGAGATGCGGCAGCTGCTCGAGACCGCGCAATACACACCGACGCGCGGGCGCTTCAAAGTCTACGTGATCGACGAAGTGCACCAGCTCTCGGGGCATGCCTTCAATTCCATGCTGAAGACGCTCGAAGAGCCGCCGGAGCATGTCAAGTTCATCCTCGCCACCACCGATCCGCAGAAGATTCCGGTCACGGTGCTGAGCCGCTGCCTGCAGTTCAACCTGAAGCAGATGCCGCCGGCGGCGATCGCCTCGCATCTTGGCAAGGTACTCGACGCGGAGAAGATTCCGTACGAAGCCGAGGCGCTGCCGGCTCTTGCACGCGCGGCCGCCGGCAGCATGCGCGATGCGCTTTCGCTCCTTGACCAGGCGATTGCACACGGCGCCGGGAAGCTCGCGGCGGCGGGCGTGCGCGAGATGCTCGGCGCCATCGACCAGACCTACCTCGTACGCCTCCTCGAGTGCGTCGCCGCTGGCGATGCGCCCGCCGCCGCGGCGATCGCCGAAGAGATGCAGGCGCGCAGCCTGTCCTTCGACGGCGCCCTGTCGGGCCTCGCCAGCCTGCTGCTGCGTGTGGCCCTCGCACAGGCTGCGCCGGAAGCGCTCGAGCAGGACGCGGAGCGCGCGATCATTGAGGCGCTCGCCGCCAAGCTCGACGCCGAATCGGTGCAGCTCTATTACCAGATTGCCTTGCAGGGTCGCGAGGACCTGCCGCTTGCGCCTGACGAGCATGCCGGGTTTCTCATGACGCTGTTGCGCATGCTCGCTTTCCGGCCGGAGCCGGGCGGTGGAAAAGCTCTCGCGCCGCAGGCTGCCGCGGTGCCGCAAGTGAGAGAACCGCGCGGCAGGGCGCCGCAGTCCGCCGCCTGGGCCGAGCTCGCAGCCCAGCTCCAGGTCACGGGTGCCGCGCGCGAGCTCGCGCGCAATTCCGAGCTGGCGCGGCGCGAAGGAGGGTTGTTCGAGCTCGTCGTGCCGAAGTCGAAGGCCTTCCTCGCGGATCGTGTCCACCAGGACAAGCTCAAGGCGGCACTCGAGCAGCATCTGGGCGCCGCGGTCACGGTGAAGGTCGCCGTCGGAGAAACGAGCGGTACCTCCACGGCTGCGCTGGAGGCGGGCGACCGCAGTGCGCGGCACGCCGCGGCAAACCAGGCGGTGCAGTCTGACGGCTTCGTGCGGGACCTCGTCAATCTGTTCGACGGCAAGGTCGTCGACTCGTCCATCCGGCAGACCGAGAAATGAGCCAACCATGAAGGGCAACATCGGGCAGCTGATGAAGCAGGCGCAGATGATGCAGGAGAACATGCGCCGCATGCAGGAGACCCTGGCGAGCCTCGAGGTCGAAGGCCAGGCTGGCGCCGGCATGGTGAAGGTGCAGATGACCTGCAAGCATGAGGTCAAGCGGGTTTCCATCGACCCCTCGCTCCTCGCTGACGACCGCGAGATGCTCGAGGATCTGGTGGCGGCGGCATTCAACGACGCCGCGAAGCGAGTCGAGGCGACGATCGCCGAGAAGATGAGCGGGATGACCGCCGGGCTCGGCTTGCCGCCCGGATTCAAGCTGCCGTTTTGAAGAGCAACGAACCCGTTCCTACCGCGAAGGGTCTCGAGCTGCTGGTCGAGGCGTTGCGCGTCCTCCCGGGCGTCGGCCCGCGCTCGGCGCAGCGCATGGCCTATCACCTGCTGCAGCACGATCGGGCGGGCGGCGAGCACCTCGCGCATGCGCTTGCCCAGGCGCTCGCCACCGTGCGCCGCTGCGCGAAGTGCAACAACTTCGCGGAAGAGGAGCTCTGCGCGCTGTGCCGCTCGCCGCGGCGAGACCGCGCGCTTCTCTGTGTCGTGGAAACGCCAGCCGACCTTTCGATGGTCGAGCAGACGCTCAGCTATTCCGGCATGTATTTCGTGCTGATGGGCCGGCTTTCGCCGTTGGACGGTGTCGGCCCGCGCGACATCGGCCTGGAGCAGTTGCTCGAGCGCGCGACCGGCGGCGAGGTGCAGGAGGTGATTCTCGCCACCAACTTCACCAACGAAGGCGAGGCGACGGCCCACTACATCGCCGAGATGCTGCGCTCGCGCGGGCTGAAGGTCAGCCGCATAGCCCGCGGGGTGCCGCTCGGCGGCGAGCTGGAGTACGTCGATGCGGGGACCATCTCGCAGGCGCTGCTGGAGCGCCGCGAAATCTAGTAGATTGTCGTTCGAGAGGAGGAACGAAACATGAAAAGGCTATTCTGGGGACTGGCGCTTTGCGCCGCGCTCGCGCCGGCCGGCGCTGGTGCGCAAGTCGAGAAGAAGGACGTCCACATTGCGGTCGGGGGCAAGGCTTCGCTCTATTACCTGCCACTCACCATCGCGGAGCAGCTCGGCTACTTCAAGGACGAGGGGCTGAACGTCAAGATCAGCGACTTCGCTGGCGGCGCCGTGGCGCTGCGGGCCGTGGTTGGCGGAAGCGCGGACGTGGTATCGGGCGCCTACGAGCACACCATCAGCCTGCAGTCGAAGAAGCAGCACTTCCAGGCTTTCGTCGCGCAGGGGCGCCTGCCGCAGATCGCCTTCGGTGTGGCGAACGCCAAGGCAGGCCAGATCAAATCGCTGAAGGATCTGAAGGGACTTAGGGTGGGCGTCAGCGCGCCGGGATCGAGCACGCACAATCTCGTCAAGCAGCTTCTCACGAAGGCCGGCCTGGATCCGAACAAGGACGTCGCCGTGATCGGCGTCGGGCTCGGTGCGCAGGCGATCGCCGCATTCAAGAGCGGCCAGATCGACGCCATCTCGAATACCGATCCGGTGATCACCAAGCTCGAGCAGGACCATGCCATCCGGCTGCTGGCCGACACGCGTACCGTGAAGGGCACGCAGGAGACATGGGGCGCGCCGCTGCCTTCCGGCTGCCTCTACGCTCCGATCGAGTTCGTCCAGAAGAATCCGAGCACGGTCCGGGCACTCGCTGCGGCGATGGTGCGAGCCGACAAGTGGATCGCCAAGGCCGGCGCCGCGGATGTCGCCAAGGTGGTGCCTGAGTCCTACCTCCTCGGCGATCGCGCCCTCTATCTGTTCTCGTTCGGCAACGTGAAGGAGGCGATTTCGCCGGACGGCCTCATCTCCGATGCCGGGGCGCGCGCCACGCTCAAGGCGCTTGCCGCGTTCGACTCCGAGATTCACCCCGCCGAGATCAACCTCGCCCAGACTTACACCAACGAGTTCTCGAGGCAGGCGAACCAGAAGTACAAGTGACGCCCGCCGCGGCCGGCTCGGCGGCGCTCGCGCTCGAGAACATCACCTGTACGTTCGTCTCGCACGAGGGGACGCAGCGCTATACCGCGCTGCGCAACACCACGCTCCTCGTGCGGCCGGGAGAGTTTGTTTCGGTCGTCGGGCCGACGGGCTGCGGCAAGTCGACGCTGCTCAACGTAGCGGCCGGGTTGCTGGCGCCGTCCTCCGGCAGTGTTCAGGTATTCGGGCAGCCTCTGTCCGGCATCAATGCGCGCGCCGGCTACCTGTTTCAGGCCGACGCGCTCATGCCGTGGCGGAATGCGCTCGCGAACATCGCGGCGGGGCTCGAGTTTCGCGGCGTGCCGCCGCTGGAAGTCCGCTCGCTTAGCGCAGACTGGCTCAAGCGCGTCGGCCTGGCCGGCTTTGCCGAACGCTATCCGCACCAGCTTTCCGGCGGGATGAAGAAGCGCGTCTCCCTCGCGCAGACGCTGATCCTCGACCCTGAGATCCTGCTGATGGACGAGCCGTTCTCGGCGCTCGACGTGCAGACGCGGCAGCTGATGGAGAACGAGCTGCTCGATCTCTGGTCGGCGAACCGCAAGTCGGTGGTGTTCATAACGCACGATCTCGAGGAGGCGATCGCGCTCTCGGATCGCGTGGTGGTGCTGTCGGCGGGGCCGGCAACGCGACCGATCGGCGAATACGAGATCGACCTGCCGCGGCCTCGCGACGTGGCCGAGATCCGCCTCGTGCCTCGCTACCTCGAGCTGCACGCGGAGATCTGGCGGGCGATGAAGGCGGAAGTGCTCAAGGGCTATGAGCAACAAAAACAACAATAAGCTTCTGCGCCTCTGGCAACTGCTGCTGCTGTTCGCGGTTTTCGTGGTCTGGCACGTGGGCACCAGCCCCACGCTGCTGCCGCCTCTATATTTCGACGATCCCAACCGAGCGGCCTTCTTTTTTGGCGAGCCGCTGAAGGTGCTCAGCCGCATCTGGGTATGGTTTACCGCCGGCGAGATTTACCGCCACCTGTGGGTGACTCTGGTCGAGACCATGCTCGCATTCTTCATCGGCACCGCGCTTGGCGTGGTGATCGGCATCTGGCTCGCGCTTGCCCCCGCGGCCTCGGCGCTTTTCGATCCGTACATCAAGGGCATTAACGCGATGCCGCGCGTGATCCTCGCCCCGATATTCGCCGTGTGGTTCGGCCTCGGCATCGCATCCAAAGTGGCGCTGGGCGTCACGCTAGTGTTCTTCATCGTCTTCTTCAATGTGTACCAGGGAGTGCGCGAGATCAGCCCGGTGATCCTCGCCAACGCAAAGATGCTGGGCGCATCGCAGCGCCAGCTGCTGCGCTACGTCTATCTGCCGAGCGCAATGAGCTGGGTGTTCGCGAGCCTGCACAACTCGGTCGGCCTCGCTTTCGTGGGCGCCGTGGTGGGTGAGTATCTCGGCTCGGCGGAGGGCGTGGGATACCTGATCCTTCAGGCCGAAGGCGTGTTCGACATAAACACGGTGTTTGCGGGCGTCCTGGTGCTCACCGTGTTCGCATTGGCGCTGGACGCGGTCGTGTCGCTGATCGAGCGCAGGCTGATGGTCTGGCAGCCCCGCAGCGGAGAAACGGAGAAGATCTGATCCGGCACTTGGTTTTCACGGCGCTCTGCTTGGCACCATGGCCGTCTGCTGCGGAGCAGCCTTACCCGGCACGGCCGGTGCGGATGGTCGTACCGTATCCCGCCGGCTCGACGCCCGATATCGTGGCGCGCGTTCTCGGCGAGCAGCTTCACAAGGCGTTCGGGCAGGCGTTCCTCGTCGACAACCGGCCCGGCGCAGCGGGCAACATCGGCACCGAGGCGGTTGCGAAGGCGCAACCGGATGGCTATATGCTG
>DASXKY010000153.1:0-31246 GCA_036496555.1 Burkholderiales bacterium | reverse complement strand
CGGGCGCCGGCTGCGCGGCGGGCGCCGGCGTCGCAGCGGCGGGCTTGGGCGCAGCGGGCGCCTGCGCGGCGGCGGCGCCGGCGAGGAGCGAAAGGGCAATGGCTGAAAGCGATCTCTTCATGGCACCACCTTTCCCGGGTTCATCAGGTTGTCCGGGTCGAAAACCTTCTTGATGTCGCGCATCACGTCGATCACGTCCTCGCCCAGCTCCATCTGCATCGAAGCGATCTTGCCGAGGCCGATGCCGTGCTCGCCGGTGCAGGTGCCCTCCAGGCGCAGCGCGCGCTCGACCAGGCGCTGGTTGAACTTCTTGGCGATCTCGGTCTCCTCCGGCTTCGCCGGGTCGACCAGCAGCATCAGATGGAAGTTGCCGTCGCCGATGTGCCCGAGCAGCGGCACCGGCGCGAAGTAGCTCTTCACGTCCTCCATCGTCTCGTGCACGCATTCGGCGAGGCGTGAGATCGGCACGCACACGTCGGTCGACACGGCGCGCGAGCCGGGACGGATCTGCAGGCAGGCGAAGTAGGCGTCGTGGCGCGCCTGCCAGAGCTGCGTGCGCTCCTCCGGCTTGGTCGCCCAGACGAAGTCCTTGCCGCCGTGCTCTCTGGCGATCGCCTGCACCGCTTCGGCCTGCTCCACCACCGAGGCCTTGCTGCCGTGGAACTCGAAGAACACGGTGGGCGCGACGCGATAGCTGGTTTTCTTGAACTTGTTGATCGCGGCGACCGTCTTCTCGCAGACGATGTCGCAGCGCGCGATCGGGATACCCGACTGGATGGTCTGGATCACGGTGTTGGTGCAGCCGTCGACCGTATCGAAGGCGCACACGGCCGCCGACATCGCTTCCTGCACCGGGTAGAGGCGCACCGTCACCTCGGTGATGATGCCGAGCGTGCCTTCCGAACCGACGAAGAGCCGCGTCAGGTCGTAGCCCGCCGCCGACTTCTTCGCGCGGCGCGAGGTCTGGATCACGCGGCCGTCGGCGAGCACCACCTTCAGCGACATGACGTTCTCGCGCATCGTGCCGTAGCGCACCGCGTTCGTGCCGGAGGCGCGCGTCGCCGCCATGCCGCCGAGCGTCGCGTCGGCGCCCGGGTCCACCGGGAAGAACAGGCCGGTGTGCTTGATGTGCTCGTTCAGCTGCTTGCGGGTGACGCCGGCCTGCACCACCGCGTCGAGGTCGGCCTCGTGAACCGCCAGCACCTGGTTCATCTGCGACAGGTCGATGCACACGCCGCCCCGCACCGCGAGGATGTGCCCCTCGAGCGAGGTGCCGACGCCGTACGGAATCATCGGCACGCGGTGGCGGCGGCAGATGTTCACCACATCACGTACTTCTTCCGTCGTTTTCAGGAAGACAACGGCATCCGGCAGCGCGTACGGGAAGTACGACTCGTCCTTGCCGTGGTGCTCGCGCACCGCCGCCGAGGTCGATACCCGGTCGCCGAGCAGGGCCTTCAGCTCCGCCAGGACCGACTGGTCGAACTCGCGCGCCTTGTTCATGCGGCTATTTTAGTTTGATCTCTCCGTCGAAGGGCACCTTGACGCCCAGGGAAGGGATTTCCAGCGTCACTTTGATCGGGAAGCCGCTGGTGCCCGACAGTTTGGCGGCTTCGCGCTGCACGGCCTGCTCGATTTCGCGCTGCGAGTTGACGCCGACCATCTTGAGGAACTTGCGGATGCTGAGATTGAAGGTTTCCTGGTCCATCACTTGTCTCCAGAGAGGATCTTCTTGGCCATGACCTTGCCGAGCTCGACCCCGGGCTGGTCGAAGCTGTTCAGGTTCCAGATGATGCCTTGCACAAAGACCTTGTGCTCGTAGAGGGCCAGCAGCCGGCCCAAGGACTTTGCATTGAATTCTTCGAGGAACAAAGTACTCGAAGGCCGGTTGCCGGGATACTGGCCGTCGTCCGAGCCGAAGGCGAGGGCGTCGGCTTGCGCGCGCGCGTTGGCGCTGAGAACCGCGTTCGACGAGATGTCGATGAAGTCGCACGGCACGACCTGAGTGCCCTGGTGCAGCAGCTGGTGGAACGAGTGCTGGCTCGGCGTGCCCTCGGCGCCCCACACGATGGGGCAGGTCGCATACGCGGCGGGGTTGCCCGCCCGATCGACCCGCTTGCCGTTCGACTCCATCTCGAGCTGTTGCAGGTAGGCCGGCAGCAGGCGCAGCGCGTTGGAATAGGGCAGCACGCAATGCGTCGTGCAGCCGAGGAAATTGGCGTTCCACACACCGGCGAGCGCCATCAGCACCGGGATGTTTTTTTCGGGCTGAGCCTCGGCGAAATGGCCGTCGATCTCTCCTGCACCGGAGAGAAAGGCTTCGAAGGCTTCGAAACCCGTCGCGCACGCCGCGGCGAGGCCGACCGCCGACCAGATCGAGAAGCGGCCACCGACCCAGTCCCACATCGGCAGCACTTCCGCGGCGCCGAACTTCTTCGCCTCCTCGACGTTCGACGACACGGCGATGAAATGCTTTGCGCCCCAGGCTTTGGCGGCGGCGGCGTTCGCCATGGTCTCCTGCGTGGTGAAGGTCTTCGACACGACGATGAAGAGCGTCGTCGCCGGCTCCGCGCCTTCCAGCGCGCGGCCGAGGTCGTGCGGATCGACGTTGGCCGCGAAGCGCACGTCGAGCGCGCCGTCGGCCAGGGCGTCGGCGAGCAGCCGCGGCCCGAGGTCCGAGCCGCCCGTGCCCAGATTGACGACTCTTTTGAATTTCTTCTCGCCTCGGATGCGCGCAACCAACCCCTTCATCGATTCAAGCGTGCGGAGTACCTCCGGCAGGGCACCACGTCGCAGCGCCGTATGCCAAGCCGCGCGCTTCTCGCTGGTGTTGATTTCCTTCCCCGACAGCAGCGCGTCGCGCCATTCCGGCAGGCCGCGCTCGGTCGCCAGATTGGCGAGCAGGCGCAGCGTCATCGCGCCGAGCCGCTGGCGCGAATAGTCGTAGCGCAGGCCCGGCGCCGCGGCGACGAACTGCGTGCCGCGGGCGACGTCGTTCGCGAACAGGTCCGGCAGGCGCACGTCGCGCCAGCTTTCCGCGTGGTGCGCAAGCCGGGCCCACGACGGGCATTCGACGGGCGGGGTGGCGTTCAAGAAATCAATCTACTTGGAAAAGCGATAGAGGCGGTAGCGCTCCGAGCGGTCGCCGGGCCGGCCGACGTCGGCGAGCTTGACCCAGCCCGCGCCGGGGGCGTCGAACTCGTTTTGCGGGCTGCCCTGCACCAGAAGCAAGGGACACGCCGCCGGCTTCTGCGGGTCGAACGGCCGCGGCCGGATGCCGGCGTGGTAGTCGAGGGCTGCCGCCTGCGAGATGCCGAGCGAGCGCTGCGCGAGGCAGCCGGCGTCGACCGGCATCTTCGAGCGCAGCTGCAGCGCCACCGAGCGGTAACCCTTCTGGTGGTCGGCCCACGGCATCCACAGCGCCGAGAAGCTGCCCCACAGCAGCACAATGCCCGCCGCCCAGCGCGCGAGGCTGCGCACCGGCGAGCGGGTCGAGTAGAGCATCACGTAGAGCCAGCCGGCGACGAGCAGCAGCGCGAACAGGCACGCGAGCGGGCGGAAGCCGAGCGTGAAGCCCGGCGCCGTCTTGGCGAAGAAACGGGCGGCGAACGGCGGCAGCCCGGTCAGCATGCCGACCCAGCCGAGCCACACTATGAAGGTGAAGAAGCCGAAGGCCAGCACGCCGAACCAGTCGAGCGCGCCGGCGGCGCCGCGGCGCAGCGTGAGCGCGCCCTGCGCGGCGAGCAGCGCGAGCGGCGGCAGCAGCATGAGCAGATTCACGTCCTGCGGCGGGCCCCAGTAGGCAACCGCGGCGAGCATCGTCGCCGAGGCGGCGAAGGGGACGAACAGGCGCGGCTCGGTGAGGCGCCGGCGCAGCGACCATAGCGCCCAGCCGGCGATCGGCCAGGCCGGCCAGGTGAACCAGCTCGCGGTCGAGAGGAAGTAGCGCAGGTTGCCGAAGCCGCCCTCCGGGCGCGAGTTGAGCGCCCACCATTCGGCGAACAGTTCCGGCGAGCGAGCGTGCAGCGCGAGCGGCCAGGAAGCCGCGAGCAGCGCCGCGACCGCAAGCCACGCCAGCGTGAAGGCGGCGCCGCGGCGGTTGCGCCATTCCACGCAGGCGAGGTGCGCCGCGACCGTCGACAGGCCGAGGGCGAGAGGCGCGATCCAGTTGGCCGAGAGGAAGGCGGCGCCGAGCGCCGCGCCGAACAGCGCGCCGCCGGCGAGCGGCCGGCGCTGCGCGTGCGGCAGTACGGCGAGCGCGCCGCACAGCGCGGCGAGCGAGGCGAGCTCGGGCAGCGCCTCGTGCGCGTGCACCATCAGGCCGAGCGAGCCGAGCAGCAGCAGGAGGGCGGCGGCGCCCGCCTCGCGCTTCTGCTCGCCCGCCTGCCAGTCGCGCGCCGCGCGATAGATCAGCGCGAAGGCGGCGGCGACGAGCGCGCCGCTCGCCAGGCGCGCGCCGGCATGGAACTCGATCAGCGGCTGCAGCAGGCGGCCGAGGGCGACGGCGAGCCAGTGGTAGAGCGGCGGGTCGTGCAGCCAGGGCAGGCCGGCGACGCGCGGCACCAGGCCGTCGCCGGAGACCACCATGCCGTGCGCGATGCCGATGGCGATGACGTCGTGGGTCTTCCACGGATCGTGGCCGGCGAGGCCCGGCAGCACGAAGGCCGCCGCGATGAGCGCCAGCGCCGCCGCCGAAGGCGGCAGAACGAGCGGCGGGAGCCCGGGGAAAGGAAGGGGCGAGCGGGGCGGCATGGCCCCGGAGACTACTTCGTCTTCTTGGTGTAGCGGCGCTTGAACTTCTCGACCCGGCCGGCGGTGTCGACGAGCTTGGTCTTGCCCGTATAGAACTGGTGCGACTCGGAGGACACCTCGACCTTGACCACCGGATACTCCTTGCCGTCGGTCCACTTCATGGTCTCGCGGCCCTTGGTGTCGATGGCCGAGCGGGTGAGGAAGGGATGGTTCGCGCTGGTGTCGAGGAAGATCACCGGCCGGTATTCGGGATGGATGCCAGGCTTCATAGTTTTTCCGCGTTCGAAGGGGCGGGATTATATATTAAAAAACTGACTGTTAGAGGCGCCCCGCGCGCTTGAGCTCCAGGTAACGATTCACCAGGGAAATAGCCAGGCTCTGCGGCTCGACGTCGAGGGTGACCACCCCGGCGGCGTCCAGGCGCCGGAAGCTGCGCTCGCGGTCGGAAAGGTAGTCGGCGGCCGCGGCGTGGGTGACGGCGCGCTCGAAGGTGTCGACCCGGGCCGAGAGCGCCCGCGAGATGATGGCCTCGCGCAGCGAGGCGAGCACCACCAGGTGCCTGGTGCGCAGCAGCCCCAGCGCGGGCAGCAGCGTGCTGTCGTCCTCGTCGCGCAGGTTGGTGAGGATGATCACCAGCGCGCGGCGGCGGACGTGGCGCATGATCTCGCGCGCCGCGCCGTGGTAGTCGGGCACCGCCAGCGTCGGCTCGATGTCGTAGGCGCGGTTGAGGATCGCGTTCACCGCAGCCACCGACTTGCGCGGCTCGACGTAGCGGCTCACGCCGCCCATCGTCAGCATGCCCACCGCATCGCCCTGGCGCGCGGCGACGTGCGCGAGCAGCAGCGCCGCGTTGAGCGCGTGGTCGAAGTGCGAGAGCTCGTCGTCCTTCGATGCCATCCTGCGGCCGCAGTCGACCACCAGCAGCACGCGCTGGTCCTTCTCGTCCTCGTACTCGCGCGAGATGAGGCGCGCCATGCGGGCGGTCGCCTTCCAGTCGATGGTGCGCTGCGCGTCGCCCTCGCGGTACTCGCGCAGCTGGTGGAACTCCATGCCCTCGCCGCGGCGGCGTACCTGCAGCACGCCGATCTGCGACAGGCGATTGTCAGTGGCGAGCAGGGTGTATTTGGCGAGTGCGCGGAAATTGGGATAGACGCGCACCGCCTCTGCGGAATTTATTTTTCGGGTCACCAGCCAGAGGCCGAGGGGCGAATGCAGCCTGAGCTCGGTTGCGCCGAAGCGCGTCTCGCCGCGCGCCACCGGGCGCGCCTGGTAGACCACTTCGGTCCATTGCAGCGGCGCGAGCTCGAGCGAGCGCGGCAGGCCCTCGGCCTCGAAGCTCGCCGGGTGGTGGTCGTGCAGCTCGAGGCGCAGGCGGCGGCGCGAGGGGTTGGCGACGCGCAACGCTACGTCGACGCTCACGCCGAGCGCGAGCGTGGCGGGCAACCGGCGCGCCACCGCCGGCACCGTCAGGCGCAGCCCGGACACCAGGTCGAGCACGGCGATGAGCGCGCCGGCGCCGGCGAGCGTCAACCACTGCCGCTGGAAGGCTTCGGCAAAGGCCACGCCAACGGCCGTCGCCGCCAGCACGACCAGCACCCAGAGAAGCCGCGACGAAGGAATGAAAAGCGGCAAGAGCTTACTTCCGCGGCGCCTCGATTTTCTCGAGCAGGCCCTTCAGGATGCCGTCGGTGTCGCGGCCCTCGAGCTCGAGCTCGGGCGAGGGTGCGACGCGGTGGCGCAGCGTGGGCAGCGCCATGCGCTTCACATCGTCCGGCGTCACGAAGTCGCGGCCGGCGAGGAGGGCGGCGCCGCGCGCGGCGCGCACCAGCGAGATGCCGCCGCGCGGGCCGGCGCCGGCGATCACGCCGGCCCAGGTGCGCGTCGCGCGCGCGAGCCGGATCGCGTAGTCGAGCACCGCGTCGTCCACCGCGAGCGCCGCGGTGATGGTCTGCAGCGCCACCACCTGCTGCGGCTTCAGGATCGCGTTCACCGGCTCGACGTTCAGGCGGTCGCCGACCTTGCCGTCGGTGACCTGGCGCACCATCGCCGCCTCCTCGGCCTGGCTCGGGTAGTCGATTTTCACCTTCAGCAGGAAGCGGTCGAGCTGCGCCTCGGGCAGCGCATAGGTGCCTTCCTGCTCGATCGGGTTCTGCGTCGCGAGCACCATGAACGGCGGCTCGACCAGGTGCGCCTCGCCCTCGATCGTCACCTGGCCCTCCTGCATCACCTCGAGCAGCGCCGCCTGCGTCTTCGCCGGCGCGCGGTTGATCTCGTCGGCCAGCAGCAGGTTGACGAACACCGGGCCGCGGCGCGCGCTGAATACCTGGTTCTTCGGATCGTAGAGCGTGTGGCCGGTGACGTCGGCGGGCATCAGGTCGGGCGTGAACTGCACGCGGCCGAAGGTGCCGGAGATAGTGCGCGCGAGCGCGCGCACCAGCAGCGTCTTGCCGAGGCCCGGCACGCCCTCGACGAGGACGTGGCCGCCGGCGAGCAGCGCGCACAGCACGTGGTCGATCACCTCGCCCTGGCCGACCACGGCCTTGGCGACCTCGGCGCGCATCGCCTGCGCCGCCTTGGCGGCCTGGCTGAACTGCTCGGGGGTGGGTTTTGGACTCATCTTTTTCCTTTCTCCAAAGCGGCGTGCATGCGCTGCGCGTCGCGCGCGAGCTCGATGAAAGCGGCCCCGCTCAGCGGGCCGCGGACGGTGAGGAAGCGGCTCGCTTCTTCAGGCGAAACACCGATCAGCGAAGCCAGGCGGGCAACCTTTTCCGCATCCGGCGCGTCGGCGAAGTCGGGCTGGGCGCGGGCGAGGCGCCGCAGCGCGGCGTCGCGCGTCGCGTTCACCAGCTCCGCGCGCAGGCCCTTCGTCCAGTAGTAGCGCCCGCTCGCGCGCAGGTGGTCGAGCAGGCGGCGGCGCGCCGGCAGCGCGTCGGGCGCGACCGGGCCGAAGCGTGGCGCGATGCGCCACAGCCACAGGACCAGCAGCGCGATCGAGCTCGCGAGCGCTTCGGCGGCGTGCTCCTTGAGGAAGCCCCACAGCGACAGCCGCTGCGGCCGGTTGAGCACCTGCAGCGACGGCGTGGCGCGGTTGAGGTTGAGCAGGTGCCACAGGAACTCGGCGTGCTCGTGCTCGCCGATCTGGCGGTTCTGCAGGAAGCCGAGGCCCGTGGCGACGGTGACGAAGCCCTTGCCGCGTCGGAAGGAGACGAGCTGCGGCGCATCTGCAGCGCCGGCGCGGAACAGCAGGCCGCGAATCGCCGGCGCGTGAAGCGCCGTGCCCGTCGGCAGCGAAATCGCGAACGTGCGCCCGCCCCCGACGTCGATCGTGAGCGGCAGCTTGGCAGGCTTCTCGACGCGGCTGCGCTCCAGGGGCAGCCGCTCGAGCAGCGGGTCGGCGACACCCACCAGCTCCGCCTCGACGATCAGGTGCCCGCCGCGCTCCACCCAGAGGAGGATCTGGTTCATGCGCCGCGGCTCGAGCGCCTGGCGGTGCGCCGGCAGGATCAGCGCGCCGCCTGGGGTGAGCTTGTCGAGCTCGGGCAGGGCGCGGATCTCGCCTGCATCGAGCCCCATGCGTTGGGCGAAGCGCTCGGCGGCGAGGTAGGGCCGCAGCCGCGCCTCGTTCGACGGCCCGACGTGCTCGCGGTAGGCGACCTGCTCGTAGTTCGACAGGAACCAGACCACCGCGAGCGCCGCCAGCGCGGCGACGCCTGCGAAGACGAGGACCCGGTTGTTCACGCGAATGACGCCCGGTAGTCGTGCGCCAGGCGTTCGACTTCCGCAGCGTCAGGGCTGCGTTTTGCGTAGGCGCACAGGCGCCAGGCGTCGATCAGCTTCTCCAGGTACGAATGGATCTCCTGCCCGGAAAGCGAAAGCACCTCGGCCTCGGTGTGGCTCGCGAGAAGCTGCACGCCATGCTTGTGGACCAGGCTCGATAGCGAGCCGCGGTAGAGCAGGCTCAGCGCCTCGCGCAGCTTGCCGGCGCGGACGAGGTCGGCGGCCGCCGAACCCACGTCCGCAGGCAGCGTCTCTGGCGCGAGGTCCATGCCGAAAAGTGCCGGCGGCGGGCGGTACGGCTCGGGCGGCGGCTCATCGCCGCCGCGCGGCAGCAGCCGGGCGAGGAACCAGAGCGCGTAGGCGACCGCGACGGCCGCCAGCACCCAGAGCAGGATTTCGACGATCTTCGCGATTGCCTGCCCGAGGTTCGCGAGCCAGCTCAGGTCGGGCGCCGCGCCGGGTTCGCGCGGCTTGCTCGGGTCGCGCGCCTGCCAGCGCGTCGCGTCGCGCTCGTAGCCGAAGTCCTTGTCCTTCAGGACTTCGGCTACGGCTTGCTTTGGGCTTTTTTCCTGCGCGTACGTCGGGAGAGAAAAGCTTGCCGCACAAAAAACAAATCCGATCAGAAAAAAAACCGTCGCGGCGTGGCGCTCGGCGATGCGGCGCAGCGCGACCTCGATGTCCCAGCCTTCGAGCAGCGTGCGGCGGTTGAGGTACAGGCCGAAGCCGGCGGCGACGTAGAACGGCTCGAGCAACAGCACCGCCACCGCGTAGCCGGCGGCGCCGCCGTAGGTAAACAGGTCGCCCGAGGTGAACAGCTCGGCGAGCGAGTCGTGCTCGGTGGCTGTTGCCGGCAGAGCTAGCTCTGCCAGGCCGCCAAGCATCAAGTAGAGGACTATCTCGAAAAAGATGCATACGAAGGTGAGCCAGACAGCATGGCCGCGTGCCCTGCGGCCAAGAATGCCGCGACGCTCTCGGCCCGCAGCGCCGCCCTGGCCCTCGAGCTGGCGCACCGGCAGGTTGAACGAGCGCGCGAGGTCGGGCCACCAGCGCAAGAACAGCGCGGCGAGAAGGCCGCTGCCCAGCCATTCGCGCCAGGCGGCAAGGACTTGGCGCGGCCGGGGAAGGGAGCCGAATACGGCGCGCGAAAGGACGTAGAGAACGACCCGGTCGTAAAGGGGCTTCATGTACCAGATCGCCAGGAGCGCGACCCAAGGCCGGCCAACGAGCCATCCGATGAGAATTGCGCAGGCCATGAAGGTGCCGCTCACGATCAGGTGGGGCACATAAACCGCGCGGCGCCAGCGCTGCATCATCGACAGGCCGAGGTCGATCGCCTCCCACGGCGTGCGCCGGCGCAGCTCGACGGCGAGCTCGGTTAGGCGCAGCGCGTTGTCAGCGGGCGGCGGCACTGCGGCGTCCGGCGAGGGCGAAGTAGGCGAGCGCGAGCGCCCAGCCGCCGAGGCCGGCGGCGATCTTGCTCTCGAAGGGGAGGCTGCGGATCGGCGACCAGAACGCCTCGACGAAGGCGGCGAACATGAACATGATCGCCGCGCCGTACATCAGACGCACCGCGGGCTTCGCCGCCGTCATCAGCGCGCTTTTGCGGGTGAGTCCCCCCGGCGAGATGAGCGCGAGCCCCATCTTGAGCCCGGCCGCGCCCGAGAGCACGATGGCGAGGAGCTCCGGCGCCGAGTGCCCGGCGACGAACGACCAGAAGGTGTCGCGATAGCCCACCTCGGTGAGGTAGCCGGCGACCGCGCCGATGATCACGCCGTTCGCGGCGAGGAACCACACCGAGCCGACGCCGAACAGCATGCCGCCGGCGAAGGTCTGGAAACCGATGCGCACGTTGTTCCATATGTAGAAGCCGAACATGGCGACGCTGGTGTCGGAGCCGCGCATGCCGAGCTGCTTGTTGGCCGGGTCATACATGGCGTGGTACTGCGCGAGCTGGTCGGGCGAGAGCAGGTAGTGCACGAACTCGGGCCAGGCCTGCAGCACCGCGATCAGCGCGCCGAGCGGCACGAAGAACAGCGCCGCCGCGGCGCCGACGGTGCGCCATTCGTCGCGCACCAGTTGTGGGAAGCCCGCGCGCAGGAAGTCGAGGGCGCGCTGCGACTGGCGGCCGCGGTTCTGGTAGAGCAGGTGGTGGCCGCGCAGCGCGAGGCGGTTCAGGCGGTCGACCAGGTCGGGGCTGTAGCGGCGGTCGTGCGCGAGGGCGAGCGCGTGGCAGACGCGGCGATACCGCCTGGGCATTTCCGCCGGGTCGAACGGCGGCGTTTTCTTGCTTTCCAGGAACGAATCGAATTCGTCCCACTCCTTGGCGTGCATCGCCTCGAAAGGCGCCTGCCTCATTGCCGCCCCGCGATGTAGTTGGCCATGCCGATGAGCCGCGCCGCGGCGCGCGGACCGTCGAGGTCGCCGACCAGCGGCCGCGGCAGCTCGGCGAGCTCCTCGAAGCGCTCCTGGGTGAGGGTCTGCGAGCGCTCGGCGAGCTCGAGCAGCGCGCGCTGCTCGTCGAGGTCGAGGGCCACCGTGGGGGCGATCGGCCGCGCCTCGGGTATCCGTCTTTCGGTTTTTGGTTTCTCGCTCAGGTAGACGACGACCGTCCCGGCGGCCAGGTCGCCGAGGCGCTTGAAGTCGCGGTTGGAAAGCATTGCGACCAGGCCGACGCCGTAGAGGAGCGGCAGGAAGTCCGCCGCGCGCAGCAGGTTGCGCGTCAGCGCGGCGGGCCAGCGCAGCGGCGTGCCGTCGTCGTTCAGCACGGCGATGCCCATCGCGCGCTTGCCCGGCGTCTGGCCGTTCCACGCCGCCTCGAACCACGCCGGCGCCAGCCACTCGACGAAGAACCACGCCAGCAGGATCACGCCGACGCCGGCCTTGCCGAAAGCCGAGGCGGCGAGGGAGACGGCGAACACCGCCGCCACGCGGATGGCGAGGTCGATCGACCAGGCGAGGGCGCGCGGCACCGGGCCGGCGAGGCGCAGCGTGAGCTCGATCCCTTCAGGTGTTGCCACTCGACGGGTGGTGTCGAGCATGCGGCTCCCCTCCCCAGGGAAACCGATTCTAAGTGCTTATCCGCGCCTCATGGAGTCGAAGAACTCCGCGTTGCTCTTGGTGGCGCGCAGCTTGTCGATGAGGAATTCCGCCGCCTCGAGCTCGTCCATCGGGAACAGCAGCTTTCTCAGCACCCAGACCTTCTGCAGCAGCGGCTGGTCGATGAGGAGCTCCTCGCGGCGCGTGCCGGAGCGGTTGACGTTGATCGCCGGGTAGATGCGCTTCTCGTGCATGCGCCGGTCGAGGTGCACTTCCATGTTGCCGGTGCCCTTGAATTCCTCGTAGATCACGTCGTCCATGCGGCTGCCGGTGTCGATCAGCGCAGTCGCAATGATCGTCAGCGAGCCGCCTTCTTCCACGTTGCGAGCCGCGCCAAAAAACCGCTTGGGCTTCTGCAGGGCGTTGGCGTCGACGCCGCCGGTCAGTACTTTGCCGGACGCGGGTACGACCGTGTTATACGCACGGGCTAATCTTGTAATTGAATCCAGAAGGATCACTACATCCTTCTTGTGTTCAACCAGGCGCTTCGCCTTCTCGATCACCATCTCGGCGACCTGCACGTGGCGCGAGGCCGGCTCGTCGAAGGTCGAGGCGACCACCTCGCCGCGCACCGAGCGCGACATCTCGGTCACTTCCTCGGGCCGCTCGTCGATCAGCAGCACGATCAGCGAAATCTCGGGGTGGTTGGCCACCAGGGCGTGCGCGATGTGCTGCAGCATCACGGTCTTGCCGGCCTTCGGCGGCGAAACGATCAGGCCGCGCTGGCCCTTGCCGATCGGCGCCACGATGTCGAGCACCCGGCCGGTCATGTTCTCCTCGGCCTTGATCTCGCGCTCGAGCTTGAACGCCTTGTCCGGGTGCAGCGGCGTCAGGTTCTCGAACAGGATCTTGTTCTTGGCCGCCTCCGGCGCCTCGCCGTTGACCTTGTCGACCTTGACCAGCGCGAAGTAGCGCTCGCCGTCCTTCGGTGTGCGGATCTCGCCCTCGATGGTGTCGCCGGTGTGCAGGTTGAAGCGGCGGATCTGCGAGGGGGAGACGTAGATGTCGTCGGTGCTGGCCAGGTAGGAGGTGTCCGGCGAGCGCAGGAAGCCGAAGCCGTCGGGCAGCACTTCCAGCGTGCCGTCGCCGAAGATCGACTCGCCCTTCTTCGCGTGGCTCTTCAGCATGGCGAAGATCAGGTCCTGCTTGCGCAGGCGGCTCGCGTTCTCGATGCCGGCGGCCACCGCCAGATCGACCAGCTGCGTCACATGCAGCTGCTTCATTTCCGAGAGGTGCATGGGAGCTTTGGACGGCGCCGACGGAGCGGCTGGCGCGTCGGCAGCAGCCGGCGGAGTCGACTCCGGACGTTGCGATGAACGAACTTCTGGCGGCTGTGCTGCCTGGGGCCTGCTCATGCTCGGGGTGTGCGCCTGGGACCTCGGCGCCGGAAAAACCTTGTTTGGATCAACAACCCCCACCCTATCGGATGGGGGGCTTACCTGCGACGGACTGTAAGAGGTTCAGATGTTGCTGTCAAGAAAGGCGGTCAGCTGCGATTTCGACAGCGCGCCGACGCGCGTCGCCTCGACGTTGCCGTTCTTGAACAGCATCAGGGTCGGGATGCCGCGGATGCCGAACTTCGCCGGCACGCTCTGGTTCTCGTCGACGTTGATCTTGGCGATCTTCAGGCGGCCCTGATATTCCTTGGCGACCTCGTCGAGGATCGGGGCGATCGACTTGCAGGGACCGCACCATTCGGCCCAGTAGTCGACCAGCACCGGGGTGTCGGACTTGAGGACCTCGGGATCGAAGGTTGCGTCGGTGACGTGATTAATGCCAGCACTGCTCATGGTTCCTCGAGGGGGTTGATGCGGGGAGGTTTGTATTATGGGGTCGCGCCCGGCGCTTCCCAAGTACCAACCTGCGCGCATGTTAAGCTATTGATTAATATGACCTACGTTGTCACCGAATCGTGCATCAAGTGCAAGTACACCGACTGTGTGGACGTGTGCCCGGTCGACTGCTTCCGCGAGGGGCCGAACATGCTGGTGATCGATCCCGACGAGTGCATCGACTGCACGCTGTGCGTGCCGGAATGCCCGGTCGAGGCAATCTTCGCCGAGGACGATGTGCCCGACGCGCAGGCGGCGTTCATCGCGAAGAACCGCGAGCTCGCCGCCAAATGGAAGCCCATCATCGAGCGCAAGCCTGCGCCCGCGGACGCGGACGAATGGGCAAAGGTGAAAGAGAAGAAGCAGCTGCTCGAAGAGTAAGAGCGGCGCAGCAATTTGCGCGTCGCAAAATTTTTGTGGTCGTAATGACCACAGAAGTTTTGAAGTATCACTTGTGCACGATTTCGGAGCGGAAAGACACATTGCTGTAAGGTCCTTCGCGTAGCCTGAACGCTTCGAGCAAGTGGAGGCGCGCATGGAACAAGGACGGCTGGCATTCACCGCGGTATACCTGAAGAATTCCCACGGCTACATCGGCTTCATCGAGGAGCTTCCCGGGGTGAACTCGCACGGCCGCACCATCGACGAGGCGCGCGACACGCTGCAGAAGCTCGCGGCGGTGGTGTTCGACGAGGAGCGCCGCGGCGCCGAGGAGATGATCGCCGGCAAGGAAGTGGTGCGCGAGAACTTCCTCGTCCCGCTGCCGCGCGTCTAGGAAAAAAGCCGCGGCGCCGTCGGTAGTTCTTCTAGTACGCGCCGTCTTTCGTTTTGCCGCCGAACAGCCGGTACACGTAGATCGTGTAGCCGGCGATGAACGGCAGCACCAGCACCGCCCCCACCAGCACGAACTTCAGCGCGCTCTCGTGCGCCGCAGCCTGCCAGATCGTCATGCGGTCGATGATGATGAACGGGAACAGGCTGTACGCGAGGCCGGCGAACGCCAGCACGTAGATGGCCACCGCGCCGAGGAAGGGCCGGCTGTCGGACTTCTTCAGTGAGAACCAGACCCACAGCCACGCCGCAATGCTCCCAATAGGCAATATTGATAGAAAAATAATTCTTGGGAAGGCAAACCACTTCTGGCGCACCGTCTCGCTGACGAGCGGCGTACCGAGGCTCACCAGCGCGACGCCGAGCGCGACCCACAGCAGACCCCAGCGCGCCCACGCCGCCGATTTTTCGCGCAGCGCGCCTTCCGTACGGTAGACGAGCCAGGTCGCGCCGAGCAGCACATAGCCGCCGCAGAGCGCGGCCCCGGTGAGGAGCGCGAACAGCCAGTAGCCGAAGCCGGGCTGGAAGCCGGTGATGTAGCGCCCGAGCATCAGGCCCTGCGCGAACGCGGCGAGGAACGAGCCCGCCCAGAACAGCCAGTTCCACAGCTCGCGGTGCCAGCCCTCCGCCTTGAGGCGCAGCTCGAAGGCCACGCCGCGCAGCATCAGCCCGACCAGCATCGCCGCCACCGGCAGGTAGAGCGCGCCGAGCACCTCGCCGTGCGCGGCGGGAAACGCAACGAGGAGCAGGCCCACGCCCAGCACCAGCCAGGTCTCGTTCGCGTCCCAGAACGGGCCGATCGAGGCCACCATGCGGTCCTGCTCCTCGCGGCTGGCGGCGGGCAGCAGCATGCCGACGCCGAGGTCGTAGCCGTCGAGCACGACATAGAGCAGGATCGCCACGCCCATCAGCACGGTGAAGATGACCGGCAGGAGATCGTTCATTTGGCGCCGACGCCCTTGGCGAGCGGTTTGGGGTCGCCCGCGCTCGCCATGTGGGTGACCACCACCATGTAAGCGAGGAGCATCGCCGCGTAGACCAGCACGTACGCGGTGAGGCTCGCGCCGAGCTCCCCGCCGGTGGCGATGCCCGTCGCGTCTCGCGTGCGCAGGATGCCGCTGACCAGCCACGGCTGGCGGCCGACCTCGGTCACGATCCAGCCGGCAAGCGTGGCGATCCAGCCCGAGAACGAGAAGGCGGCGAGCGCCCACAGCAAATAGGGCTTTGGTTGTCTATCGCTCCTCAATGACCAGGCAGCGAACCATGCGAGCAGCAGCATCAGCCCGCCCATCGCCAGCATGATGCGGAAGGCGAAGAACACCGGGGCGACCGGCGCGTGCTCCTTGAAATCATTCAACCCCTTCACCTCGCCGTCGGCCGAGTGCGTGAGGATGAGGGACAGCGCCTTCGGCACCTCGATGGCGTAGAGGTTCTTCTTCTGCGCCTCGTCGGGCACGGCGAACGCGGTAAAGGGCGCGCCTTTCGCGGTGTCCCAGAGGGCCTCCATCGCCGCGATCTTTTCGGGCTGATGGCGCAGCGTGTTGAGGCCGTGCTGGTCGCCGACGAAGATCTGCAGCGGCACCAGCACCGCCGCGATGTACACGCCCATGCGCAGCGTCTTCAGCGCCGCGTTGTCGCCGGGCGCCTTGAGCAGCCGCCAGGCCGACAGGCCGGCGATGAGGAACGCGGCGGTGATGCCCGAGGCGAGCAGCATGTGCACCAGGCGGTACGGAAAGGACGGATTGAAGATCACCCGCCACCAGTCGGCGGCGATGATCACGCCGCCGTTCAGCGTGGTATGCCCGGTGGGCGTCTGCATCCACGAGTTGAGCGCCAGGATCCAGAACGCCGAAACGGTGGTGCCGAAGGCGACGATGAACGCCGAGGCGACGTGCATGCGGCCCGACACGCGGTTCATGCCGAACAGCAGCACGCCGAGGAATGTCGCCTCGAGGAAGAACGCGGTCAGCACCTCGTAGGCGAGCAGCGGCCCGGCGACGTTGCCGACGTGGTTCATGTAGCCCGGCCAGTTGGTGCCGAACTGGAAGCTCATGGTGATGCCGGTGACGACGCCCATCGCGAAGGTGAGCGCGAACACCTTGAGCCACCGGCGGTAGGTATCCAGCCAGGCCGGGTCGCGGGTGCGCTCGTAGCGCAGGCGGAACCACGCGATCAGCCACGCCAGGCCGATGGTGATGGTCGGGAACAGGATGTGGAAGCCGATGTTCAGCCCGAACTGCACGCGCGCGAGGAGCAGGGCTTCTTCCATGCGTACTACTATATGCCGGATGGAGCGACCGAGGTTCGATCCCGCGCGCAGCCGCGAATTCATCGCGCGCGGCTGGTGGCGGGAGGACACCCTGCCGGCCTGGATCTCCACCCATGCCCAGCGCCGCGCCCGCACCCCGGCGCTCGCCTGGAGCGACGGCTCGCTCACCTGGGCCCAGCTGCAGGATCGCGTGCTGCGCACGGCCGCCGGCCTGCGCCGCCGCGGCGGCGTGCGGCGCGGCGACGTGATCGCGGTGCAGCTGCCGAACTCGCCGGAGTTCGTGGTCGCCTACCTCGCGCTGTGCCGCCTCGGCGCGGTGATGTGCCCGCTGCACATGCCTTACCGCCAGGCCGAGATCGAGACGCTCATGCGCCACGGCGGCGCGCGCCTCGCGATCTGCCTTGCCGACCGGAAAGGCCTGTTCGGTGGAGCGGGCGTGGCGTTCGAAGAAATTCCTGGCGACGAAATGCTCGAGGCGAACCACCCGGTGCCCGAGGCGGCCGACGCGTTCCTGCTGCTCTACACCTCCGGCACGACGGCAGCGCCGAAGGGCGTGCCGCATCCGTATCGCACCATGCTCGCCAATGCGCGCCTCGGCGCGCCCGAGCACGGGCTCGACTCGCGCGACCGCATCCTCAGCGCGGCGCCGTTCTCGCATCTCTACGGCCTCTACTCCCTGCATTGCGCCTGGGCGGTCGGCGCGTGCACCGTGCTGCTGCCGGCCTTCAAGCCCGACGAGCTGGGCATGGTGGTGCAAGATCAAAAACCGACTGCGCTGTGGACGGCGCCCGCCCACCTGGCCGCCTGCCGCGCGGCGTACCTCTTCGACCAGCGCGACTGGTCCTCGCTCAAGCTGGCCATCGTCTCCGGCTCGAGCGCGCCGCCCGAGCTGATGCATTTCCTGAACAGCAGGCTCAAGGACTGCGCGACGAGCCAGCTCTGGGGCATGACCGAGCTGCAGGCCGGGCTATACACGCGCCCGGGCGACGCGGCCGAGCTCTCCGCGACGACCAGCGGCCGCGCGAGTCCCGGCACCGAGGTGCGCCTCTCCGCCGAGGGCGAGATCCAGGTGCGCGGCGTGCCGGTGTTCGCCGGCTACCACGAGAACGAAGAAGCGAATCGGCAGGCGTTCACCGCCGACGGCTGGTTCCGCAGCGGCGACCTCGGCCGCATGGACGCCGCCGGCAACGTCGCCGTCACCGGGCGCACCAAGGACGTCATCAACCGCGGCGGCGTGAAGTTCAACCCGGCCGAGGTCGAGGTGCTGCTCGACGCGCATCCGAAGATCCTGCAGTCGGCGATCGTGCCCATGCCGGATGCAGTGCTCGGCGAGAAGGCCTGTGCGTTTGTGGCCCTGCGGACGCCTGTCGATATCTCGCTCGAAGAGGTGGTGAAGTATCTGCTCGAGAAGAACATCGCCAAGAACAAGCTGCCGGAAAAGCTGGTGGTCGTCGCCGAGATGCCGCTCACGCCGACCCGCAAGATCATCAAGGGGAAACTGAAGCTGCCATGAGCCAAATGCCACGACGCGTCGCCATTCTGGGTGGAGCGAGGATTCCGTTTGCGCGGGCGAACGGGGCGTATGCGCAGGCGAGCAACCAGGACATGCTGACCGCGGCCCTGCGGGCCCTCGTCGAAAGGTTTTCGCTGAAGAACGAAAAAATAGGCGAGGTCGCCGCCGGGGCGGTGATCAAGCATTCGAAGGACTGGAACCTCGCGCGCGAGTCGACGCTCGGCGCGGGGCTGCATCCGACGACGCCGGCGTACGACCTGCAGCGCGCCTGCGGCACCAGCCTGTCCGCCGCCGCGCAGCTCGCCAACCGCATCGCGCTCGGCGAGATCGACTCGGCCATCGCCGGCGGCGCCGACACCACCAGCGACATTCCGCTGGCTTTCGGTTCTGCGCTTCAAAGAATTGTGTTGAAAAGCGCGAGGGGAAGATCGTTCGGCGAGCGAGTTTCGCCTTGGCTGAAATTCCGTTTGAAAAACCTCAAACCGAACACCCCGCGCACCGGCGAGCCGCGCACCGGGATGTCGATGGGCGAGCACTGCGAGGAGATGGCGAAGGAGTGGAAGATCGGCCGCCGCGAGCAGGACGAGCTCGCGCTGGCGAGCCACCGCAACGCCGCCGCGGCCTGGAAAGACGGTTTTTACGCGGACTTGGTTTCCCCCTTCGGAAATTTGAAGGCAGACAACAACATCCGGGCCGACACGACGCTCGAGAAGCTCGGCCAGCTGAAAACCGCGTTCGATCGCTCGAGCGCCGGCACGCTCACCGCGGGCAACAGCTCGCCGCTCACCGACGGCGCGGCGTGCGTGCTGCTCGCGTCGGAGGAATGGGCGGCGAAGCGCGGCATTCCGCCGCAGGCGTTCCTCACCTTCACCGAGACCGCGGCGGTCGACTTCGTCGGCATGGCCGGCCCGAAGGAGGGCCTGCTGATGGCGCCGGCGTACGCGGTGCCGCGCATGCTCGAGCGCGCCGGCCTCAAGCTGCAGGACTTCGACCTCTACGAAATTCACGAGGCATTCGCCGCGCAAGTGCTCTGCACGCTGAAGGCGTGGGAGTCGGAGGAGTGGTGCCTGGCAAGGCTCGGGCGCAGAGCGCTTGGCAGTATCAGTTTCAAGAAGTTGAACCCCAAAGGATCGAGCGTGGCCCTCGGCCATCCCTTTGCCGCCACGGGCGCGCGCATTATTGCCACCCTGGCGAAGCAGCTGGTGCAGCGCGGCTCCGGCCGCGGCCTGATCTCGATCTGCGCCGCCGGAGGGCAAGGCGTCACCGCCATCGTCGAACGATAAAGAACGTGAGGGAAACCGGGCGGCGCCCCCCGGTTTCTCTATGATGGCGGCAGGGGATATGGCGCGCTTCAACTTCTTCGCCAGGAACGAAGGGACGTTCGTCGCGCTGCTGCTTCTGGGCGGCGCGGCAGTGCTGCCGTTCGCCCTCAGCAACCTGGTGCAGGGCCGCTACGCGCTCGGCGCGGCGAACGCGGCGATCTCCGCCTGGTTCCTGCTGCACGGCCTCGCGCTCGTGCGCGGCCACCGCCTGCTGCCGCCGACCGGCGTGCTGCTGCCGACGGTGCCGATGCTCGCCTACGCGATGTGGGCGCGGCCCGAGCTCGGCATCTTCTGGGCCTATCCGTGCCTGTTGCTGTTCCACTTCATCCTCGAGCGGCGCTGGGCGAACGTCTTCAACGCCTCGGTGCTCGCCTTCACCACCGCCTTCGCCTACGGCGCCTACGGCACCGACGTCGCGCTGCGCGTGGTGGTGACGATGCTCCTCACCATCGCCTTTGCCAACATTTTCTCCTACGTCAGCGAGACGCAGCGCCGGCGCGCCGCCGAGCAGGAGCAGGAGCTCGAGCTCGAGCGCGACCGCCTCGCGCTGCTGGTGCATGCGACGCAGGCCGGCTTCACCGACTGGGACACCAAGGCGAACGTGGTGATCTACTCCGAGCGCTTCAAGGAGATGCTCGGCTATCCGGCGGATTTCGACACCGCGACGTGGCGCTCGTTCTTCGAGCTGATGCACGCCGACGACCACGACCGCGTGCGCAGCGTGTTCCGCGGCCTGATGCGCGAGAAGCGCAAGCCCGGCCTGCAGCCGCCCGGCGAGCCGCTCGAGTACCGGTTGAAGAGTGCCGACGGCGCCTACGTCTGGGTGAAGGCGGCGAGCCTCGCGCAGGTCGACGGCGCCGGCCGCATCCGGCGCTTCATCACCTCGTTTCAGGACGTCACCAAGTATCACGAGCAGCAAGCGCGGTTGCGCGACGACCAGCGCCGGCTCGACCTGGTGGTGCGCGCCGCGCGCGCCGGCATCGTCGACTGGGACGGCCGCACGCACGCAACCTACTACTCGCCGCGCTTCCGCGAGATCCTCGGCCACGCGCCCGGCGCCGACACCTCGGGCTGGCCCGACTACTTCAGGGCGCTGATCCACCCCGACGACCGCGAGCGCGTCATCGCGCGCTTCCGCCAGTACATCCTCGGCACCGGCCCGGAGGGCCCGGCCGAGTACTACGAGCCGGAGCAGTACCGGCTGCAGCGCGCCGACGGCAGCTACGTCTGGGTGCAGTCGCAGGGCGTGTGCGTGCGCGACGCCACCGGCTTCGTCACGCGCTTCATCGCCGCCATCACCGACGTCACCGAGCGGCGCGACGCCGACAAGTTCTCCGCCGACATCTTCGACGCGCTGCCGATCGGCCTGGCGATGCGCGACCTGCAGGGGCGCTACGTCTTCGTCAACCGCACCTGGGAGGAGTACACCGGCGCGAAGCGCGAGGACGTGATCGGCAAGACGGTGCGCGACCGCGCGCCGGCGGAGGAGGCCGCGCGCGTCGAAGCCGAGGATCGCGAGGCGCTCAGCCGCGGTCCCGACGCGCCGGCGCAGCTGAAGGACCTCAGCTTCGCCGGCAAGCGCTACGTGCTGACGCGCACCGTGATCACCGACGCGAGCGGCGCGCCGCGCGGCGTGGTGGTGGCGAGCCTCGACACCACCGAGCGCTCGAGGATCGAGGAGCGGCTCGCCGGCGAGCAGCGCCGCGCCTCGCTCCTGATGCGCGCGGCGAACGTCGGCATCCTCGACTGGGACGGCGTCAAGCGCACCGTGTACTACTCGCCTCGCTTCAAGGAGATCCTGCGCTACCCGGCCGACGCCGACACCTCGAAGTGGCCGGACTATTTCGAGCTGGTCCACCCGGAGGATCGCGAGCGCGTGCACGGCAGCTTCCGCGCGCACATCCGCGCCGGCGGGCCGGACGCCGACGTGCACGACCTGATCCAGTACCGCCTGCGCCGCGCCGACGGCAGCTACGTCTGGGTGGAGGCGTTCGGCGCCTCCGTGCGCGATGCCCGCGGCTTCGCGGAACGCTTCATCGCCTCGATCAGCGACATCAGCGAGCGCCGCTTCCAGGAGGAGGCGCTGCGCAGCGCGGTGCGCCTGCGCGAGGAGGTCGAGCGCATGTCGCGCCACGACCTGAAGACGCCGATCAACAGCGTGATCGCGATGGCGCGCCTGCTGCGCGAGGACGGGCGCCTCGCGCGCGAGGACGCCGACATGCTGGCGAGCATCGAGCGCGCCGGCTACCGCGTGCTGAACATGGTCAACCTGTCGCTCGACCTGTTCCGCATGGAGCAGGGCAGCTACGAGTTCCGCCCGCGGCCGGTCGATCTCGCCGAGGTGGCGCGCCGCGTCGCAGCCGACCTCGAGGGCCAGGCCGCATCGAAGCGGGTGCGCGTCGAGGTGCGCTCGGGCGGCGCGAGCGCCGCCCTCGCCGAGGAGCCGCTGTGCTACTCGCTGCTCGCCAACCTGATCAAGAACGCCATCGAGGCGGCGCCCGACGACACCGCCGTTACCGTCGCCGTGCAGGCGCAGCCCGACCGGGTCCTCGCGGTGCAGGTGCACAACGCGGGCGCCGTGCTGCCGGAAATGCGCCAGCGCTTCTTCCAGAAGTACGCCACCGCCGGCAAGAGCGGCGGCACCGGCCTCGGCGCCTATTCGGCGCGGCTGCTCGCGCGCGTGATGCAGGGCGACATCACTTTCCGCACCTCGGAGGAAGAGGGCACCACCCTGACCGTGAAGTTGAATCCTGCGGCCGAAGCTTCCAAAGAGGTTGTCGACTCCGGTAAAACAAAAAAGAAAAAATCGATCGTGGCTGCGGCCGGCCGCCGCGTGCTGATCGTCGACGACGACGAATTCAACCGCATCGTCCTGCGTCGCTTCCTGCCGAGCCCGCCGTTCGAGGTCGAGCTGGCGGTGAACGGGCGCGCCGCGCTCGACGCGGCGAAGAAGAGCTGGCCCGACGCGGTGCTGCTCGACCTGGAGATGCCGGTGATGGACGGCTATGAGACCGCGACCAGGCTGCGCGAGCTCGAGCGCGCCGAAGGCCGCAAGCGCTGCACCATCGTCGCCATCTCCTCGAACGACGAGGACGCGATCATCCGCCGCGCGCTGGCGGCGGGCTGCGACCACTACCAGGTGAAGCCCGCGCCGCGCGAGACGCTGCTGCGCCTCCTCGGCGACCAGCTCGCCGCGCAGGCGCCGCAGTTTTCAAAACCTCCTGCGGCGGACAGCTCCGCTGCCGATCCGGTGGAGGTCGACGCCGACCTCGAGGCGGCGCTGCCGGCCTTCCTCGCCTCGCGCCGCGAGGCGCTGCAGGAGCTGGCGCAGGCGCTCGCCGGCGGCGAGCGGGCGGCGGCGAAGCGCCTCGCCCACAAGCTCGCCGGCAGCTTCAGCCTCTACGGCTTCCGCTGGGCGGCGGCGCAGTGCAAGGCGCTCGAGCGCGCCGCGCCGGCGGGCGACGCCGCCGAGCTCGGCCGCGCCGCCGCGGCCGTGCGCGAGCACCTCGACACCGTCCAGGTCCGCCTGCGGGCGGCGGAGGCGAAATGAAGCGCAAGATCCTCGTCGTCGACGACGACGAAGCCGTCCTCGAATACCTGCGCGCCAAGCTCGGCGCGCGCTACGACCTGGTCACCGCGGCCACCGGCGACGCAGCGGTGATGCTCGCGCGCCTGGAGTCGCCGGCGCTGGTCCTCTGCGACATCGACATGCCCGGCGTCGACGGCGGCGACGTCTCGGCGGCGCTCTACGGCGACGACACCACGCGCGACATCCCGCTTCTGTTCCTCAGCGGACTTATCCCCGACGACGCGCGCGGCGAAGTCGGCGGCCGCCCGGCCATCAACAAGAGCGCGCCGATTGCCGAGCTGGTCGCCCGGATAGAAAGTCTTATCAGGTAGTTCCTACTGGGGCTGGATCTTCGCCAGCTTGACGTAGCGGCCCCAGCGCTCGACCTCGGTTTTCATCAGCGCCGCCATCGACTCCGGCGTGCCGGGAAAGGCGTCCGCCGCCTGGCGCGCGAGGAACTGCTTGGTCTCCGGCAGCGTGTTGACCTGGTTGAACCAGCCGGCGAGGCGCTCGACCACCGCGTGCGGCGTCCCCGCCGGCACCAGCACGCCCCACCAGGGGGTGATGTCGAAGTCGCCGTAGCCGAGCTCGGCGAGCGTCGGCACCTCGGGCAGGCTGCTGTTCCTCTTCGCCGAGGTCACCGCGAGGATGCGCACCCTCGCCGCGGTCGACGCCCAGGTCGAATCGACCGACATGAAGTCGATCGCGCCGCCGAGCAGGTTGGTGTGCGCCTCGCCGGTGACCTTGAAGGGCACGTAGACGGTCTGCAGGCCGGCGCGCGCCTTGAACAGCTCCGCCGCCACCTCGCCGCTGTTCGACTGCGTGCCGTAGAAGCCGTTGCCGGGCTTCGCCTTCAGCGCCGCCACCAGGTCGGCGAGCGTGCGGTGCGGGCCCGCCGCATCCACGGTGATGGTGAAGGAGAGCGTGAGCAGCGTGGTCACCGGCGCGAAGTCCTTCACCGGGTCGAACGGCAGCTTCTTGAAGAGGTGCGGCGCGATGGCCAGCGTCGAGCTCGCCGGCGTGATGAGGATGGTGTAGCCGTCGGGCTTCGACTTGGCGACGTAGTCGGTGGCGAGGAGCCCCTGCGCGCCGGGCTTGTTCTCCACGATCACCGGCCTGCCGGCGAGCTTCGCCAGCGCGTCGCTGTAGTAGCGCACCACGATGTCGGCGCCGGAGCCCGCGGCGAAGTTGCAGACCGAGTGGATCTCGCGGAGCGGATAGTCCTGGGCAAAGATCCTTGCGGTGACCAGTAGAAGCAGAAAACCAAAGGCGAATCGGCGCATCTCGGTAGTCTAAACTGAGGGCGCAATGCTTCCCAAGCAGGAACTACTCGCGCGCCTCGCTGCGGGCGCTACCGTGCTCACGCCCAACCGCCGGCTCGCGCAGGCGCTGATGCGCGAATTCGACGATCACCAGATCCGCCGCGGGCTTGCGGTATGGGACGCGCCCGACATCCTGCCCTTCGGCGCCTTCGTCGAGCGGCTCTACCAGGACGCTTTCTATTCCGCCGGCGGCGCGGCGATGCCGTCGCTGCTGAGCGCGGCGCAGGAGGAGCGGGTCTGGCGGCAGATCGTCGAGAAAGCCGGCCTGCTCGCGACCGACGAGGCTGCCGCGGGCTGCCGCGAGGCCTGGCGCCTGATGCATCTTTGGCGCGTGCGGCCCGGCACGGGCAGCGAGGACGCCGCCGCCTTCGCCTCGTGGGCAGAGAGCTACGGCAAGCGCACGGCGGACGAGATGGACTCTGCGCGCCTGCCGGACTTCGCCGCGACCCTGCTGTCGCAAGCGCGCCTTCCATCGCCGGCACCGAAGAGCCTCGTCGCCTACGCGTTCGACATCGTGCCGCCGCAGCTCGAGGAATTCCTCGAGGCCTGCGTGAAGGCGGGCATCGAGGTCGAGCGCTGCGCGCCGGAACCGGCGCCGGGGCGCGCCGTCCGCCTGTCGTTCAAGTCGGCGAAGGAAGAGCTCGAGCGGGCGGCGTCCTGGGCGCGGGCCAGGCTGGAACAGGGCCGCCAGCGCATCGGCGTGGTGGTGCCGGAGCTCGAGCTCCGGCGCAGGGAAGTCGCCCGCGTGTTCTCGCGCGTCATGCGGCCGGGATTCCAGGTGCCGGGCGCCGCGCCGGCGGCGCTGCCGTTCAATATCTCGATCGGGATTCCGCTGGTGCAGTACCCGCTCGTGGCGCTGGCCTTGTCGGTGCTCGAATTTTCCCAGCGGGACATTCCGTTTGAAGAAGCCAGCAGGCTGATCCGCTCGCCTTTCCTCGCCGACGGCGAGCGTGAAGCCGCGGAGCGCGCGAAGCTCGACGTGAGGCTGCGCCGCCGGCTGCCCGGCAGGGTGAGCCTGCCGAAGCTGATCGCCGAGGCGCAGGGCGCGCCGCTCCTGCGCCAGGCGCTGGAGAAGCTCTTCGCCGCGAGGCCGGGCGAGGACCTGTTCCAGGACCGCAGCGCCTCGGGCTGGGCGCGCCAGTTCACCGCGCTGCTCGCCGCGGCCGGCTTCCCGGGTGAGCGCGTGCTCGACTCGGCCGAGTTCCAGACGCGCGCCAAGCTGAACGAGGCGCTCGGCGAAATGGCGCGCCTGGAGCGCGTGGCCGGCGAGCTCTCGCCGGGCCAGGCGCTCGCCGCGCTGCGGCGCCTGTGCAGCGAGACGCTGTTCCAGCCCGAGAGCGGCGAGGTGCCGGTGCAGGTGCTCGGCATCCTCGAGTCGGCCGGCATGAGCTTCGACTGCCTGTGGGTGAGCGGCCTGACCGACGAGGCCTGGCCGCTCAGGGCGCATGCCAATCCGTTCCTGCCGATCGCGCGGCAGAAGCAGGCCGGCATACCGCAGGCGAGCGCCGAAGGCTCGCTCGCGCTCGACCGGCGCCTGACCGCGCAATGGCTCGGCGCCGCGGCCGAGGTGGTGGTGTCCTCCTATGAGAAGGACGGCGACCGCGAGCTCGCGCCGAGCCCGCTGATCCTCGGCATCGCGGCAGGCGGCGTCGAGGTGCCGGCCTTTCCGCGCATGCGGGACGCGCTCTTCGCGGGGCGGCGGGCGGAGACGCTCGAGGATCGCGCCGCGCCGCCGGCGGCGCCGGGCCCGGTGCGGGGCGGCACCAAGGTGCTCGCCGACCAGGCTGCCTGCCCGTTCCGCGCCTTCGCGCACTGGCGGCTGCGCGCCGAGGAGATGGCGACGCCGGCCGAGGTCCCCGACGCCGGCGAGCGCGGCAGCCTGATCCACAAGCTGATGGCCGCGCTGTGGAGCGAGCTGAAGACGAGCGCGGCGCTCGACCAGGATCTTGCCCCGGCGATCGAGCGCGCGGCGGCGCAGGCGGTGCGGGAGATGGAGCTCGAGGGGCGCTTTGCCGAGCTCGAGCGCGCGCGCCTCGCGCGCGTGGCGGCCGAGTGGTTCGAAACCGTCGAGAAAGCGCGGCCGCCGTTCGAGGTCGTGGCGATCGAAAGGGAAGCAGTCATCCGCCTCGCCGGCCTGGAGTTCAAGGGTCGCATCGACCGCATGGACCGCACCGCCGGCGGCCACGTCCTCATCGACTACAAGACCGGCGGCAACCCGACGCCGGCGAAGTGGCGGCCGCCGCGGCCCGACGAGCCGCAGTTGCCTCTTTATGCAGTGTCGGCCGAAGAAGAAATCGTCGCGGTTGCTTTCGGCAAGGTCGTGCATGGCGACATGAAGTTCAACGGCCACGCGCGTGACGACCGGGTATTGCCGAACGTTAAAAAGCAAGGAAATTGGGGCCAGCTCCTCGCCGAGTGGAAGAAGGAGGCCGAAGCGCTCGGCGGCGCGTTCGCGGCGGGCGAGGCGCGCGTCGATCCGAAGAAGGAGCTGCAGACCTGCCGCTACTGCGACCTGCAGACGCTGTGCCGCGTCTACGAGAAGGTGAATCCCCTGCGGCTCGACGAGATCGAGGGTGCCGACGAATGAGCGCCGCGGCGATCCCCGACCAGGAGCAGCGCGAGCGCGCGCTCGACCCGCGCCGCTCGTTCATCGTGCAGGCGCCGGCCGGCTCCGGCAAGACGGATCTGCTGGTAAAGCGATTCACCAAACTCCTTTCCATCGTGGAGAAGCCGGAAGAAATCCTCGCCATCACCTTCACCAAGAAGGCGGCGGCCGAGATGCGCAAGCGCGTCCTCGCCCGCCTCGACAACGCCGGCGAGGTGGCCCATCGCCTGCGCATCCAGACCATCGACGCGCTGTGCACCTCGCTCACGCGGCAGATGCCGGTGCTCGCCCGTTTCGGCGGCCAGCCGGCGATCCTCGAGGACGCGTCCGCGCTGTACCTCGAGGCGGCGGCGCGCCTGCTGCGCGACTTCAACCCGGCGAGCGAGGCGCTGCTGCGCCACCTCGACAACGACATCGGCCGCGCCCGCACGCTGATCGCCGACCTGCTGCGCACCCGCGACCGCTGGCTGCGCCGCACCGGCGCCGCGCCGACCCGCGCCGAGCTCGAGGCGACCCTCG
The DNA here is from genome assembly GCA_036496555.1 of Burkholderiales bacterium. Classification (GTDB taxonomy): domain Bacteria; phylum Pseudomonadota; class Gammaproteobacteria; order Burkholderiales; family SG8-39; genus SCGC-AG-212-J23. Next base: position 3,840 of record DASXKY010000153.1, on the reverse strand, counting down.
TCTACGAGCGCGAGCGCGTTCTGCAGCGGGCGAAGGCGCTGCATGCCAGGGCGTCGGCGGAATTCGCGGCCGCGATGCTGACCAAGGACTTCAAGTGGCGCAAGCAGAACGCCGAAGCCCAGGCGCTCGCGGGCAACGAGCCGCTGCGAAAAGCCCTCGAAGCGATCTGCCGCCTGCCGCCGGCGTCCTTCGAGGCGCCGCAATGGGAGGCGCTGGAGGCGATCCTCGCGCTGCTCAACCCGGCGGTGGCGCACCTGAAGGTGCTGTTCGGCGAGACCGGCCGGGCGGATTTCACCGAGTTCTCGCATGCCGCGCTGCGCGCGCTCGGCTCGGTGGACGACCCGAGCGACCTGCTGCTCGCGCTCGACCAGAAGATCTCGCACATCCTGGTCGACGAGTTCCAGGACACCTCGCTCTCCCAGTTCGAGCTGCTCACCAAGCTCACCGCCGGATGGCAGCCCGACGACGGCCGCACGCTGTTCGCCGTCGGCGATCCGATGCAGTCGATCTACCGCTTCCGCGAGGCGGAGGTCGGCCTGTTCCTCGACGCGCGGAACCAGGGAATCGGCGCGGTGAAGCTCGAGCCGCTCACGCTCAGCGCCAACTTCCGCTCGCAGGAGAACCTGGTGGCCTGGTTCAACGCGTCGTTCTCGCGCATCCTGCCCGCGGCGGAGGACGAGACCTCGGGCGCGGTGCCGTACTCGGCGTCGAGCGCCGTGCACCCGCCGCTGCCCGGCGCGGCGGTGAGCTGGCACTGCTTCCACGACAAGGCCGACGAGGCGAAGCGCGTCGCCGAGCTGGTCAAGGGCGCCGCCGGCAAGGCGGCGATCCTGGTGCGCAATCGCGCCCACCTCGACGAGATCGTGCCCGCGCTCAAGGCGGCGCGCGTGCGCTTCCGCGCGGTCGAGATCGAGCAGCTCGACGAGCGCCAGGTGGTGGAGGATCTCTTCGCGCTGACGCGCGCGCTGACGCATCCGGGCGATCGCGTCGCCTGGCTCGCCTGCCTGCGCGCACCGTGGTGCGGTCTCACGCTGCAGGACCTGCACTCGCTCACCGAGAAGAAGGAAAAGGAGCTGGTCTGGGATCTGCTGCAGCAGATCTCTCACCTGACCGATGACGGCCAGCAGCGTGCGGAGCGCCTCCGCAGGGCACTCGCTCCCGCCGTAGCGCAGCGCGGCCGCGGCACGCTGCGCGACCGCGTCGAAGGCGCCTGGCTCGCGCTGGGCGGCCCCGCCTGCGCGCAGAACGCGACCGAGCTGGAGGACGCCGAGGTATTCCTCGACGAGCTCGAGCGCCTGGAGGCGGCCGGCGCGGTCGACCTCGACGCGCTGGTCTACCGCATGGGCCGGCTCTACGCGCTCGCCGACGTCGAGGCGCCGGAGGACGCGGTCGAGATCATGACCATCCACAAGGCGAAGGGCCTCGAGTTCGACACCGTGATCGTGCCTGGCCTCGACCGCCTGCCGCGCGCCGGCCCGCGGCCGCTCTTCGCCTGGAAGTCGCTGCCGGGCGCGCGCCTGCTGCTCGCGCCGATCAACGCCTCGGGCACCGACAAGGAGCCCGCCTACAACTACGTGCGCGAGCTCGAGCGCGAGGCGGAGGACATCGAGTCGGGGCGCCTGTTCTATGTCGCGGCGACGCGCGCGAAGCGGCAGCTGCACCTCATGAGCTGCGCGAAGACCGACAAGGAGGACGGCTCGCTGCGCGAGCCCGCGCGGCGCAGCCTGGGCGCGAAGATCTGGTGGCAGGCGCGCGAGCACTTCGGCCCCGCGCCGGAGCAAGCCGATGACGCGCCGCGCGCGCCGCTGCCGGACCTCCTGCGGCGGTTTCCGGCCGGCCTGGTTTTGCCGTCCATTCCTGAATCTTCAGTATGGAAAGAGGCGCAACCAGAAGGGACCGAAGAACCCATCGAATTCTCCTGGGCCGGCGAGACCGCGCGGCACGTCGGCAGCGTGGTCCACCGCTGGCTGCAGCGCATCGCGGAGGACCAGATGCATGGCTGGGACGCGGTCCGCGTTTCTTCCCTGGAGAGCCGTTTCTCCATGCAGCTGGAGTCCCGGGGGGTGCCGCAGGCGGACTTGAAGGAATCGGTGCGCCGAGTCACCGCTGCGCTCAAGAACACGATCGCCGACGAGCGTGGCCGCTGGCTGCTCGGCCCGCAGAAAGATGCAAGTAGCGAGCGCAGGCTGCGAGTGGCAGGACGCGGCACCGCCGGCATTTCCACTTTCATCGTCGACCGCGTGTTCCGCGACGAGAAGGGCGCGCTGTGGGTGGTCGACTGGAAGACCAGCCGCCACGAGGGCAAGGGGCTCGAGGCGTTCCTCGACAGCGAGCAGGCGCGCTACGCGCCGCAGCTCGAGCGCTATGGCGCCGCGCTCGGCGCCACGCGCCTCGGCCTTTACTTTCCGGCGCTCGCGCGCTGGCGGGAGTGGGAAAGCGCGCCACCGCCGCCCGCGCTCCCTCTAGAATAGGCGCAGGGGGCAGTGGGAATGGAAACCGATCCGCGAACAGCGCTAGTCCTGGAGCAGTACAAATCGCTGGTCGGCGATGTCGGCAGCATCGGCACGCGCTACGCCACCGCCAACGGCTTCTACCTCTCGGTGATCACCGCGCTGATCGGCGTGCTCGCCTACGCCGGCGCCGGCAAGGCCTTCGACGAGGTGAGCTACCTGATCCTGGTGCTGGTAGCGGTGTTCGCCGTCGCCATCTGCTGGATCTGGCGCAAGACCATCGTCTTCTACGGCCACCTCTTCGCCGGCAAGTTCGAGGTGCTGAAGGCGCTCGAGAAGGAGCTGCCGGTGCAGGTCTACGCCCTCGAGCACAAGGCGGTGTACCTCGAGCGCGCGGCCGTGCCGCTGACCGTGAACGAGGCGAAGGTGCCGCTCTTCATGGGCTGGTTCTTCGCCTTCGTCGCCGTGCTGTCGCTGTTCCTGGGCTACCTGACGTTCTGAGGTTCTGAATCATGCAAAGACGAACCACCCTCGCCATCCTGGCGGCCGCGCCGGCCGTCGCTTTCGCGCAGATGGGCGGAAGGCGCCGCGGCGGCGGCGACAGGAGCGGCGCAAAAGGGGCGGGCGGCGCGTCGCAGATCAACCAGCTCGAGGTGACGCTCGGCGAGTTCGAGACCGACCTCAAGCTCGCCGCCGATCAGCAGAAGGCGTGGGACGCCTACGCCGACGGCATCCGCGCGCTGGAGAAAGACGTCGCGCGCGATCGCGCGCCCCACGCGGCCGACGCCCAGCTCGACCTCGCGAAGCGCCTCGACCGCGCCGCCGACCTGGCGCGCGACCGCCTCGCGGCGGTGGAGGACATCGTCGATTCGGCGAAGGGCCTGCTCAAGACGCTCACGCCCGAGCAGCGCGGCGCCGCCGATCCCCGGCTCGCGAATCTCATCGGCATGTCTTTCGGCGAAGCGTGCGCGGCAGGCGCGCGGCCGCAGAAGCCCGCGCCGCAGGCAATTCCACCCGCGCCGCCGGCCTAGCCGCCGCTTCGTCAAGGATCGTAAGAACGCGCCGTTTCCCTCGGGGATTGCCTGATCCCGGCCTCAGGGCGCTTGAAAGATTGTGTCAACTGGCGTGGCGCAGGACACACGGCAGCCGCTTGTTCGGCGCCCCTGAAATAGCATGCGGCATGGGTTTTTCTGCTCACTCCGCAGGCGTGCGCCTGTCCCTGCCGCCGCCGGTCCTCGCGATCCTCTGGCTCGACGCGGTGCTGGTCGCAGCCGGCGCGCTCTCGCTCGCCGGCAACCCTCTGCTGCTCGCGCGCGCGCTTCCCGGCTGGACCGGGCTTGCGTTCGTCGGCGCGGGCCTTACGGCGGCGACCGCGGCGCTGGCGGCTTTC
>DASXKY010000152.1:0-40248 GCA_036496555.1 Burkholderiales bacterium | reverse complement strand
GCCCAGCAGCGCGACGAGCTGCGGCAGGTCTGCCCGCCTCGCGACGCCGAACTCGAGGCTCACACGTTGAAGCGGAAGTGGATGACGTCGCCGTCGCGCACGGTGTAGTCCTTGCCTTCGAGGCGCAGCTTGCCGGCCTCCTTGGCGCCCTGCTCGCCGTTGTGCGCGACGAAATCCTCGTACGAAGCGATCTCCGCGCGGATGAAGCCGCGCTCGAAGTCCGTATGGATCACGCCGGCAGCCTGCGGCGCCGTCGCGCCGGCGCGCACGGTCCACGCGCGCACCTCCTTGGGACCGGCGGTGAAGTAGGTCTGCAGGCCGAGCAGCGTGTAGGCCGCGCGGATCACGCGGTTCAGCCCCGGCTCGGTCATCCCCATGTCCTCGAGAAAGACCTTCTTGTCCTCATCGGGCATGTCGGCGATCTGCGACTCGATGGCGGCGCTGATCTCCACCACCGGCGCCTTCTCCTTCGCCGCATGGGCCTTCACTTCTTCGAGCAGGTCCTTCGACCCCTTCTCCGCCACATTCGCGACATACATCGTCGGCTTCATCGTGAGCAAAAAGAGCGGCCGGAGGACCGCATGCTCTTCCTTTGAAAGCTCCGCAGTGCGAGCCGCGCGGCCCGCGTCCAGCACCTTTTGCACCTTGCCCAGCGCGGCCACCAGGCGCACCGCGTCCTTCTCGCCGGTCGTCTGCGCCACCTTGGCGAACTTGGAGATCTGCTTCTCGACTGCGTCGAGGTCGGCGAGCGCGAGCTCGGTGTTGATGGTCTCGATGTCGGAGACCGGATCGACCTTGCCGGCGACGTGCACCACGTTCGGGTCCTCGAAGCAGCGCACCACGTGCGCGATGGCGTCGGTCTCGCGGATGTTGGCGAGGAACTTGTTGCCCAGGCCTTCGCCCTTCGAGGCGCCCGCCACCAGGCCGGCAATGTCGACGAATTCGACGATCGCCGGCACCACCTTCTGCGGCTTCTCGATGCCCGCGATCACCTGCAGGCGCGGATCGGGCACCTCGACGATGCCGACGTTCGGCTCGATGGTGCAGAACGGATAGTTCTCGGCGGCGATGCCGGCCTTGGTGAGCGCGTTGAAGAGCGTGGACTTGCCGACGTTCGGCAAGCCGACGATGCCGCACTTCATTTTTTACCGAAGAGCGACTTGAGGAAGCCCTTGTCCTCTTTCGGCTTCTCCGCTTCCTTTTTCGTTTCCTGCTTCGGCGGTTCCTTGACTGCAGGAGCTTTTTTCTCCGGCTCCTTCTTCGGCGCCGGCGCGGGCTTGTCTTGCGTGTGCAGCTTCTGCATCGCGCCCTGCAGGTCGCCCTGGATCATCTGCGGCAGCAGCGCGAGGGCGTTGTCGATCGAAGCATCGATCGCCTGCTTCTCTTCGAGCGAGGGCTTGTGCAGCACGTAGTCCGCCATCTCGGTGACCGACTCCGGTCGGCCGACGCCCAGGCGCAGCCGCCAGTAATCGTGGCTGCCGATGCGCTGCGAGATGTCCTTCAGGCCGTTGTGCCCGGCGATGCCGCCGCCCTGCTTGATGCGCGCGGTGCCCGGCGCGAAGTCGAGCTCGTCGTGAACGACGAGGATCTCCTCCGGCTTGATCTTGAAGAACCCGGCGAGCATCTGCACCGCGCGGCCGCTCGCGTTCATGAAGCTTTGCGGCAGCAGAAGCCAGGCGCCGTTGTCGGGCAGCCGCCCGACCAGCGCCTGGTACTTCGGGTCCTTGCGCAGCGCGACGCCCTTCGACGCGGCGAAGCGCTCGACGAGCCAGAACCCGGCGTTGTGCCGGGTGCGCTCGTACTCCTTGCCCGGATTGCCGAGCCCGACGACGAGGCGGATCACCTATCCGCCTACTTCTTGTCTTTCTTGTCGCCCTTGTCGGCGGCAGGCTTGGCGGCGCCTTTGTCGCCACCGGCCGCGGGCTTGGCCCCGGCCTTGTCGCCGGCCTTGGCGCCCTTGTCGCCCTCTGCACCCGCCTCGCCTTCCTTCGCCGGCGCGGCCTGCTCGGTGGTGGGTACGTCCGCAGCCGAGATCACGGCGGCGTCGGCGACCTTCTCCTCGTCCTCGGTGACGAGCTGCGGCACGACTACGGTGGCGACCACCGGGTCCTCGTTCTTGTGCAGCGAAAGCTCGACGCCCTTCGGCAGCGACACCTGGCGCGCGTGGACCGAGTTGCCGACCGACAGGTTGCCGAGGTCGATCTCGATGAACTCGGGCAGGTCGGCGGGGAAGCAGGCGATGTCGAGCTCGTTCAGCACGTGGTTCACCACGCCGCCCTGCTCCTTCACGCCCGGCGACTTCTCGGCGTTGGTGAAGTGCAGCGGCACCTTCATGTGGATCTTCTTGTCCTTGGAGACGCGCTGGAAGTCGACGTGCTGCACCTGCAGCTTGAAGGGATGCATGTTGACCGAGCGCAGCAGCACCTGCTCCTTCGCGCCGCCGACGTCGAGCGTCAGGATCGAGGCGTGGAAGCGCTCGTTCCTCAGGTTGAGCACCAGGGCCTGGTGGTCGATCTCGAGCTTGACCGGCTCCGTGTCGCCGCCGTAGAGGATCGCGGGCACCATGCCCATGTGGCGCAGGCGGCGGCTCGCACCCGTTCCTTGCGCTTCGCGCTTGCGCGCGCTGATTTCGATTGCCATCGCAGTTGCTCCTTAGGTTATCGCCCGCTCCGCGACCAGAGACCCGGCGCGCTTCAAAAACCGCTACTCAATAAACAACGAACTCACCGATTCCTCGGTGTAAATACGCAAAATCGTCTCCGCAATCAGGCCGGCGACCGAAAGCTGGCGGATCTTCTTGCACGCGCGCGCGTCCTCGCCCAGGGGAATCGTGTCCGTCACCACCAGCTCGTCCATCTCCGAGGAAGCGATGCGCTTCACCGCCTCGCCCGAGAGGACGGCGTGCGTGCAGTAGGCGACCACTTTGTTTGCGCCCTCTTTCTTCAGCACTTCGGCGGCCTTCACCAGCGTGCCCGCCGTGTCCACCATGTCATCCATGATCACGCAGGTCCGGTCCTGCACTTCGCCGATTACATTCATCACTTCCGACACGTTGGCCTTCGGCCGCCGCTTGTCGATGATCGCCAGGTCCGATTCCAGGCGCTTCGCCAGCGCCCGCGCGCGCACCACGCCGCCCACGTCGGGCGAGACCACGATCAGGTTCTCGTAGCGCTGCTTCCACACGTCGCCCAGCAGCACCGGCGCGGCGTAAATGTTGTCCACCGGCAGGTCGAAAAAGCCCTGGATCTGGTCGGCGTGCAGGTCCATCGTCAACACCCGCGCGACGCCCACCGACGTAAGCATGTTCGCCACCACCTTGGCGCTGATCGCCACGCGCGCCGAGCGCGGTCTGCGGTCCTGCCGCGCGTAGCCGAAGTACGGGATCGCCGCCGTGACGCGCGCCGCGGACGAGCGCTTCAGCGCGTCGATCATCACCAGCATTTCCATCAGATTGTCGTTGGTCGGCGCGCACGTCGACTGCAATACGAATATGTCCTTGCCCCGCACGTTCTCGAGCAGCTCGACCATCACCTCGCCGTCCGAGAACTTGCCGACGATGGCGCGCCCGATGGAAAGATTCAGGTGCTTCGCCACCTCCTGCGCGAGGCGGGGGTTGGCGTTGCCCGTGAACACCATCAGTCGGTCGAGCGGCGCGTTGGTCATTGCCTCGCTTCACCTTGTTGTTGGCTGGGGAGGAAGGATTCGAACCCTCGTATGCCGGAATCAAAATCCGGTGCCTTAACCAGCTTGGCGACTCCCCACCCGTAGCCTGCAAAACCTTGGAGCCTCAATCCGCCCAGTCGTACAGCGGGTGCCGCTCGATTCCCCTCGCGACGAAACCGCGCATCGAATCCGGCAACTCCGATTCAAGGGCCCGCGCCTCGCCTTCGGCTGCGAATTCGGCGAACACGCCGGCCCCGGAACCCGTCATGCGCGCCTGCGGACAACGGCTTTTCAGCCACGCGAGGTGCGCCGCCACCGCAGGATAGCGGGCGGTCACGATCGGCTCGAGATCGTTCTGCCCCTGCCCCCGAAAAAAGGGCGGTATTTTGATTCCTTTCCCCGTACGTGTCAACGCGTTTTTGAAGATTTCCTTCGTGGAAACCGAGACTTGCGGCGTGAGAACGAGATACCAGGCGGCCGGCAGCTCGAGCGCCGTGAGCCGCTCGCCTATGCCCTCGCCCAACGCGTTCTTGCCGAAGAGGAAAACCGGCACATCGGCGCCGAGCGCGACGCCGATCTCCTGCAATTTTTTTCGATGGAAATTCAACCCCCACAAGCGGTTCAGCACCAGCAAGACGGTCGCCGCGTCCGAAGAGCCGCCGCCCATGCCGCCGCCGACGGGCAGAACTTTCTCGAGCGCGAGATCGCAGCCCTGCGACGATCCCGTTTCCTCCCGCAGAAGCCGCGCAGCTTTGACGCACAAGTTGCCGTCGCCGAACTCCCCGCTGAACCGCACCTCGCCGTCGGTCCGCGGCGCAACGCCGATGCGGTCGGCGCAGTCGACCAGCCGGAATACCGTTTGCAGCTCGTGGTACCCGTCCGGGCGCCGGCCGAGGACGTGCAGAAAGAGATTGAGCTTTCCCGGTGCCGGATACCAATTCATTTCCACTCGGAAATGGCGAGGCGCAGCTCGAGCCCCGGATAGGTGACGCGCAGCCGCTTGGGCCGGCCCGCGGGATCCTGATCCTGGTACTCCACTTTCCAGCCGCGCGCCTCGAGCTCAGGCGCCGGCAGGCCGCGCACCCACTGCGCGAGGCCGTCGATCGGCAGGCGGAAGCCGAGCACTCGCTCGGTAAGCGCCTCGGCGTCGGTCGCCTTGTATTCGCGCGGCTCGGCGGTGGTGAGCGTCACGCCCTCGCGCGAGCGCACTATGCGCGCCACGCCCTGGCCGAGGGACGTGCTGATCAGCATCTCGTCGGCACCCTGCGCGTGGCGCCAGGAGAGGTTGCCGCTGAAGGACTCGTCGCGGTAGCGCGCGGCGATGCGGCCGGCGAGGTCGAACTCCGCCGTGTCGATAGTCGAGCGCTCGACGCTGGCGCAGGCCGAGAGCGCCAGCACGAGCAGCGCCCAGCGCATTTACTTCTTCTTCAGACGCTTGATGGTGTTTTGCAGCGTCTCGTTCTCCGGGCTCGCCTTGAGCGACTCCTGCCAGACCTTTTCGGCCTCGTCGCGCTGGCCCATGACCCACAGCACCTCGCCCAGGTGCGCGGCGATCTCGGCGTCGGGGCGGCCGAGGTAGGCGCGGCGCAGCTGGTCGGTCGCGCCCTTCAGGTCGCCCTGGCGGTAGAGCACCCAGCCCATGCTGTCGACGATGAAGTAGTCGTCGGGGGCGAGCTCGAGCGCCTTTTCGATCAGCTTCCTCGCTTCCGGCAGGCGCGTGTTGCGCTCGGCGAACGAGTAGCCGAGCGCGTTGTACGCATGCGCGTGGTCGGGCCTGACCTCCATCAGCTTGCGCAGGTTGCTTTCCAGCACGTCGTATCGCTCCAGCTTCTCGGCGGTGAGCGCGTAGTCGTACAGGAGCTCGGGCTGCTCCGGATCGCCTTTCAATGCCTGGCCGAGCATGTCGTAGGCGTCGCGGTTGCGGTTGGCGTCGCGCAGGAGCTGCGCCTCGGCGACCGTCAGCTGCACGCGATCGTCCGGGTTGTCGGTCGTCACGCGCTGCAGGAAAGCGCGCGCCTCGTCGACCTTCCCCTGCTTCGCCATCGCGCCCGCCGTGCGCACGCGCGCCGGTACGACCTGCTCGCCTTCCTTGATGGTGTCGTACCACTTGATCGCCTCGGGCCAGCGCTTCTGCTCCTCGGCGATCTGGCCAAGGACGTAGCGCACGCCGTTCGGATCGCGGTACTTCATGCCGAGGAGCTTCTTCATGTTCTCCTCGGCCACCGGATAGTCCTTCAGCTGGAACGCGAGCAGCCCGACGGCGTAGATCACGTCGGGATTGCCCGGGCTCGCGGCGAGCAGCGCCTCGAACTGCTTGCGTGCCTCGGGGAAGCGCTTGTCGAGCACCAGCACGCGCGCATAGTTGATGCGGGCTTCGCGCGCCGCCGGGTATTTCTCGATGTAGTCGGCCAGGCGCTTGGCGGCTTCCGCGTTGGAGCGCTTCTGCAGCATCTGCGCCTCGAAGATCACCGGCGTCTCCCACTCCGGGCGAATCGCCTCGGCGCGGCGGATCGCCTCCAGCGACGCCGCATCGTCGCCGGCGAGCGCCGCCGCCTGCGCCACCGCGAAGTGCGCCTGCGCAAGGTCCGGATAGCGCGCTGCCAGGTTGCGCACCACGCGCAGGTTGGCCGCCTTGTCCGGGTTTGCGGCGAGCAGGCGGTTCATCTGCATGAAGCCGTTCTCGACGTTGACCCCGTCGGCCTGTAGCAGCTTGACGAGATAGGGCTCGGCCTCGTCGACGTGCTTGGTGGCGACGAGGAGCGCGGTCACGACCTGCAGCGCCTGCGGTGAGCCGGGATCGATCTCCTGCCACAGCTTGGCCGCCTGCAGCGCCAGGTCGGGCATGCGCGCCTGGTTGGCGACCTCGACTGCGCGGCGCGCGATTCGTGGGTCGCGCGTGCGCTTGGCGAGGTCGAAATAAGTCTGCGCGGCGAGGCCGGTGTCGCCGCGCTGGAGGGCGATCTCGCCGAGCAGGAATTCGTAGAGCGTCGGCTCGGTGAGTTCGGACTGCGCCGAGGATTGTGCTTCCGCCGATTGCGGCGAGGACTTGGGCGCGGACTTGGCGCCGGGAACTCGCTGCGCGTCGGCACAGCCGGCGCTGGTGGCGAGCGCCGCGCTCAGAGCCAGACGAACGAGCAACGCAAGGCCGGTGAAAGATTTGAGCATCTGGGTTCGACCCATCTTAGGTATATTTGGTGCCCCGCACAAGCCGCCTGTTCCACATGCCAGAGCTTCCCGAAGTCGAAGTGACGCGCCGCGGCCTCGCGCCGCAGCTCGCTGGGCGCGTTATCGCCGGAGTCGCGGTGCGCGAGCCGCGCCTGCGCTGGCCGATCAGCGCCGAGGTGCGCGCGCTTGCCGGCCGCACGGTGCGCGCGGTCCATCGCCGCGGCAAGTACCTGCTGGTCGACTGCGGCGACGGCCACCTGATCCTGCACCTCGGCATGTCGGGCAGCCTGCGCGTGCTGCCGCCGGACACTCCGCCGGGCAAGCATGACCATTTCGATCTGCTGCTCGGCGACCGGCTGCTGCGCCTGCGCGACCCGCGCCGCTTCGGCGCAGTGCTGTGGACCGCGGGCGACACGCGCACGCATCCGCTGCTCGCGCACCTCGGCATCGAGCCGCTCACGCGCGCGCTCGACGGTGCGCGCCTGCACGCGCTCACACGCGGTCGCCGCACGCCGATCAAGCTGTTGCTGATGGACGCGCGCCTCATCGTCGGCGTCGGCAACATCTACGCTTCCGAGAGCCTGTTCGGCGCCGGCATCGATCCGCGGTTGAAGGCGCAGCGGCTTTCCCCCGAGAAGGCGCGGCGGCTCGCCGCGTCGATCAAGCGCACGCTGCGCAAGGCGATCCGCGCCGGCGGCTCGAGCCTACGCGACTTCGTCGGCGTCGACGGCAACCCGGGGTACTTCCAGCAGCGCTACTGGGTCTACGACCGCGCGGGGCTGCCGTGCCGGCGCTGCGGCACGCCGGTCCGGCGCATCGTGCAGGGACAGCGCTCGACGTTCTTCTGTCCGCGCTGCCAGCAGCAGACTACTTCACCTTCTCCTTCAGCTTTTTCTCGACCAGCGGGTGAACGAACTTCGACACGTCGCCGCGCAGCGCGGCGATCTCGCGCACCAGCGTCGCGGAAATGAACATGTGCTGCTCGGAGGGCGTGAGGAACATGGTCTCCATGTCGGGATAGAGGCTGCGGTTCATCCCGGCGAGCTGGAACTCGTACTCGAAGTCGGAGACCGCGCGCAGGCCGCGCAGCACGACACGCGCGTTGTGGCCGCGCACGAAATCGATCAGCAGGCTGTCGAAGCCGACCACCTCGACGTTCTTCAGGTCGGCGAGCACCTCGCGCGCCATCGCCACGCGCTCCTGCAGACTGAAGAAGGTGCGCTTCGCGCGGCTGTCAGCGACGCCGAGTACCAGCGAATCGAACAGCCGGCTCGCGCGCCGCACGAGGTCCTCGTGTCCGCGCGTCAGCGGGTCAAAGGTGCCCGGATACACCGCCTTGATCATCGCTTCTCCACTCCAGTAGTTGGTAGCTCACCTGCCCGGCCCGCGACCGCCTGAGCTCCGCCCAGCCGCCGCCCGCCTCCACCGGGGCGCGCGCCTCGACGTACACCCGCGCGCTCGCCGAAAGCCGGCGCGGCAGCCGCTCGAGCGCCACCGCGAGCGCATTCTGCCCCGCATTCTGCACAAACGGCGGATCGAGGAACACCACGTCGAAGCGCTCGCCGTCTTGCTCGAGATAGCGCAGGGCGTCGCCGTGGACGAGCTCGACGCGCAAGCCAATCGCCTGTCGCGCCGCGTCGAGGCCGCGAAAGGCGACCGCGTCGCTCTCCACCAGCACCACGCGCGCCGCTCCGCGCGAGGCGGCCTCGAAGCCGAGCGCGCCGCTACCGGCGAACAGATCGAGGCAGGCGAGGCCGTCGAGCCGCTGGCCGAGCCAGTTGAACAGCGTCTCGCGCACGCGGTCCGGCGTCGGCCGCAATCCGGGCCGGTCCGGCACCGCGATGCGCCGCCCGCGATACTCGCCGCCAATAATGCGTACGCGGTTGTCTCGCGAACCTTTGCGCGAAGGCGTGCTTTTGCTCTCCGCCCGTTTGCTAGAATGCATTCACCCATGGTAGCAGCGCTGTCCTGGGCGACGCGCCTCAAGGCAGGCCTCGCGCGCACGCGGGACGTTCTCAACACTCCGGTTTCCGAGCTTTTCGCGCGCCGCAAGGTCGACGAGGCGCTGTTCGAGCAGCTCGAGGACGCCTTGCTGCAAGCCGATTGCGGGGTGGCGGCGACGCAGGCGCTGATCGGCGAGCTGCGCAAGCAGAAGCTCGACGACGGCGAGGCGCTGAAGGGAGCTCTGAAGCGGGCGCTGGCCGACCTGCTCGCGCCGCTGGAACGCGCGCTCGATCCTTCGCCGGCGAAGCCGTTCGTGATCATGATTGCCGGCGTCAACGGCTCAGGCAAAACCACCTCGATCGGCAAGCTCGCCAAGTGGTTGCAATCGGAGGGGCGCAGCGTGCTTCTCGCGGCGGGCGATACATTCCGCGCGGCAGCGCGCGAGCAGCTGATCGTCTGGGGCGAGCGAAACGGCGTGCCGGTCATCGCGCAGCAGTCCGGCGACCCCGGCGCGGTCATTTTTGATGCGCTCTCCGCGGCGCGTGCGCGCAACATCGACGTGGTGATCGCCGATACCGCGGGCCGGCTGCCCACCCAGCTCCATCTGATGGACGAAATCCGCAAGGTGAAGCGCGTGGCGGCGAAGGCGCTCGACGGCGCGCCCCACGAAGTGCTGTTGGTGCTCGACGCAAACACGGGGCAGAACGCGCTGGCACAGGTCAAGGCCTTCGACGACGCGCTGCAGCTCACCGGGCTGGTGGTGACGAAGCTCGACGGCACGGCGAAGGGCGGCGCGCTGTGCGCGATCGCCAAGGAGCGGCCCGTGCCGGTGCTCTTCATCGGCGTCGGCGAGGGCATCGACGACCTGCGGCCCTTCGCGGCGCGCGAGTTTGCGGAGGCGCTGGTTGGTTAGCTTCTCCGCCGTCGCCAAGCGCTATCCGGGCGGACAGGAGGCGCTGAAGGACGTCAGCTTCTCGCTGCAGCCGGGCGAGCTCGCCTTTCTCATCGGCCGCTCGGGCGCGGGCAAATCCACGCTGCTCAAGCTGATCCCGGCGATCGAGCGTCCCACTTCGGGCTCAGTGATCGTCGGCGGCCAGAACGTCGGCGCACTGAAGAGCGGCGCCATCCCCTATCTGCGGCGCAATATCGGGCTCGTTTTCCAGGACCAGAAGCTGCTTTACGACCGCAGCGTGTACGAGAACGTGATGCTGCCACTCACCTTCTCCTCGCACGCGCCGCGCGAGGCGGCGCGGCGCGCGCGCGCCGCGATCGACAAGGTCGGCCTCGCCGGGCGCGAGAAGGCCAACCCGATCGAGCTTTCCGGCGGCGAGCAGCAGCGCGTCGCCATCGCGCGCGCCGTCGTAAACCGCCCCTCGCTGCTGATCGCAGACGAGCCGACGGCCAACCTGGACGCCGAGTCGGCGGCGCGGGTACTCGACATCTTCGTCGCCTTCCGCCAGGTCGGCGTCACGGTGCTCATCGCCACGCACGACCTTTCGCTGGTCGAGCGCTACGCCGGCAAGATCCTGCGCCTCGAGCAGGGGCGCGTCGCATGAGCGCCTGGCTGCGTCAGCACGCGCACGCCCTGCGCCTCGCGCTGCGTCGCTTCGCCGGCGGCGGCGCACTGAGCGCCGTGGTGATCGGCGTCGCGCTCGCGCTGCCGGCCGGAGGGTATGCGGTGCTCGACAGCCTGCGCGGCTTGGCGGCGCGCGCGTCGCTCGATCCGCAGATTTCCGTCTTCCTCAAGCCCGAGGTCAAGCGGCCCGACGCGGTCGCGCTGGAGAAATCTCTCCGCGCCGATGCGCGGTTGGCGAAGGTGCGCTTCGTTCCGAAAGAAGAAGCCTTGAAGGAACTGAACGCGGCGCAGGGCCTCGCCGAGGTCACCGCTGCCCTCGGCCGCAATCCCCTTCCGGACGCCTACGTGGTGACGCCGCGCCAAGGCGACCTCGAGCCGCTGGTCGCGGACCTCGGCGCCCTGCCCGGCGTCGCGCACGTGCAGGCCGACGCTGCGTGGGCGCGGCGCCTCGCCGCGCTAGCGGCCGTCGGCAGGCTCGCGATCTGGCTCCTCGCCGGCCTCCTCAGCCTCGGGCTGATCGCGGTGATCTTCAACACCATCCGCCTGCAAATCCTCACGCACCGGGACGAGATCGAGGTGTCCAAGCTGATCGGCGCCACCGATGCCTTCATTCGCCGGCCTTTCTACTACCTCGGCACGCTTCAAGGCGTGGCGGGAGGCATGCTCGCGGTCATCATCGTGTGGAGCGCGCTCGCGCTACTCAATCGACCCGTCGGAGCGCTGGCGGAGAGCTTCGGCTCGGCCTATCGGTTGTCCGCCTTGGGAGCGGCCGAGGCTGCCGCCGTGATCGTACTGGCAGCCCTCTTGGGCTGGCTGGGCACCCATCTGTCTGTGAGCAAACACTTACGTCAAATAGGCTGACTAAGCTGAGAGATTCTTGGAACTTCCGTAGGGGTTAGCACTCTAACACCTCGAGTGCTAAACTGGCACCAACCAAGGAGGAACACCATGCAAGCGACGTTGCCCCTTAGCGTCTCGGCCCGGATGCCGATGCCCACGGGCAGCCTGGAGTCGTACATCCAGACCGTCAACCGCTTCCCTCTCCTGAGCGCGGAAGAGGAGCGCTCGCTCGCCCGCCGCTATCGCACGGACAACGACCTCGAGGCGGCGCGGCAACTCGTGCTCTCGCACCTGAGGCTCGTGGTCGCGGTAGCCCGCGGCTACCTCGGCTATGGCCTGCCGCATGCCGACCTGATCCAGGAAGGCAACATCGGCCTGATGAAGGCGGTAAAGCGCTTTGACCCTGAGCGCGGCGTGCGGCTCGTTTCGTTCGCCATCCACTGGATCAAGGCCGAGATCCACGAGCACGTCCTGCGCAACTGGCGCCTGGTCAAGGTCGCCACCACCAAGGCGCAGCGCAAGCTGTTCTTCAACCTGCGCTCGATGAAGCGCGGCCTCGCCCCGCTCTCGCGCCGCGACGTCAACCACATCGCCGCCGAGCTCAAGGTGAAACCCGCGGAAGTCACCGAGATGGAGACGCGCCTCGCCGGCCAGGAAGTCGCTTTCGAGGGCGACCCGGACGACGAGGAGGCCTATGCACCGGCCAACTACCTCGCCGCCGATCGCGAAGCCGAGCCGCTCCAGGTGCTAGAGGCGAAGGAATCCGAGGAGTTGCAGAGCGCGGGGCTCAAATCTGCTCTCACCGGCCTCGATCCGCGCAGCCGACGCATCATCGAAGCGCGCTGGCTGCGTGAAAAGGACGTTGCCACGCTGCACGACCTCGCCGCCGAGTTCAACGTCTCGGCCGAGCGCATCCGCCAGATCGAGGTGAAAGCCCTCGAGAAGATGCGCAAGACGCTGCCGGCGCCAGCCTAGGCTTTTTCCCGCAACAGCGTCTTCAAATCGTCGGGCAGATCGGACGAAATCCGGTCGTGCCTGACGAACAAGCGCAACCGGCCCTGTGGGTCGATCACATAGCTCTGCGCGCTGTGATCGATGCTGTAGGTGTCACCGGCCTTGCGCTTCTCGAAGTAGATCTTGAAGTCCTTCGCCACGCGCCGCGTCTGCTCCAGGTCGCCGGATAGCCCGAGGAACCTCGGGTCGAAGGCGGTCACGTACTTTGCGAGCGCTTCTGGGGTGTCCCGCTCGGGATCGACCGTAACGAACAGAACCTGGACCTTGTCGCCGTCGGGACCGAGACTCTTTACCACCTGAGCCATGTCGGCGAGCGTCGTCGGGCAGACGTCAGGACAGTGGGTGAAGCCGAAGAACAGCACCACTGCTTTACCACGGAAGTCTTCCAGATGGCGCGGCTTCCCGTTTTGGTCGGTCAGATCGAGCGTCTTGCCGTAGTCGGCGCCGGTGATGTCGGTGCTCTTGAACTTCGGCCCCGCGTCGCACCCGGCGAGCAGCGCCAGGCTACAGATAATGATCGAGCAGAAGCGCGGCAAAGAGTGCGGCAAGGTAGAGGATCGAGTAGCGGAAGGTGCGGCGGGCGAGCGCGTCGCTGTACGCGAAGTAGATCCGCGCTGCGTAACCGATGAAGACCCCGCCGAGCGCGAATGCGGCCACGAAATAAAGCGGACCGCTCATGCGCACAACGTAGGGCAGCAGGCTCGCCGCAAAGAGGATCAGCGTATAGAGCAGCACCTGCAGGCGCGTGTAGGTCTTGCCGTGGGTCACCGGCAGCATCGGCACGCCCGCCTTCGCGTAGTCCTCGGTGCGGTACAGGGCGAGCGACCAGAAGTGCGGCGGCGTCCACGCGAAAATGATGAGGAACAGCACCATTGCCTCGACGCTGACCTGGCCCGTCACGGCGGCCCAGCCCAGCACCGGCGGCATGGCGCCGGAAGCGCCGCCGATTACGATGTTCTGCGGCGTAAGAGGCTTGAGGAGCACGGTGTAGACCACGGCGTAGCCAATGAAGGTGGCCAGCGTGAGCCACATCGTGAGGGCATTGACGAAATGGAGCAGCAGCCAGAGCCCGGCGCCGCCGAGCACGCCCGCGAAGGCGAGCGTCTGCGCCGCCGAGAGCTCGCCGCGCGGCAGCGGGCGCCATCTGGTGCGGCTCATGACGGCGTCGATCTTCTGCTCGACCAGGCAATTGATCGCCGCGGCGGCGCCGGCGACGAACGCGATGCCGAGCGTGCCGGCCAGCAGGACCTGCGCCGGCACCATGCCGGGCGTCGCGAGGTACATGCCGATCACCGCCGTGAAGACGATGAGCGAGACTACGCGGGGCTTGGTGAGCGCGCAGAACGCGCGCAGCCGGTGCGAGAAGCTTTCGGAGAGAACCTGTGTATTCACCAGGACGGACGCAAGCCGCGGAAAGAGGTGAAGTTTAGCACCACCAACGCGAGCAGCAGCGCTGCCGCGCCGGCATTGTGAGCGGCGGCGAGCGGCAGCGGCAGGCCAAAGGCCACGTTCGCCACCCCGATGGAAAGCTGCAGCAGCACGAGGACCATCACGGCAATCGCCACAGTACGCAGAATGGAGAGGGCCCGCAGGGCCGCATAGAGCACGATCCCCGACACGACGAGAGCGAACATCCGGTGCGTCCAGTGGATCGCCGTCAGCGCTTCGTTTGAGAGCAGCGCGCCGTCGGCGGTCTGCCCGAGCTCGCGGACGACGTGGAAGGCGTTCGCGAAGTCCATCGGCGGCATGACCTGTCCCCGGCACAGCGGCAAGTCGAGACAGGCGAGCGCGGCGTAGTTCGCGCTTACCCAGCCGCCGAGGGCGATTTGCACGGCGAGCGCCGCGAGCGCGACGGCTGCGCCCGCGCGCAGCGCGCGGGCTTCGGGAGCGGGCGAATGGCGTTGCTGCTCGAGCGCATACCAGCCAAGCAGGGCGAGGATCGTCATTCCGCCCAACAAATGAGCGGTAACGATGGCCGGCTTGAGGAGCATGGTGACGGTCCACATGCCGAGCGTCGCCTGGAGGAGGACCAGCGCGACTATTCCGGCAGCAAGGCCGCGCCCCTTTCCGACCCTGAAAGACATGAGTGCAAGCGCGAGCAAGAGGATGCCCAGCGTCCCGGCGAGGAAGCGATGGCCCATCTCCTTCCATTGCTTCTGCACCGGATGGGCATCGGGCATCTCGGACGGAATCACTTTGCCGTAGCAGAGCGGCCAGTCCGGGCAGCCGAGGCCGGCGTCGGACAGGCGCACATACGCGCCGACCACCACGACGACGAAAGCCAGGATCAAGGCGGCGAGGGAAACGGGGCGCAGCGCGTTCATCCGATCTGCGACAGCCTGAGCAAGCGCTGCACGTCCTTCAGCATCTTCGAAGGATCGGGATCGCGCGGGAAGCTCATCATCAGGTTGCCGAGCGGATCGACGACATAGATGCGATCCACGGCGTCTGCAGGAAAGCTGTGCAGCGCGGGGGCCTCCTTGAGCGGCACGACGTGGGTGCCCTCGATGGCGCCGAGCAGCTCGGCCCGAGGGTGCCCGGCATCGACAAGCGCCCAGACCCTTTCCACGCGGCCGGCGTCCTTGCCCTGGGCGGCGCGCACTTGGCGCATGAGATACAGCTTCCTCTCGCAGTAGGCGTCGCACGCTGCCGCATCGAAGCTGAGCAGGACCCACTTGCCGCGCAGCGCGTCGAGCGGAGCGCCTGAAAGCGGGCGCGGCTTGATGAGCTCGCCGTAGTTGCCGCGCGTCGTGGGCGCCCAGTCGAGCAGGTACGCGGCCGTGCCGAGGACGAAAGGTGCGGCGCACACCGCTGCCACCAGCGCGACCTTAGCGCGTGGCGACACGGCGGAACGAAAGCGCGACGAAGAGGGCGACGGTCGCCACGGCGAAGGAGTACCACTGCAGCGAGTAGCTCTCGTGCATCGTGACGCCGGTGTCCGGCGCGAGCCATTCGCGCACCAGGCCGTCGTCGATCGCCGAATGCTGCTCAAGGACGAACGCTCGTAGCCGCAGCCCGGTCTGCGCGGCGAACTCGCCGATATCGAGGCTCTGCCGCACTTTCCCGGTTGAATTTTTTTCCAGAAGCAAAAGCCGCGGCAAGCGCTCTAGCGCGATGCCTTCGACCTTCACCGCGCCCGGCGGAGTCTTCACCTCCGGCAGCACCTCACGGCTGTTGCCTGCCGCGACCCAGCCGCGTAGCACGAGCACGCTCTCACCATCGACACGCAATGGCGTCACCACTTCATAGCCGACACGGTGGTTGCGGATCTTGTTGTCGAGAAGCACGGTGTACTGAGGCAGGAAGGTTCCACTCAGCGAGACGCGGCGCTGCTCGAGCGCCGCCGCGAGGGCGCGCTTCTCGTCGGCGCGCCGCGCCTGCCAGTTGCCGAGCAGGATGAAAGCGGTGCACGCTGCGGCCGCCGCGGCGATGGCCCAGGCGCGTGGGCGGAAGGAGTATCCTGAAAGCATGCGCTACGTGGTGATCGCGGTGCTGATTCTGATCGTGGCGAGCCTCGGCTCGGCGGCGGTGTTCATGGTCCGCGACGGCAGCAGCTCCAAGCGCATGGTGAAGGCCCTCGCCTGGCGCGTGGGCCTGTCGATGGGGTTGTTTCTATTTCTAATGGCGGGGTACTACTTCGGGCTCTTCCAGCCCCACCAGCTATAACCAATAGACAAAGATAAACAGCCCCAGCCAGACTACGTCGACGAAGTGCCAGTACCACGCCACGCCCTCGAACGCGAAATGGTGCTCGGGCGTGAAGTGTCCCTTCAGGCAGCGGAACAAGATCACCGTCAGCATGATGGCGCCCACGGTGACGTGGAAGCCGTGGAAGCCGGTCAGCATGAAAAACGTCGAGCCGTAGACGCCCGTGCTCAGCTTCAGGTTGAGCTCGTGGTAGGCGTGGGTGTACTCGTAGGCCTGCACGCACAGGAAGGTGAAGCCGAGCGCGACGGTAAAGAAGAGGAACAGGTTCAATAGCGCGCGCTTGTTCTCCTTCAGCGCCCAGTGCGCGATGGTGACCGTGACCCCCGAGCTGAGGAGCAGGAAGGTGTTGAGGGCCGGCAGCCCCCAGGCGTGCATGGTCTCGAAGGCTTCGGTGAAGGCCGGGCCGGCCGACGGCCAGTGCGCGCTGAATCCGGGCCACAGCAGCGCGTTGCTCTCGATCGTTGCGAGGTTCGGCACCGAAATCGTGCGCGCCCAGAACAGCGCACCGAAGAATGCGCCGAAGAACATCACTTCCGAGAGGATGAAGAAGCTCATCCCCCAGCGGAAGGAGAGGTCCTCCCAGCGGCCGTACACGCCGGCCTCCGACTCGCGGATCACGTCGCCGAACCAGCGCACCATCATGTACAGCAGCAGCACGAAGCCGGCGGCGATCGACACCCAGCCGCCCGAGCCGCTGTTGAAGACGAAGATGGCGCCGAGCGCCATCAGGAACAGCGACGCCGCGCCCATGATCGGCCAGGGCATCGGCTGCGGGACCGCGTAGTGCTGCTGGCGGCCGTGGGTGGTGGTGGGTGCGCTGTGCGCCATGTTCTCGTTCTCCCTCGTGTTTCAGCTGGTGACGATCTTCACGATCGTCACCAGGGTCAAGATGAAGAGGATCACCAGCGTGATCCCGGCGAAGACGACGTGCAGCGGGTTGAGCTCCGCCTTCTCGTGATCGGCCTTGCGGCGCACGCCGAGGAAGCCGAACAGCACCGTCTTGAAGGCGTGCATCACGACTTGCCCCCGCGCCCCGGCACCTCGAAGAAGGTGTACGACAGGGCGATGGTGTTGACGTCCTTCGGCAGCCTCGGATCGACCATGAACACCACCGGCATGCGGCGCGTCTCGCCCGGGGCGAGAGTCTGCTGCGTGAAGCAGAAGCACTCGATCTTCTTGAAATACTCGCCGGCGATCTGCGGCCCGTAGCTCGCCACCGCTTGTCCGGTGACTGACGCGCCGCGCACGTTGACGACCTCGTACTCCACCGTGGCGAGCTCGCCCGGATGCACCGTGATGTGCCGCACCATTGGCCGGAACCGCCACGGCAGGTCGTGCGTGTTGGAGTCGAATTCGATCGTCACCTGGCGGCTGAAGTCGACCTGCGTGTTGCTCACGGCGTCCTTCGATTCCAGCGAATTCACGCCGAGCGCGGCGCAGATCTGGTTGTAGAACGGCACCAGGGCGAAGCCGAAGCCGAACATGCCGATCGCGACCAGCGCGAGCTTGCGCGAGAGCAGGCGGTTTTCCTTCTCTTTGCTCACTTGAAGAGCCAGTACTTGGCGATGATGCCGAAGAACGTCGTCAGGGCGATCGATGCCAGGATCAGCGCCGTTCTGACGTTCTTCGTCATGGCGGTCACTTGATGACCGGCGGGGTCTCGAAGGTGTGGTACGGCGCCGGCGTCGGCAGATGCGTCCAATCGAGCGAGTCGGCGCCTTCCCACGGTTTCTGCGGCGCAGCCTCGCCGCGGCGTAGGGTCGTGAACAGGTTGTAGACGAAGATGAGCTGCGCCAGGGCAAAGCCGAACGCCCCGATCGACGACACCTCGTTCCAGGTCTGGAACTGCAGCGGGTAGTCCGGGATGCGCCGCGGCATGCCGGCCATGCCGAGGAAATGCTGCACGAAGAAGATCATGTTGAAGAAAATCAGCGTGCCCCAGAAATGCCACTTGCCGAGCGTCTCGTTGTACATCTTGCCGGTCCACTTCGGCAGCCAGAAGTAGATGCCGGCGAACGCCGAGAACATTGCCCCGGCGACCATTACGTAGTGGAAGTGCGCCACCACGTAGTAGGTGTCGTGGAGCTGGATGTCGATCGGCACCAGCGAGAGCACTAGGCCGGTGAAGCCGCCGAGCGTGAACAGAAACAGGAAGCCGAGCGCGAACAACATCGGCGTCTCGAAGGTAAGCGAGCCCTTCCACATCGTCGCCACCCAGTTGAACACCTTCACCCCGGTCGGCACTGCGATCAGCGTCGTCGCGTACATGAAGAAGAGCTGCCCGGTGACGGGCATGCCCACCGTATACATATGGTGCGCCCAGACGATGAAGGAGAGGATCGCGATCGCCGAGGTGGCGTAGACCATCGAGGCGTAGCCGAACAGAGGCTTGCGCGAGAACGCCGGGATCACCTGCGAGATCACGCCGAAGGCGGGTAGCGCAATGATGTACACCTCCGGGTGGCCGAAGAACCAGAAGATGTGCTGGTAGAGCACCGGATCGCCGCCGCCGGCGGCGTTGAAGAAGGTGGTACCGAAGTGCCGGTCGGTGAGCGTCATGGTGACCGCGCCCGCCAGCACCGGCATCGCCGCGACCAGCAGGTAGGCGGTGATCAGCCAGGTCCAGCAGAACAGCGGCATGCGCATCAGCGTCATTCCCGGCGCGCGCAGGTTGAGGATGGTGGTGATGATGTTGATCGAGCCGAGGATCGAGCTCATGCCGAGGATGTGCACGGCGAAGATGGTGAAGTCCATGCCGATGCCCTGCTGCACGGTGAGCGGCGCGTACAGCGTCCAGCCCGAGCCGGGCGCACCGCCGGGAACGAAGTAGGCGCCGAGCAGCAAGGTGGCGGCGAAGGGCAGCAGCCAGAACGACCAGTTGTTCAGCCGCGCGAACGCCATGTCGGGCGCGCCGATCATCATCGGGATCTGCCAGTTCGCGAAGCCGACGAAGGCCGGCATGATGGCGCCGAAGATCATGATCAGCCCGTGCGAAGTGACGAGCTGGTTGTAGAAGTCCGGGTTCAGGTACTGCAGGCCGGGGTGGAACAGCTCGAGGCGGATGAGGAGCGCCATCATGCCGCCGACGAAGAACATCGTGCCGGCGAACCACAGGTACAGCGTGCCGATGTCCTTGTGGTTGGTGGTGGTGATCCAGCGCATGACGCCGCTGTAGCCGCCGTGATGGTCGTGGCCGTGGTCATGCCCATGGCCGTGCCCGTGATCGTGGCCGTGTTTGTCGACTACTGCGCTCATGCCGATCTCCGATCCTGTCTTTCAGTTCACTTCTTGCCGCGCTGCGTCTTCACTTCGGTGGGCTGCACCACGTTTTCCTTCGGCTTGTTGCCCCACGAGTGCCGCGTGAAGGTGATCGCCGCCGCGATGTCCACGTCCGACAGCGAGTCCTGCGGCGGCATCTGGGTGTTGGGCCGGTATACGCCCTTGCGACCGTGCAGCACCGTGTCGATCTGCGCGATCTTCGGCCCGTTGACCACCTTCGAGCCGACCAGCGGCGGGAAGGTGTTCGGGATGCCTTGCCCGTTGCCCTGATGGCACGCGGCGCAGACGCCGCTGAAGACCTTCTCGCCGCGCGCGACCAGCTCGGCCTCGGTCCACTCCTTGGTGCTATCGGCCTCGGCCGCGGCGATCTTTTTCTTCTGCTCGCCGACCCACTTCGTGTAGTCCTCGGGCGAAACTGCCCTCACCACGATCGGCATGAAGCCATGCTCCTTGCCGCAGAGCTCCACGCATTGCCCGCGGTACACGCCGGCCTTGTCCTTGTCCACGCGGAACCAGATGTCCCGCAGGAAACCGGGGATCGCGTCCTGCTTGGCGCCGAGGGCGGGAATCCACCAGGCGTGGATGACGTCGGCGCCGGTGACGATCAGGCGGACCTTCTTGCCGACCGGCACCACCACCTCGTTGTCGACCTCGAGCAGGTAGTTGGGGTTCTTCGCGACGCGGTTCTCGATCTGGTCGCGCGGCGTCTTCAGCATCGATACGAAGCTGATGCCCTCGCCTTCGCCGTTGATGTAGTCGTAGCCCCATTTCCACTGGTAGCCGGTGACCTTGAGCGTGATGTCCGGAGCCGAGGTGTCCTTCTGCGCGATCACCGTCTTGGTCACCGGCCAGGCGATCGCCACCAGGATCACCGCCGGGATCACCGTCCACAGGATCTCGACGGTGGTGTTCTCGTGGAACTGCTCCGCCGCGTGTCCCTTCGACTTGCGGTGCGCGTAGCAGGCATAGAACATGAAGCCGAACACGCCGACGAAGATCACGATGATCAGCCACATGACGTACTGATGCAGAACGTCGATCTCGCGCGCCATCTCCGAAGCGCCGGGCTGGAAGTACCAGTCGAGCGCGAGCGCCCCGCCGCACGCGGCGAAGGCGGCGAGGCCGGCGAGTGCGGCGACGATGCTGCGAATCTGCTTGCTCCCCATCATCTCCCCTTAGATCAGCGCGTGAAGCGTCTCGCGTAGCACAGGAACGCGGCGCCGAGCGCCAGCGCTTCCAGGCCCGCGAACGGCAGGATCAGCCAAGCCCCCAACATCGCGAAGCCGACCCCGATCGTGAGCGTCACGACCGCGAGCAGCGCGAGCGCCCCGGCAAAGGCCGCCGGTGAGATCGAGCAATTCCGCGGGTAGTTGTGCCTGACAATCAGGGCGCAAAAGTAACACAGATCGCCGCGCACCCTCAAGGCATGCGCTTGAAAACACGCACGGTTTTCGTAGTGTCGGCTTCGCTGCGCCCGCTCGATGGTGCAGCCGGCTTCCAGGCGTGGCCGTACACCACCTCGAAGCTCGCGCGCGCCGCGAGCGCCCCGCGCAGCCGCGCGCCGAACGCTTTGCCGGCGAGGCCGCGGGGACGGTCGCCGCGCGCATTGGTCTGTCCGCTCTCGCGCAGATCCTTCAGCAGGCCCTCGGCGGCCGGATAGGCGAGCGCCAGCATCTCCATGTCCATCACCGGCGCGGCGAACCCTGCCGCCACCAGCATGTCGCCGAGGTCGTGCAGGTCGTGGAAAACATGCACGCGGGCTTCGCCGGCCGCCGCACGCAGCTCCTTCAGCGTGTCCGGGCCGAGGGTGCTGAACATCAGCAGGCCGTCGGGCGCGAGGGCTCGCGCGAACTCGCGGAACGCGGCGAGCGGATCGGCAACCCAGTGCAGCGCCATGTTGGACCAGACGAAGTCGACGGCGCCGTCCGCAAGCGGGAGGCGCTCGAGATCGGCGCAGACGGCCAGGGTTTTCCTCGTAAAGAAGTGCGTCCAAGAGCGTGCGGAGCGCAGCATCCCGAGCGAGAAATCCAGCGCCAGCACATCGCTTTGGGGATAGCGCTTGCCAAGTAGCCGCTGCGGCGGGCCGCTGCCGGCGTCGAGGATGCGCCGCGGCGCGAGCTTCACGTAGTCGAGGCGCTCGGCCATGCGCGCCGCCACCTCCGCCTCGAGCCGCGAGGCGCCGGCGTAGGTGCGCGCCGCGCGCTCGAAGCGGCGCCGCGCGGCGCGCCGCTCAGGCGCGCTCGAGCGCGCGCTCAATCGCTGCGGCGACGGCGAGGGTGCGCCGGTCGCTGCCGGCCAGGCCGCAGACCATCAGGCCAACCGGCGCCGCCCCGCGCTCGTGGATCGGCAGCGTCGCCGCGCAGCCGTCAAGGAAGTTGATAAGGCCGTTGTTGCGCATGATGCGGAAGTTCCAGCGGAAGTAATCCTCGTCGCTCGCGCTTGCCTCGGCGATCGTCGGTGCGATGCACGGCACGGTGGGCATCAGGATCGCGTCGTACGGCGCCGCCGCTGCGGCGACGGTCCGCATGTACTCCTCGCGCAGAAAGCCGAGCGCCACATAGTCGGCGCCGGTCATGTCCTTGCCCATCAGGATGCGCTTGCCGACGCGCGGGTCGTATTCGTCGAGGCGCGACAGATTCGGCCGGTGCAGGTAGTACGCCTCGGGGCCGGCGAAGCCGCCGCCGTTGAAATACTCGGCCTGGCGGTCGAAGGCCGGCATCGGCACGTCGGTCAGCGAGGCGCCGCTGCGGGAAAGCTTCTCGACCGCATTCCGGAAAGCCTTCTCCACGGGTGCATCCAAGTCTTCCAGCGCGGAAGACTTCGGCAGCATGAGGCGAAGACCCTTCGCCCGCAGCTCGGCGAGCTCGTCCGTCTCTCCCGCGAGGACTGCGTCGTATGCGGCACAGCAGTCGACGGAATTCGCGAGCGGCCCGACCGAATCGAGTGTGAACGAAAGCGGAAAGGCGCCCTCGCGCGGCACCCGCCGCATGGTGGGCTTGAATCCGGTCACGCCGCACAGCGCGGCGGGTTGCCGGATCGAGCCGCGCGTATCGGAGCCGAGCGCCATGACGCACATGCCGTCGGCCTGCGCCACGGCTGCGCCGGAGGACGAGCCCCCTGGCACCCGGCCGGCCGTGCGGTCCCAGGGATTCTTCGGTGTGCCGTAGTGAGCATTGGTGCCGACGCCGCCGAAGGCGAACTCGACCATATTGGTGCGGCCGATGAACACCGCGCCAGCGGCGCGGAGCCTCGCGACCGCCGTCGCATCCTTCGCCGCGGGCGGCGCCTTCTCGAGGATGCGCGAGCCGGCGCGCGTGACTTCGCCCGCGACGTCGAAGAGGTCCTTCAGCGAGACGGGCAGCCCGTCCACACGCGAGCGCCGCACGCCGCTCTTGCGCAAGCGATCGGCGTAGTCCGCCTCGGCGCGCGCGCTGTCGGCGCGTACCTTGATAAAAGCGCGCGTGCCCTCGCCCGCAGGGTCGGCAATGCGCGAGAGCGCCTGCTCGACCAGCTCGCGGCTCGTCGTGCGGCCGCGGTCCAGATCGGCGCGGAGCTGCGCTACAGTCCACATGGGAGGAGGAAGATAGCACGCTGAAAACGCTCTCGAGCCTGCTGTTCGGCGGCAGCTGCTTCTTGTGCCGCGGCGCGTCGCGGGCGGTGCTGTGCGCGGCCTGCGACGCGGACCTGCCGCGCCTCGCCCGAGACGGTGAAAGGCGGCTGTGCCCGCGCTGCGCGCTCGCCTCGCCAGGCGGCGCCCTCTGCGGCCGCTGCCTCGCCGAGCCGCCGCGCTACGACGCCACCGTCGCCGCCCTCGCCTACGCCTTCCCCGCCGACACGCTGATCCATGCGCTGAAATTCCGCGGCGAGCTCGCGCTCGCGCCCCTGCTGGCCGGTATGCTTTCCCGGCACATCGATGCCCATGAAAAAATCGATCTGATGGTGCCGGTGCCGCTCTCGGCGCGGCGGCTGCGCGAGCGGGGCTACAACCAGTCGGCCGAGATCGCGCGCGGCCTCGGCGCGCGGGCGCCGCTGGAGCTGTTCGCGTGCGAGCGCAGCCGCGACACCGCCGCGCAGACCGAGCTGCCCTGGAGCGAGCGGCGGCGCAACGTGCGCGGCGCCTTCCGCTGCACGCGCGGCCTTTCGGGTACCGTGGCGGTCGTCGACGACGTCATGACCACCGGCGCGACGCTCGACGAGATGGCCGGCGCGCTGAAGGCGGCCGGCGCGGCGAGGGTCGTCAACTGGGTGGTGGCGCGCACCTATCCGGATCCCTGATGTTCGACATCGTCCTCGTCCACCCCGAGATCCCGCCGAACGCCGGCAACGTCATCCGCCTCGCGGCGAACACCGGCTGCCGGCTGCACCTCGTCGAGCCGCTCGGCTTCTCGATGGACGACAAGCAGCTCCGGCGCGCCGGTCTCGACTACCACGAGCTTGCGAACCTCGCGCGGCACGCAGATTGGGCGGCCTGCCGGGCGGCGCTGGCCGGTGGGCGAATGTTCGCGTTCTCCACGCGGGCTTCGCGCAGCTACGCGGCCGTGACGTTCGAGAAGGGGGACGTCCTGGTGTTCGGCAGCGAAACCAGCGGCCTGCCGCAATCCACGCTGGACGAATTTCCCGAAGACCGGAGACTGCGCGTGCCGATGCGCCCGGGAAACCGCAGCCTCAACCTCTCCAACGCCGTCGCGGTGGTCGTCTTCGAGGCCTGGCGCCAGTTCGCCTTCGAGGGCGGCGCATGAAGCGCGTTCCCGCGCTGCCGCCGAGCATTCCGCGCCGGGGCAACGCCGTCTCGCGCGCTTTCGGAAACGCAATGCTGGCGCTGCTCGGCTGGCGCATCGAAGGCGAGTTCCCGGACCGAGCGAAGCTGCTGGCGATCGTCGCTCCGCACACCTCCAACTGGGATTTCCCGATCGGCCTCGCTGCCGTCTATGCGCTGGGACTGCGCGTGCGCTTTCTCGGCAAGCACACCCTGTTTCAGCCGCCGCTCGGCTGGTTCATGCGCTGGTCGGGCGGCATCCCGGTGGTCCGCGAGTCGCCGCAGGGCGCGGTCGCCCAGGTGCTCGAGGTGATCCAGCGCGAGCCGGCGATCTTCCTCGCCGTGACGCCGGCCGGCACGCGCACGCGCGGCACGCCGTGGCGCAGCGGCTTCTACCATATGGCGCACGCCGCCCGGATACCGATCCTGCCGATCGCCTTCGACGGCAAGCGCAGAGCGATCCGCCTGTTCGCCCCTTTGGAGACGAGCGGCGACTTCGAGAAAGACCTACCCCGACTGATGGCGCTCTACGACGGGATTCGGGGAGTGAAACCTTAGCGTTCTTTCTTGGGGTCGCGAGACAGAAGCATCTCGGCGGCCTTGGCTGGCGCGAGCCTTCCTTCCAGAACCGCATTGACCGCGTCGGTGACCGGCATCTCCACTCCGCGCGCGGCGGCGATGCGCGCCACCTCGCGCGCCGAGCGCACGCCCTCGGCGACGTGGCCGAGGCCGGCGAGGATCTCGTCGAGCTTGCAGCCGCGCGCGAGCTCGAGGCCGACGCGGCGGTTGCGCGAGAGCTCGCCGGTGGCGGTGAGGATCAGGTCGCCCGCGCCCGCCAGGCCGAAGAACGTCTCCGGCGAGCCGCCGAACGCGGCGCCCAGCCGGGCGATTTCGGCCAGGCCGCGCGTGATCAGCGCGGCGCGGGCGTTGAGGCCGAGGCCGAGGCCGTCGGCAATGCCGGCGGCGATCGCCATCACGTTCTTCACCGCGCCGCCGATCTCGACGCCGACCAGGTCGGCGCTGTAGTAGACGCGCATGCGGCCGCCGTGGAGAAGCGCCGCGCTTTCGCGCGCGAAGGCCGCGTCGCGCGAGGCGAGCGTCAGCGCGCAAGGCAATCCCTGCGCCACCTCGGCAGCGAAGGAAGGACCGGAGAGGGCGCCGCAGCGTGCCTCGGCGCCCAGCACTTCCTCGACGATCTGGTGCGGCAGCAGGCCGCTGCCCTCCTCGAAGCCCTTGCACAGCCAGATGAACGGCGTCTTCGCGCCGAGGTTCTTGATCACCTCTCGCATGCCTGCCACCGGAGTGGCCACCAGCGCGAGCTGCGCCCCGTCGAGCGCGGCCGGCAAATCGGCGGTCACGCCGACCGCTTGCGGGATCTCGACGCCGGGCAGGTAGCGCTCGTTGCGGCGCCCGCGCGCGATGGTCTCGGCCTGGACGCGGTCGCGCGCCCACAGCGCGACCTTGAGGCGGCTGGAGAGCACGCAGGCGAGCGCGGTTCCCCAGGCGCCGGCGCCGAGGACCGCGACGCCCGCCATCTCAGCGGCTCATCCGGCGATTTCGATGCGCGAGCCCCCCGCCTGCTGCTGCTGCGTGCGCTGCATGTAGAGCGCCTCGAACGACACCGGGTTGAGCAGCACCGGCGGAAAGCCGCCGCGCACGACGAGGTCGGAGATCGCCTCGCGCAGGTAGGGAAACAGGATCTGCGGGCAGGCGATGCCGAGCAGCGGCTCGAGCTGGTCCGAAGGGATGTTGCGCACCCCGAAGATGCCGGCCTGCGACACCTCGACCAGGAACAGCGTGCGCTCGGCGGCGCGGGCGGTGACGGTGGCCGACACCGTCACCTCGAAGTAGCCCTCGCTGATCTGCATCGCCGAGGTGTTGATCTGTACCTCGACCTCGGGCTGGATCGGCTGCGTGAACACCTGCGGCGCGCCCGGCACCTCCAGCGAGCCGTCCTTCACATACAGTTTCTCGATCTGCAGGCTCGGCTGCTGCGCCGCCGAATTGTTGTTGGATGGGGCTTGCTCGGTCATGGGTTCGCCTTCAACAGGGAATCAAGCCCGCCCTCGCGGTCGAGCGCGTAGAGATCGTCGCAGCCGCCGACGTGGCGCCCGCCGATCCAGATCTGCGGCACGGTGTAGCGGCCGCTCTTCTTCACCATCTCGCCGCGGCGCTCGGGCTCGAGGTCGACGCGCACCTTATCGATGCTCGCCCCCCTCTCCACCAACAGCCGCTCCGCCGACTGGCAGAACGGGCACGCGGCGGTGCAGTACATCAGGACCTGCGCCACCGCTAGCGCTCCACCGGCAGGCCGGCCTGTTTCCAGGCGCCGATCCCGCCGGAGAGCGTGAACACCTTGGTGTAGCCCTGCTTGCGCAGGGCGCCAGCCGCGCGCGTCGCGCGATCGCCGCTGTCGCAATAGAGGATCAGCGTGGCGTCCTTTTTCTTCGCCACGTCGCCGGCGCCCGACTCCGCGCGCGCGAGCGGCAGGTTCTTCGCGCCGAGGATGTGGCCGCCGTCGTATTCGCCCGCATCGCGCACGTCCAGCACCAGCGCGTCCTGCCGGTTGATCAGCTGAGTCGCCTGCGCGGTGCCGATCGACGGGCCGCCGCCAGCGCGGCGTACCAGCGGCCACAGCAGCATCGCGCCCGATGAAACCGCCACCGCAAAGAGCAGCAGGTTCTTCTGCACGAAGTCGAAGATGGAGCTCAGGACAGGTTCCACGAGGGCGGCCATTATAATCGCGCCGATGTCGAAGCCCGCGCACAAGCTGGTTCTCCTTCGCCACGGCGAGTCGGACTGGAACCGCGAAAACCGCTTCACCGGCTGGACCGATGTCGACCTTTCAGCCAAGGGCGTCGAGGAGGCGCGCGCCGGCGGCCGCACCCTCAAGGCCGAGGGCTACCGCTTCGACCTCGCCTTCACTTCGGTGCTGAAGCGCGCCATCCGCACGCTGTGGATCGCGCTGGACGAGCTCGACCAGATGTGGCTTCCGGTCACCAAGGATTGGCGCCTGAACGAGCGGCACTACGGCAATCTCCAGGGACTCAACAAGGCCGAGATGGCGGCGAAGTTCGGCGAGCAGCAGGTGCTCGTCTGGCGCCGCAGCTACGACATCCCGCCGCCGCCGCTGCCGGCAAGCGATTCACGCAGCGAGGCGAAGGACCCGCGCTACGGCGGCATCGAGGTGCCGGCGACCGAGTGCCTGAAGGACACAGTCGAGCGCGTCGTGCCGTACTGGGAGTCGGCGATCGCGCCGGCCCTGCGTTCCGGCAAGCGCGTGCTCATCGCCGCGCACGGCAACTCGCTGCGCGCGCTGGTGAAGTATCTCGACGCCGTTTCCGACGACGCGATCGTCGGTCTCAACATCCCGACTGCCGTGCCGCTCGTATACGAGCTCGACGACGGGCTGAAACCGGTCAAGCACTACTATCTCGGCGACCAGGCCGAGATCGAGAAGCGCATCGCCGCCGTCGCCGCGCAAGGGAAAGCCAAAGCCTGATCCGCCTCGTCCTGTTCGCGCTTTGCCTCGCGTCGACCGGCGCGCAAGGGCAATCGCGGCAGGCCGACCTCGAAACGCTGCGCGCGCGCATCGAGAAGCTCCAGGACGACCTCGAGCGCAAGGAAGGCTCGCGCCGCGAAGCGCGCGACGCGCTGCGCGACTCCGAGCGCGCCATTTCGCAGGCCAACCGCGCGCTCGCCGGAATCCAGGCGGAGGCGCGCAAGGTCCGCGACGAGGCGGCGCGGATCGCAGGCCGGCGCGCCGCGCTGGAACGCTCGCTCGCCGGGCAGGAAGCGGCGATCGGCCGCCTGCTCGCCGCGCGCGAGGCAGCGGGCGCGCCCGACGTGCTGCGGGTCGCGCTTTCGGGCGAGAGCCCTTCCACGCTCGCCCGCCATCTCTACTATCTCGGCTACGTGTCGCGCGCGAGCGCCGCGCTGATCGCCGAGTACCGCTCGAGCATCGCCGAGGCGACGCGGCTCGCGGCCGAGGCCGAGGCGCGGCGCACGCGCCTCGCGTCGCTCGCGCGGGCGAGCCGCGCCGACCGCGAGCGCGTCGTGACGGAAAGCCGCGAGCGGCGGCGCGTATTCGACCGCCTCGCCGCCGATATCCGCAAGGACCGCAGGGACATCAGGCGCCTGCAGGCCGACCAGAACCGGCTCGCCAGCCTGGTGCAGGAAATCGGCCGCGTGGTGTACGGCCGCGTCGAGCGCACCCCCGAGGGCGGCGCCCGCACCGAGCCCTTTCCCACCCTGCGCGGCAAGCTGCGCCTGCCGGTGCGCGGGGAACTGACCGGCCGCTTCGGTGCTCCAAGAGGGGCGGCGGGGCTGGAAGCGAAGGGAGTCTTCATCCGCGCCCCGCAGGGCCAGCCGGTGAAAGCGGTCGCCGCCGGCCAGGTCGTTTACGCCGACTGGATGCGCGGCTTCGGCAACCTGCTGATCGTCGACCACGGCCAGTCGTACCTTTCGATCTACGCGAACAACGAGTCGCTGTTGAAGCAGGTGGGGGAAAATGTCACGACGGGTGAGACACTTGCAACCACCGGGGCGAGCGGTGGCAACGAAGAAACGGGCTTATACTTTGAACTGCGGCACTTGGGCCGCGCCTTCGACCCGCTTCGCTGGGTCAGACTGAAATAAGCGCTGGAAAGAACGAGCCTATGCACAGCAAGCTGCGCAATATCGGATTGATCGCCCTCGGCGCCGTCGCCGGCGTGCTGATCAGCCTCAACTTCCAGGCGATGGCCGAGCGGCGCTCGTCGCTGCCGATCGAGGAGCTGCGCGCCTTCACCGAGGTGTTCGGCGCGATCAAGACGAACTACGTCGAGCCGGTCGAGGACAAGAAACTGATCACCGAGGCGATCAACGGCATGCTGACCGGCCTCGACCCGCACTCCGCCTACCTCGACCAAGAGGCGTTCCGCGACCTGCAGGTCGGCACGCAGGGCCAGTTTGGCGGCCTCGGCATCGAGGTCGGCATGGAAGACGGCTTCGTCAAGGTGATCTCGCCGATCGAGGACACGCCCGCCTTCAAGGCCGGCGTGAAGCCCGGCGACCTGATCATCAAGCTCGACGACACGCCCGTGAAGGGCATGACGCTCAACGACGCCGTGAAAAAGATGCGCGGCAAGCCGAACACCAACATCGTGCTCACCATCTCGCGCAAGGGCGAGGCGAACCCGATCGTGGTGACGCTGATGCGCGCGGTGATCCGCGTGCAGAGCGTGAAATCGAAGGTGATCGAGCCGGGCTACGCCTGGGTGCGCGTCTCGCAGTTCCAGGAGCAGACGCCGGAGAGCATGGTGAAGCACCTCGACGGCATCTTCAAGCAGGGTCCGGTGAAGGGCCTGGTGCTCGACCTGCGCAACGATCCGGGCGGCCTCCTCTACGGCGCGGTCGCCATTTCCTCCGCCTTCCTGCCGCAAAAGTCGCTGGTCGTCTCGACCGACGGCCGCGCGGAAGACTCACGCAAGAAGTTCTTCGCGAGCCCCGAGGACTATGCGCGAGGCAGCCGCTCCGAGGACGTGCTGAGGAGCCTGCCCGCCGCGGTGAAGTCGGTGCCGATGGTGGTGCTGGTGAACGGCGGCTCGGCGTCGGCCTCCGAAATCGTCGCCGGCGCGCTGCAGGACCACAAGCGCGCCGTCGTGATCGGCACGCAGACCTTCGGCAAGGGCTCGGTGCAGACCATCATGCCGCTCGGCAACAACACCGCGATCAAGCTCACCACCGCACGCTACTTCACGCCCACCGGGCGCTCGATCCAGGCGAAGGGCATCACGCCCGACGTGATGGTCGAAGACCCGAGCGACGTGTCGCAGCGCGTGCGCGAGGCGGACCTCACGCGCCACCTCGAGAACAGCCAGATCAAGGACGAGCAGAAGTCGGCCGCGCCGTCGACCGCGCCGTCCGCCGCGCCGCGCGCGCCGGGCAGCGGCGCGGAGCCCAAGCCGATCGAGCTCGGCTCCAAGGACGACTTCCAGCTGCAGCAGGCGATCGCCTACCTCAAGGGCGAGCCGGTGAAGCAACCGCCGACGGTCGCGCAGACCAAGCCGCAGTCGGCGGCGCCGACCAATTAACTGAACGACCAGCAGCTCCTCCGCTACAGCCGCCACATCCTCCTTCCCGAGATCGGGATCGAGGGTCAGGAGCGGCTGCGCGGAGCGGGCGCGCTGATCGTTGGCGCCGGCGGCCTCGGCTGCCCCGCGGCTCTCTACCTCGCAGCGAGCGGCTTCGGCGGCCTGACGCTCGCCGATCCCGACAAGGTCGATCTGACGAACCTGCAGCGCCAGATCCTCTACACCGCGCAAAGCGTTGGTCGCTCGAAAGTCGATGAAGCGGCCGCTTCGCTCAACAGATTCAATCCCGAAGTTTCCATTACGCCGCTGCAAAAGAGAGTCGAAGAAAAGGACCTTCAAAACCTTGTCGCAGCAGCCGACGTGGTCCTCGACTGCTCGGACAACTTCGCGACGCGCCATGCGGTAAATCGCGCGTGCGTGAAGCACCGCAAGCCGCTGGTCTCCGGCGCGGCGATCCGCTTCGATGCGCAGCTGATGGTCTTTGACCTGCGTAACAAGGAAGTGCCCTGCTACGCCTGCCTTTTCCCCGAGGACGGCGAGGTGGAGGAAGTGCAGTGCTCGACGATGGGCGTCTTCGCGCCGCTCACCGGCGTGATCGGCGCGATGCAGGCGATGGAGGCCATCAAGCTGGTCGCCGGGGTCGGTGAGCCCGGCTCCCGTTTTCAGATTTTCGACGCGAAAAGCGCGGACTGGCGCTCGGTCAAGGTAAAGAAGGATCCGCGCTGCGCGGTGTGCGGTTCAGGCTAGCAAGTAGCGGCGCTGCCCGCTGAAGCTTTCCGTCGGCTTTTTCGCGAATCCCGATTTAGCGAACGCGTGCAGCGAGCCGATGGCGTAGCGTACGATCGCCGCGGCGCGGCCGGCGGCGTCGCCGTCTGAAGCGACGCGCAGCGACTGCTTGAGCGTCGCCTCGAAGCGGTCGAAGAACTGGTTCATGCGCACCTGCAGGCGCTCGTGCTCGCCGACCAGCGCGTCGCCGGTCATCACGCGAACCATGCCGGGGTTCTTCTCGGCGAAGGCGAGGAGCATCTCGGTGAGCTTCTCGGCCTGCTTGTGGCCGTCGGCCTCATCCTCGGCGATCTTGTTGGCGAGCGTGAATACCGAGCTCTCGATGAACTCGATCAGGCCCTCGTACATCTGCGCCTTGGAGGCGAAGTGGCGGTAGAGCGCCGCCTCGGAGACTTCCAGCTTCTCGGCGAGCGCGGCGGTGGTGATGCGCCCCCATTTCGGCGCCTCGAGCATCTGCGCGAGGGCTTTCAGGATCTCGAGCCGGCGTTCGCCTTTGGCGCGGGGCATTAAGGTTTAATTCTACTTGGCAGTTCCGTGACCGACGCAACACACATGTCGACGTAAGGAACGCGGCGCCGGACCGGGCTCACCCAGACGGTGGACATGCCCAGGCGGTGAGCGGTGCGCAGGTTGTCGAGCATGTCGTCGACGAACGCGCAGCGCCGGGCATCGAGTTTGTGCTTGCGCAGCAGGAAATGAAAGCCGTGCCGCGACGGCTTGCCCCGGTAGCGCGCGTCCTCGATGGTGTAGACGGCGTCGAAGTAGCGGCCGAGGCCGATCGCCTGCAGCACCTGCTCGACATAGTGCCGCGGCGCATTGGAGAAAACGAGCTTGGTGCCGCCGAGGCGCTCCAGCGCGTGCTTGAGCGCGTTTTCGCGCACCACCATCTGGGCGAGCTCGGGGAAGACGTGGGTCTCCGCGAGGAAGCGGCGCGGGTGCACGGCGTGGTGGCGCCAGAGGCCTTCGAGGGTGGTGCCGTAGGCGCGCCAGAAATGCTCGCGCATGGAATCGGCGCCGGCCTCGTCGACCTTGAACTGGCGGCGCAGGAAGGCGTTGATCTGGTCGTGCATCGCCGGAAAGATGCGCGTGCGCGCATCGTGCAGGGTGTTGTCGAGGTCGAAGATCCACACCCGCCGGGAAGGCGGCAACCTCGCGATTCTCACTTGCTTCTTATGAGAGTCCCGACCCCTTGGTCGGTGAGAACTTCCAGCAGCAGCGCATGCGGCACGCGCCCGTCGATGATATGCACGCTCTTCACGCCGTTTCGCGCCGCGTCGAGCGCCGAGCCGATCTTCGGCAGCATGCCGCCGGAGATCACGCCCTTCGCCACCAGGTCGTCGATCTTCTTCGGCGTCAGGCCAGTCAATAGCTTGCCATCCTTGTCGAGCACGCCCGGCGTGTTGGTGAGGACGACCAGTTTCTCCGCGCGCAGCACCTCGGCGAGCTTGCCGGCGACGAGGTCGGCATTGATGTTGTAGGTGGTGCCGTCGGCGCCGGTGCCGATCGGCGCCACCACCGGGATGAAGCCGCCCTGCTCGAGCGCGCCGATCACCAGCGGGTCGATCGACTCGATCTCGCCGACCTGGCCGAGGTCGATGCTGCCGCTTTCCTTCGCTGCGAGCAGCATCTTGCGCGCGCGGATGAAGGCGCCGTCCTGGCCGGTGAGACCGACGGCCTTGCCGCCCGCCTGGTTGATCAGCTCGACGACTTCCTTGTTGACCTGGCCGCCGAGCACCATCTCGACGATATCCATGGTCTCGCGGTCGGTGACGCGCATGCCCTGGACGAACTGGGCTTTCTTGCCGATGCGGGCGAGCATCTCCTCGATCTGCGGACCGCCGCCGTGCACCACCACCGGGTTCATGCCGACCACTTTGAGCAGCGCGACGTCGTGCGCGAAGTCGGCCTTCAGCGCGTCGTCGGTCATGGCGTTGCCGCCATATTTGATGACGATGGTCTTGCCCGAGAAGCGGCGGATGTAAGGCAGCGCCTCCGCGAGGATGCGCGCCTTTTCCGCCGCTTGCGGGTTGTGGTGGAAGGGGGCGTTCATCGCGCCCCCGATACTACAGAAAAACTACTGGATGGTGATCTGCTTGCGCGCCGCCGCCTGCTTCTTCGGCAGCGTCAGCTCGAGCACGCCGTCCTGGAACTTGGCCTGGACCTGCGCCTCGTCCACTTCCTGCGGCAGCGTGAACACGCGGCTTACCTTGCCGTAGGTGCGCTCGGTGTGAAGCACACGCTCGTTGTCGCTCGACTTCTCCTGCTTCGTTTCGGCTTCCAGGGTGACCTGGGCGCCATCCACGGAGACGCGGATGTCCTCCTTCTTCACGCCGGGCAGCTCGCCCTTCACTACGTAGGCGCCGTTCTTCTCGGCGACGTCCACGTTGAGGCGCGGCTGCGCGTTGCGGCCTTCATAGGCTACCGGGCGCACCAGGAAGCCTTTGAAGAAGTCGTCGACCAATTCATTGAACGGGTCGTACCGGGTAATGCTTGCCATGATTGATATCCTTTCGAAAATCGGTACCCAGCAAGTAGGTCCGGTGAACGTTATTTCAAGCCCTTGTAAAATCGAAGGCAGTCCCTATATGAGCGCGTACCGCGATCAGGTCGAAAGCGAACGAGCGTACCTGCTACGCTACGCCACGCTGCAGCTGCGCGATCGCGCCGCCGCCGAGGACGCTGTGCAGGAGACTCTCCTCGCCGCGCTCGCCGGCGAGGCGAGCTTCGGCGGCCGCTCCAACCTGCGCACCTGGCTCACCGGCATCCTCAAGCACAAGATCGTCGACGCCATCCGCCGCTCGAGCCGCGAATCACCGCTCCCCGAAGAGGCCGAGCTCGACGCGCTGTTCGACGAGACCGGGCACTGGCGCGACGCGCCGCAGGCGTGGCCCGAGCCCGACGCCTCGCTCAGCCGAAAAGAGTTCTTCGCGGTCCTCGAGGACTGCCTGGCGAAGCTGCCGGCAAAGACCTCGCAGGCCTTCATGATGCGCGAGCATCTCGGCTTCGACACTGACGATATCTGTAAGGAACTCGCGGTCACGCCGACGCACGTATGGGTGCTGCTGCACAGGGCCCGTCTCGCGCTGCGACTGTGCTTACAGATGAATTGGTTCGGCAAGACATGAGACTGACCTGCAGAGAGGCCTCGCGCCTCGTTTCCCAGGGCCTCGACCGCAAGCTCGGCTTCGGCGACCGCGTGGCGTTGCGCGTGCATCTCGCCATCTGCGATGGCTGCACCAACTTCAAGAAGCAGGTCGACTTCCTCCGCCGCGCGGTGAGGCAGCTTGGATCGCGATAAGCGCTGTGCGCGCTGCGGCACTCCGTTCACATGCGGAGCAGACGAACCGCATTGCTGGTGCGAAAACCTTCCACCGCTAGAGCCGGTGCCCGGAAGGGACTGCCTGTGTCGCGCGTGCCTCGAGCGCGAGGTCAGAGAACGTAGCGCGCCAAGTCCTCGTCCTTAGCCAGCTCCCCCAGTCGCTGGTCGACGTAGTTGCCGTCGATGGTGATAGTCGCAGCGCCGTGCTTGCCGGCATCGAAGGAAATTTCCTCCAGCAGCTTCTCGAGCACCGTTGAAAGCCGCCGCGCGCCGATGTTCTCGGTCTTCTCGTTCACCGTGAACGCGATCTCGGCCAGGCGGCGGATGGCCTCGGGCTTGAACTCGACGGTCAGGCCCTCGGTGGCGAGGAGCGCCTGGTACTGCTTGACCTGGCTCGCGTCGGTGCCGACGAGGATGCGCTCGAAGTCGTCGACCGAGAGCGAGTCGAGCTCGACGCGGATCGGGAAGCGCCCCTGCAGCTCGGGGATCAGGTCGGAAGGCTTCGCCATGTGGAACGCGCCCGAGGCGATGAACAGGATGTGGTCGGTCTTCACCATGCCGTAGCGCGTCGACACGGTGGTGCCTTCGACCAGCGGCAGCAGGTCGCGCTGCACGCCCTGGCGCGAGACGTCGGCGCCCTGCAGCTCCGAGCGGCTGGTGATCTTGTCGATTTCGTCGAGGAACACGATGCCGTTCTGCTCGGCGTTGGCGAGCGCGCGCGCCTTCAGCTCGTCCTCGTTGACCAGGCGGCCGGCTTCCTCCTCGGTCAGGAGCTGCATCGCCTCCTTGACCTTCAGGCGCCGCAGCTTGCGCCGCCCGCCGCCGAGTCCGGCCAGCATGCCCTGGATCTGCGAGGTGAGCTCCTCCATGCCGGGCGGGGCGAGTATCTCCATCTGCGGCTGGCCGGCGGCGACCTCGATGTCGAGGTCCTTATCGTCGAGCTCGCCCTCGCGCAGCTTCTTGCGGAATTTTTGCCGGGTTGGATTCTCTTCAGAAGAATTTGCGTTTTGAAAACCGACCAGGACATCCAGCACGCGTTCTTCAGCCGCATCCTGCGCGCGAGTGCGCACGCGTCGCGTCGCCTGCTCGCGGGTCTGCTTCACGCTGATCTCGACCAGGTCGCGCACGATGGTGTCGACGTCGCGGCCGACGTAGCCGACCTCGGTGAACTTGGTTGCCTCGACCTTGATGAACGGCGCGTCGGCGAGCCGCGCGAGGCGCCGCGCGATCTCGGTCTTGCCGACGCCGGTCGGGCCGATCATCAGGATGTTTTTCGGCGTGATCTCCTGGCGCAGCGGGTCGGCGACCTGCTGGCGGCGCCAGCGGTTGCGCAGCGCGATGGCAACGGCCCGCTTCGCCTTGCCCTGCCCCACTATGAACTTGTCGAGCTCGTGGACGATCTCCTGCGGCGTCATTCCACTCACGTCAAAGGGCCTCTATTCCAATGTCTCAATCGAACGGTTGTGATTGGTGTAAATGCAAATGTCAGCGGCGATGTCGAGAGCCTTGTCGACGATTTCCCTGGACGAGAGCTTGGTCGTGTCGAGCAGCGCGCGCGCCGCAGCCTGCGCATACGGCCCGCCCGAGCCTATCGCGACGATGCCGTGCTCGGGCTCGAGCACGTCGCCCATGCCGGTGATGATGAGCGAGTGCTCGCGGTCTGCGACGGCCAGCATGGCCTCGAGGCGGCGCAGGATGCGGTCGGTGCGCCAATCCTTGGCAAGCTCGACCGCCGAGCGCATCAGGTTCCCCTGATGCTTGTCGAGCTTCGCTTCGAAGCGCTCGAAGAGCGTAAAGGCGTCGGCGGTGCCGCCGGCGAAGCCGGCGAGGATGCGGTCCTGGTAGAGGCGTCGGATCTTCTTCGCGCCGCCCTTGAGAACGACGTTGCCGAGCGTCACCTGGCCGTCGCCGCCGAGCGCGACGCTCGCGCCGCGGCGCACCGACAAGATGGTCGTGCCGTGCATTTGTTCCATAGGGAATAAGAGTGAGATCCGGACTAACTGGGGATTCGAGGTCGGAAACTCAAGAATACCGCGATCCCGAGCAAAGTCATGATGCACACGATCAGCGGTCCCGGCGGCAGGTCGGTGAAAAGCGACACGCCGAGACCCGCCGCGTAGCTGACGGCGCTCAGGGCGTAGGCCGCGACGATGCGCCGGCGCGCGAGAGCGCGCGTCGCGAGGGCGGGCACGATCAAAGTCGTGAAGACGAGATAGACGCCCACCAGCTGCACCGACGCGGTGACCGCCACGGCGAAGAGCAGATAGAAGCGCGCGTGGCCGTAGCTCGCACCTATTCCGAACCACGCCGCCAGGACCGCCGCGTAGATCACCGCCACTACTGCCAGCCGTGCCGGATCCGCCCAGAGGATCTGGCCGACGAGCAGGTCCTTCAGGTTCTCGGCGCCGTGCGGGTTGGAAGCGAGGAGCAGGATCGCGGCGTTCGCAGCCACGATGAACGTGACGCCGATCACTGCTTCCTGCACTTCCGGCCAGCGCTTGTCGGTCCAGTTGAGAAGCAGCGCGCCGCCGAGCGCCGCGGCGAGCGCGGCGACCTGCACCGCGGCGCCCTGCGGCTCGAAGCCGAGGCGGTCGGCGACGATCACGCCGAGGCCCGCGATCTGGGCCACGGCGAGATCGATGAAGACGATGCCGCGCTTCAGCACCTGGATGCCGAACGGCACGTGCGTGGCAGTGACGAGCAAGCCGGCGGCGAGCGCCGGCCCGACGATGCTGAACGCGGCGGAGTCGAGCGTCATTGCAGCGGCGCGAGCAGGCGTGCGATCACGTCGTCGAAGTAGCCGAACAGATCCTTGGCGCGATCCGATCCGCCGACCGTGAACGGCAGCATCACGCTCGGAATGCCGGTGCGTTGCGACAGGAACTGCGCCGCCTTCGGGTCGTTGTACGAGGAGTACACGATCATCTTCGCCGGCGCCTGCTTCATCTGCTGCACCAGCTCGGCGAGGTGCGACGTCGTCGGCGGAATGCCGGGCTTCGGCTCGAGGTCGCCGACCTCGCGCAGGCCGAGCCAGTTGATGAGGTACGTGAAGTCCTTGTGATGCTCGACCAGCGGCGTGCCTTTCAGCTTCGCCGCCTGCTGCTCCCAGCGCGCGATCGCCTCTTTCCAGCGCTTGTCGAAGGCCTCCGCGCGCGAGCGGTAGGTTGCCGCATTGGCACCGTCGAGTTGCGCGAGGCGCTCCGCCATCATCGCAGCGACCTTGGCGATGTTATGCGGGTCGGTCTGGATGTGCGGATTGCCGCCCGGATGCACGTCGCCCATGGAGCGATCGAGAACGCGCGGCACCTCGAGCTTCACCACGAACTGCGAGGCCTCGAGGTACCCGGGCGAGCCTGGCTGGATGCGGCCGTTGCCCGATTGCTGCAGCAGCAGCGGCAGCCATCCCACCTCGAGCTCCGAGCCGGAGCAGACCACGAGATCCGCGGAACGAATCCGCGCGATCAGGCTCGGCCGTGCCTCGATGTGGTGAGGGTCCTGGAACGCCGTCGTCGCCGACACTGTGGACACCTTGTCTCCGCCAAGCTCCTGGGCGAGTGCGGCCCACTCCGGCTCGCAGGCGAAGACGTTTACCGCCGCCGGCGTCGCCGTCGAGAAGACGATGGTGAAAAGTGCAATAAGCCATTTCATGTGACGGCTCCTAGAACTTGTGGGCGCCGTGCGCGCCCAAGCTGACGACGTATTGAAGGAACATTTGATTGTCCGGCTCGCCCATGCGCGAATAGTCGCGCGCGAACTGCAGGCGCACGCGGCTGAATTCGCTGGGGCTCCAGTCGAGCATCGCGGTATGGCGCTTGGGCTTGTACTCGGCGAGGATCGGCAAGTCGGCCGGCGCGAGCGTGCCGGAATCGAGCAAGCCGATTGTCGGCGTGCCCGAACTGAGCTCGTCGTAGCGGTAGCCGAAGCGCCATTGCGGCATGAACTGGTAGACGGCCTGCGCGTACCAGCCCGACTGGCTGCTTTTGTAGCCGTCGGTCAGCGCCGCACCCGCCGGATCGAACGTCAGGTCGCCGTCCTCCTTCCGCTTGAAGTACTCGCCTTGCAGCTTGAAGTTGTTCACTGTGTTGTTGCCGTTCGGCGCCCACTTCAGCACGCCGCTCAGGGCCCACAGCTTGCTGCGTCCGGTGAAGCTGTTGGTGATGCCGTTCAGCGGGTCGTCATAGGCGCGGTCGGTCGGCGAGGTCTGGTAGTACGACAGTCCCGTTTGCCAGGCGAGGCTCGGCCCGATGTCGCCGCCGATGTTGGTGAAGACGTTGACCGATCCGGCGCCGTTCTTGCTCGCCGGCGCCGCGGGGAACTGCAGGCCGCGGCCGAGCTCGGTGCCGACGTCGAGGTAGAACTCGGTCGGCGCCACCCACTTCACCTGGACCGCGTCCTCGTGCAGCTGGCCGCCCAGAAACGCCTTCATGACGAGCGGCGCGTCGGTGAAGTCCCAGGCATGCGCGTGGATCTGGTTCTGATAGCCGACTGCCGAGAAGAATCGCCCGGCCTTCACGCTGAAGCCGTGGGAGAGCGCAAGCGTCTGGATGTACGCCTCCTCGACATCCACCGAGCTGTCGTCGGGCGAGATCGAGGCGATCAGCGTGCCGCGGAAAAGATGATCGACGTTCGCCGAGATGCCGAGCTCCGACTCGCCGAGGCTGAAGCCGCGCGGCGGCGGCGCAACCTCGCCCATCGTCGGCACGAAGCCGTTGATGCGAAAGCTGTTCGGATCCTGCTTGAGGTTGGAATAAACGCCGTTGAGAATCGCCGAGACCGCCGGATTGAACGCGCTTTCGCTTTGCGGCCGGCTCGAAGCTTGCGCCTGAGCCTGCGTCGCCGCGTTTTCCGCGTCCTGTACGCGCTTGTCGAGCTCCTCGACGCGCTGCTTGAGCTGCCTGACCTCCTCCCGCGTCGTCGCATCCTGCGCGTACGCCGGGAACACCGCCGCAGCCAGCGCCGCCGCGCACCACTTCTTCTGGAACATTGTCGTCCTCTCTGAACGATTGCATGACGCACCGCCGGAGCGGCGCGCGGTCACATCGCTGCTAGAGGACGGTGGGCGGGCCTCGCGAGAGGAACGGCGGCGCCTCTGCAATTCGCAGAACGTCGCTCGAATGCTGCGGAACCTGCTGCGAGGACGAAACCGGCGCCACCAGCTTCGGCGCGCCGGACAGGCAGGCGGCGAGCGCGGCGAGGACGTCGCACAGGCCGGAGGGATCGGATTTCTTCTGCTTCTGCTGCTCGTGGCCGTCGGCGAGATGGACGAAGCCGCCGTGGTTGTCGAGGTGGACCAGCGGGTGGACGAGCGCGCTCTGCCACCCCGCGAGAAGCACGGCGGCGAGGAAGACCCGAGCCAGCCTGGTCAGCATGTCGCCGATAATGGTATCAGGCGAGGCATTGCTCCAGTCCGGCAAGGAACAGATCCTTCGGCAGCTTCTTGCCGATGAACACCAGCGTCGAGCTCTTCTTCTCGGTCTTGCTCCACGGCTTGC
Source organism: Burkholderiales bacterium (assembly GCA_036496555.1). GTDB lineage: Bacteria > Pseudomonadota > Gammaproteobacteria > Burkholderiales > SG8-39 > SCGC-AG-212-J23. The sequence goes on along the minus strand of DASXKY010000152.1, from coordinate 632 downwards.
CCATGTCGCCGCCCATCATCATGTGCACGCCCTGGAACACGACGCGCTCCTTCTTGCCTTTCATCCACAGCACGCCCTTGTAGCGCAGCAGGTCGGGGCCGTAGACCTGGATCATGCCGGAGAGGAATTGCTCGAGCTTGGCGCCGTCGAAGGGCTTGTCGGACTTGAACACGAACGATTCCACCTCGTCGTGGTGCTCGTGGTGGATGTCGGTGAGGAACTCGGGGTCGAGCTCGAGGATGGCGTTCAGGTTGAAGCCGCGGATGTCGAGCACTTCGCCGATCGGTGCATTGCCGAAGTTGACTTTCTTGATGGGGGCTCTCGGGTTCATGCGCTTGAGCCGTTTGATGAGGCTTTCCGTTTCTTCTTCCTTTGTTAAATCTGTTTTAGAAAGAAGAATTCGATCCGCGAAGCCCACTTGCTCCTGCGCCTCGTGGAATTCGTCGAGCTGCTTCGGCGCGTGCTTCGCGTCGACCACCGTGAGGATCGAATCGAGCAGGTAGTAGTTGCCGATCTCCTCGTCGGTGAAGAAGGTCTGCGCCACCGGGCCGGGGTCGGCCATGCCGGTGGTCTCGATCACTACGCGGTCGAACTTGAGCTTGCCCCCATCGCGCTTCTCCTTGAGCTCGCCG
>DASXKY010000151.1:0-41739 GCA_036496555.1 Burkholderiales bacterium | reverse complement strand
GATGGTGAGCGCGCCGCCGGGGCGGTTGTCGACCACCACCGGCTGGCCGAGGAACTTCGCGATCTCGGGCGCGATCAGCCGCGCCAGGTTGTCGGTCGCGCTGCCGATCGCCTGCGGCACCACGAGACGAATGGGATGCTCCGGGTACTGCGCGGCGCTTGGCCACGCAGTCCCGAGAGCGAGTGCAGCTAGAAGATACTTCAGATTACTACTTGAGCTGGGCGCGGATCTCGCCGCCCTTGTGCTCGGCGCTGTGGACGTTCACGTACAGGTTGCCGCTCTTCAGCGCGTCCATCTGCGCGGAGTTCAGCTTCGCGCCGGCGGGCACGCTGTACGTGTCGCCGTTCTTGGTCAGGGGCACGATTACCGGACCGTTCGCGCCAGCCGCGCCCTGATGGATGTGCGCCATGGTGCCGGCGATGCCGGTCGTGGTCACGCTGCCGCTCACCGAGCCGTCTTCGGCGACGCGGATGCTGCCGCTGCCGGTGGCGGGGGTCGACACCGGCGGGACTTCCTCGGCGCCGGTCAGCTTCAGGCTCTTTGCGTTGCTGCCGGGCATCCAGCTCGGCATGTGGTTTTCGTACGTCGCGCAAGACGCCAGGGCGAGCGCGGCGAACGCGGTTGCTGCGATTTTCAGCTTCATCACTGCCTCCTCTTGGTGGGTTCGGAACCGTCGAATTTGGAACATAAACCGAACAGCCCGTGCGGATAGAATATTCCCATGCCCCGAATAGCCGCGTCCACCGCTCTCGCGCGCTTCCGCGTACTGGATCTGTCGCGCGTGCGGGCCGGCCCGACCTGCGTGCGGCAGCTTGCGGACTTCGGCGCCGACGTGATCAAGATCGAGTCCCCCCCGGGGGTGGACCCCAACGAGGGGATGGGCGGCCCGCGCGACGGCCCCGACATGCAGAACCTGCACCGCAACAAGCGCTCGATGACGCTCAACCTCAAGGCGGCCGAGGCGCGCGAGGTGTTCGCCCGCCTGGCGAAGACGGCCGACGTGGTGGTCGAGAACTACCGGCCCGACGTGAAGTACCGGCTGGGCATCGATTTTCCGTCCCTGGAGAAAATAAACCCCAGGATCATCCTCGGGAGCATCTCGGGGTTCGGCCAGGACGGTCCCTACCGCGACCGGCCCGGCTTCGACCAGATCGCCCAGGGCATGAGCGGCCTGATGGGCGTCACCGGCGACCCGGGCAAGCCGATGCGCACCGGCGCTGCCATCGCCGACGTCGCCGCCGGCCTGTACGCCGCGCTCGGCATCATGACCGCGCTGCTCGAGCGCGAGGCCTCCGGCAAGGGGCAATGGGTGCAGTCTTCGCTGCTGCACGCCGGCATCGGCCTGCTCGACTTCCAGGCGGCGCGCTACCTGATGAAAAACGAAGTGGCGCCGCAGATGGGCAACGACCATCCGACCAGCATGCCGACCTCGGCCTACAAGACCGCCGACGGCTACATCAACGTCGCCTGCTCCGGCGAGGGCATGTGGAAGCGCCTGTGCAGCGTGCTCGGCCGAAGCGACCTCGTCGCGCTGCCCGAGTTCAAGGACAACGAGGCGCGCGCGAAGAATCGCAAGCGCCTGAACGAGATCCTCAATGAGCTTCTCTCATCCAGGACCAGCAAGGCCTGGATCGACGTCCTCAACGAAGCGGGCGTACCTTGCGGGCCAATCTACAAGATGGACCAAGTATTCGCCGATCCGCAGGTGCAGCATATCGGCGCCGCTGCCGAGGTGAAGCATCCGCGCCTCGGCCGCACGCGCATCGTCGCGCAGCCGGCGCGGCTCTCGCGCACGCCGGCCACCGTCGCCACGGCGACGCCCGAGCTCGGCGAGCACACGGCGGAGATCCTGCGCGAGCTGAAGTACTCCGAAAAAGAAATCGAGCAGCTGAAAGCAAAAGGCGCCATATGACGACCGCAACCCTGACCGAGAGGATCATCGCGCGCAAGGAAGGCGCGGTGGGCTGGCTCATCTTCAACAACCCGGAGCGGCGCAACGCCATCTCGGTCGATATGTGGGAGGCGATCCCGCAGGTCATCGCGCAGTACGAGGCGGACCCCGAGGTACGCGTCATCGTGCTCGCCGGGGCGGGCGACAAAGCCTTCGTCTCGGGCGCGGACATCTCGCAGTTCGAGAAGCAGCGCTCGAGCGCCGACGCGGTGCAGCGCTACGAGGAGCTGGCCGAGGGCGCGGCGGCGAAGCTCGCGGGCTGCGACAAGCCGCTGGTCGCCATGATCCGCGGCTACTGCCTCGGCGGCGGAGTGAACATCGCGGTGCTGTGCGACATCCGCATCGCCGCCGACGACGCGCGCTTTGGCATTCCGGCGGCGAAGATGGGCCTCGGCTACCGCGCCTCGTCGATGAAGGGCCTGGTGGAGGTCGTCGGCGCCGCCTACGCGCGCGAGATCATGATCACCGCGCGGCAGTTCACGGCGGCCGAGGCGAGGGAGATGGGACTGATAAACAAAATAACTGCAAAAGAAAATCTGGAATCGGTCGTGAAGGAGTACACCGACGCCATCGGCGGCAACGCGCCGCTCACCATGCGCACCGCGAAGCGCATCATCCGCGAGCTCGGCCGCGTCGACTACGACGCCGCCAAGACCAAGGCCTGGGCGAAGGAATGCTTCGACAGCGAGGATTACAAGGAGGGCCGCAAGGCCTTCATGGAAAAGAGAAAGCCCGTCTTCAAGGGGCACTAGGAGGAAAAATGAAAAGCGCTGTTTCGATTCTGGCCTTGCTGTTGTCTTCTGCCTGCTGGGCGCAGTCCTTCCCGTCGAAGCCGATCACCATGGTGGTGGGCTTCGAGCCCGGCGGCGGCACCGACACGGTGGCGCGCGTGGTGGCGAAGTTCCTCGGCGACAACATCGGCCAGCAGGTGCTGGTGGAGAACCGCGCCGGCGCCGGCGGCAACATCGCCGTCGACTATGTCATCAAGAGCGCGCCCGACGGCTACACCATCGTGCTCGGCAACGTCGGTGCGCTGACGGTGAACCCGCACATCATGAAGCTCGGCTACGACCCGCTGCGCGACCTCGCGCCGGTGACGATGGCGGTGGTATTCCCCAACATCATCGTCACCAACCCGAAGCGCATGCCGGCGAAGACGCTCGCCGAGTTCATCAAGATCGCCAAGGAGAAGCCGAACACCGTCACCTTCGGCTCCTCCGGCATCGGCGGCGCCGGCCACCTCGCCGGCGCGCTGCTCGAGGACATGGCGCACGTCGAGTTGGTGCACGTGCCCTACAAGGGCGGCGGGCCGGCGATGCGCGGGCTGCTCGGCGGCGAGGTCGACTGCTACATCTCCACGCCGGTGGCGGCGCTGCCGCACATCAAGAGCGGCAAGGTCGTCGCCATCGCGAGCACCGGCGCCAAGCGCTCGACCGCGCTGCCCGAGGTGCCGACCATCGCCGAATCGGGCTACCCCGGCTACGAGGCGGTGAACTGGTACGCCTATCTCGCGCCCGCGGCGACGCCGCGCCCGGTGATCGACTATCTCAACCGCGAGATCGGCAAGGTGCTGCGCGACCCGAAGGCGGCTTCGCTGCTCGACAAGCAGGGCGTCGATCCCGAGCCCACCACGCCCGAAGCGCTCGGCGCCTACATGAAGCGCGAGTACGAGACCTGGGGCAAGGTAGTGAAGCAGAAGGGCATCAAAGCTGAATGAAAGCGTATTTTCTAGAATCAAAAGAAAAAGAAACCAAGCTGGATCTGCGCGAGGTCGAGCAGCCGAAGCCGAAGGAGAACCAGCTTCTGGTTCGCGTGCGCGCCGCCGGCCTGAACCGCGGCGAGTTCATCGCCGGCCACGGTCTCACCCCGCCGGGCGCGGCCAAGGCCGCCGGCGGCGAGGCGGCGGGCGAGGTGGCCGGCACCGGCGAGCGGGTGATGGGGCGCGCGGCCGGCGCCTTCGCCGAGTACGCGCTGATGGACCGGCGCGAGGCGGTGCCGATTCCGGCCGGCCTTTCTTTCGAGCAGGCGGCCGCCATCCCGCTCACCTTCATGGTCGTGCACGACATGCTGGTGGAGCAGGGCGCACTGCAGGCTGGCCAGTGGCTGCTGGTGACGGGTGTGTCTTCGGGCGTTGGGGTAGCGGCGTTGCAGGCTGCCAAAGCAATCGGGGCCAAAGTGATTGGCACCTCCGGCGCCGCGGAAAAGCTTCGCCGACTGGCCGAATTGGGGCTCGACGTTCCAATCGAAACCAGAAAACCGGATTTTTCCAAGAAGGCCCTAGAAGCGACCGGAGGGCAGGGAGTGAATCTGATCGTGAACACGGTGGGCGGGTCGGTGTTCGCGGAGTGCGTCAAATCGCTGGCATTCCAGGGAAGGCTGGCGATCGTCGGCTACGTCGACGGCAGGCTGCACGGCGATTTCGACCTGGAAGCGGTGCACTCCAAGCGGCTGCGGATCTTCGGCGTGTCGAACAAGCTGCGCAACGCCGAGCAGCGCGCGTCCACCGTCGCGGGATTCAGAAAGGATTTCCTGCCGTTCTTCGCCGACGGCAGGATCAAGCCTCTGCTCGACAAGGTGTTCGCCTTCGACGAGCTGCCGGCGGCGAAGGCCTACATGGAAGCCGACAAGCACGTCGGCAAGATCGTCCTCAGGCTCCCCTGAGCAGCCGCGCGAGGCCGTCGAGCTCCTCGCGCGAGATGTCCGACACCAGCCAGTACTGCATGCCGCCCTGCGCGAAGCTCGCCATGTTGAGGCCGTCGCGCGAATAGGCGCGCGGCGCCGCGTCGGCTCCCGGCGCGACGAACACCTCGAGGGTGTGCTTGCGCCGCCGGTAGACGAGCACGGCGAGCGGCCGCCCGCCGGCGTAGTCGGCGCGCGCGCCGGCGAGCTCGTAGCCTTGCGCCGCGTAGTCGGCGACCGGCGGCGAGAAAGGCAGCCGCGCGCTGAGCCAGGGCTTCACGGTGTGCTGATCCGAAGAGGCGACGTCGATCATCCGCTGGCCGAGCGTCGCGCGCGCGTGGCTGGCGAGCACGTCGTTCAGCAGGCGCTCGTCGTCGGCCGGCCGCAGCAGCACGGCGGCAAGCGCAAGGATGAGGAGCGCGGCGGCGCCGATTGCGGCGATCGGCAGCCATGCGCGGGACTTCTCCGTACGCTTGCTCGCAGTCATGGAGCCGGCAAGCCGTTCCCGCAAGCCCGGCGGGGCTGGATGGTAGTCGGTCCCCTGCCGAATCGCCCTGGAAAGACCGCGTAGCCGCTCGTGCGCCGAGCGCAGCGCGGGGTCCGCGGCGAGGCGCGCTTCCATCTCCAGGCTCGCCGCCGGGTCGAGCTCGCCATCGGCATAGGCGTGCAGCAGCTTGATGGCTTCCTCGCGCGTCATTCGTGCACCCCTGCGCGCGCCCGCGAGATCACGCGCAGCGAATCGGCGAGCAGCCGCCGCGCGCGCGACAGCCGCGACATCACGGTGCCGATCGGCGCGTCGACGACGCGTGCGATTTCCCGGTAGGAAAGCTCCTCGAGCTCGCGCAGCACCAGCACCTCGCGGAACTGCGCCGGCAGCGCGGCGATCGCCTCGTTGAGCAGCCGCCGGTCGAACTCGCGCGCGGCGAGCGCCTCGGGGCCCGGCGCCTCGTCGGCGAGCGCCTCGGCGTCGGGCGCCGGTGCGAGGTCGGCCGGCCGATTCGCCTGCAGCCAGGTGAAGCAGGCATTGCGCACAATGGCGAGCAGCCAGGGGCGCGCCTGGCCGCGCAGTCCGTCGCAGAAGCGGTAGGCGCGCAGCATCGCCTCCTGCACCACGTCCTCGGCGTCGTGGTCGTTGCGCGTGATCCAGCGCGCGAGGTTGAACGCCGCGTCGAGGTGCGGCATCACCAGCTGCTCGAAGCGGGCACGGCGGTCGTTCAAGGCGCGCTCATGTTACTCCGGCGCTCAGGCGACCACGCGGATCAGGCCGCTCATCAGCTCGTGGTCGTCGCCGCAGAACACGTCGCAGAAGAAAGGAAACTCGCCGGGCTTCGGCGGCACGAGGCGCAGCCGCGTCGCCTGGCCCGGCAGGATGTCCGCGCGCAGCCCCAGGTCGACGCACTTGAGGCCCATGTGCACATCTGCTGTCGTCAACTCGAGCACGACCGGCTCGCCGGCCTTCAGCGTGATCTCGTCTGGCTGGTAGGTGAACTTGCGCGCGAGGATGCGCACCACGCGTTCCTCTGACCGGGCGCTGCAAGTAAGCGCAGCGAGGGGTGCCGCCGCGGCGAGCAGCAGCCATCGTCGCCGCTTCACGTTCCGACCACCGAAAGCTCGCGCAGCTTGTATTCCGCCGGCGTCTCGGCCTCGACCTCGCGGAAGCCGAGGCCGCGGTAGGGCTGCGCCGGATCCCAGGCGAGCGGCGCGCGGCGCGGCTGAGAGCCCGGCGCGGGTAGCGGAAAGATGAGCGACTTCGCGGCATGGTGCTCGATGTGTCCGGTCCTGAAGTGGTGCTCCTGGTGGATGTGGCCGTAGAACACCGTGACGTTGGCGTGAGGCTGGAGCAGCGCGAGCGCCTGCTCGCCGTCGCCCGTGGCCCAATCCCACTGCGGATAGAGCGGGAAGAGCGGCCGGTGCGTGAGCACGACGATGCGCGCGTCCTTCGGCTGCGCGTCGAGGTCGCGCTTGAGCCAGCCGAGCTGCTCCTCGCCGATTTTCCCCGCGGGATCGGACACGTTGTCGACCGCGATGAAGTGCACTCCGCGGTGGTCGAAGCTGTAATGCGTGGCGCCGAAGAGCTCCTGGTAGGCCTCGCTGCGGTCGAGCGAGCCGTCGTGCTCGCCGGGCATGAAGCGCACGTTCTTCGCCTTCAGGCCGCCGACGATCTCCTTGAACTGGGCGAGGCGCCGCCGGCGCTCTTTCGGGTCGTCGGTGGTGTGGGTGAGGTCGCCGGTGAAGACGACGAAATCGGGCTGCACCGGCAGCGCATTGACCGCGGCCACCGCCTTGGGCAGCGTGCCCTGCGCGTCGGGATTGGGCGCGCCCTGGAAGCCCCAGTGCGTGTCGGACAGCTGCACGAAATAGAACTCGTCGGCGCCGGCACCGGCGACGAACGGGTTGCGCGCGCAGCCCGTGACGACTACTGCGCCGCCCAAGCCGGCGAGCTTGAGGAACTGCCTGCGATCGATAGTCATGTCGGTCTCCTTGCGTGCAAGACCGGACCATGCGTGGATTTATTCCCGCCGCGACGCTGCGCGTGTAGCGCCGCTACGACCGGCGTGGCGCTCCGGCGACATAAAAATGAAACGGCTTACACTATAGTCAGGGGGTCAATCCGTGGAGACCAAGATGAAGAAACTGTTGACCAGTCTGACGCTTGCGTTTGCGATGATCGCTCCCCAGGCGCACGCCGGGATGATCCAGACGCCCGACACCGCGCCGGTGGGCGCCGAGCGCGAGCGCATCAAGGCCCTCGTCGCGCGTCCGGAGCTCGCCAAGGCGCTGGAGAAGCAGGGAATCCCGGCGGCTGACGTTCAGGCCCGCATCGACGCGATGACCGATCAGGAAGTGCACGCCCTCGCCGGGCGCATCGACAGCCTGCCCGCCGCCGGCGACATGACCACCCAGGAATGGTTGCTGCTCATCATCGTCATCCTGCTGGTGATCATCGTCATCTAGGCGGCCAGCTCTACCTTCTCCCCACGTTCGTCGGCGGTCTGCAGGCGCACGGCGCGTCGCCAGACGCGCCTGACGTAGCCCAGCACCTCGCGGGCGCGCGCTGCGTCGAGGCCGCGGCCGTCCGCGGCGTGCTCGTGCGCGAGCTCGAGCGAGCCGTCGGCGGCGAGGCCGATGGCGGCGACGCGCGGTGCGCCATAGTTGAACTTGGGCGCGAGGATCGCCTCGCGCACCGCGGCGAGCTCGCGGCCGGCCACCCGGATCTCGCCGTCGGTGCTCGCCTCGTAGACCAGCAGGCCCGCCTGCTCGGCGAGCTCGCGGTCGAGCCAGTTGCGGATGAAGCCGAAGTCGTCCTCGTCGCGGCGCACTTCGCGCGCGCGCTCGAGGCCGTGCTTCTCCACGATCCGCTCCCAGATCGCGAAGCCCAGGTGATACGGATTGACCGCGAGCGCGGTCTCCTCGCCGGCGGCGAAGGGCCGCACCACGTCGGAGTGCGCCTTCAGCGCCTGCAGATACAGCTCCTGCGGCAGGAAGTCCGCCTCGCGCAGCAGCCGTGCGTGCCAGTACGAGGCCCAGCCTTCGTTCATGATCTGGCAGGCGAACACCGGGTAGAAGTAGAGCGACTCGGCGCGCACCATCAGGAAGATGTCGCGCTCCCACTGCTCGAGGTCGGGCGCGTAGTGCGCGATGAACCAGAGCAGGTCGTGCTCCGGGTGCGGCGGGACCGCCGCGCGCAGCGGCCCGATCGGCAGCTCCTGCGGCTCGGCTTCTCCGGGCAGCGCGCCGAAGCGTTTTTGAAATTCGTTTTTTCGAATTTTCGGCTTTTCAGAAACGAATTCCGCATAACGCGCCCGGTGCAGCTCCCCGGTCACGTCGACGTGCGACTCGAGCGCGAGCGCGGCATCGAGCACGGCCTCGACGCGCTCGAGGCCGGCCTGGTTGATGGCGCTCTGGATGCGGTGCGCGTGCGCGGCGGCCTGGTCGACGATGTTGCCGGTCGACATCTCGTGGAAGCGGGCGAACAGCTGGTTGTTCTTGGCGAAGTCGGCGTGGCCGAGCACGTGCGCGGTGACCAGCGTGTTCTCGGCGAGCGAATTGGAGTCCATCAGGAACGCGCGGCACGGATCGCCGGGGAACATCACCTCGAAGATCTTCGAGTGTCCCATGCTCTGGCGCACCAGCTGGTGGATGTAGCGCACGCCGAAGGACCAGTGCGGCATGCGTACCGGCAGCCCGTAGACCGCGATCTCGGTCATCAGGCTCTGCGGCGCGAGCTCGAAGTCGACCGGGTAGTAGTCGAGGCCGCGGCTGCGGGCAAGGCTCTCGAGCCCTTCGGCGAACCGCTCGAGCGGGTTCATACCGCCTGCGCTTCGCGCGCGCGGCTGCCGCCGCGCCCTTCGGGCGCTCCAAAGAACGAGCGGATCGCGCGCCAGACGTCATCCTGCGAGCCGAGCGAGCTCAGGCCGACCGGCAGTCCCTGGCCGTGCAGCTCGCGGAAGATCTCGGCCAGCTGGGTTTCGCGCGGCCGGAAGGTGGCGACGCCGCCGGTCTCGACGTAGCCGGCATAGTTGAGCTCGCCGGCGAGGCGGCGCAGCGCCGACGCGGCGCGCGGCCGGTCCTCGGCGGCATTCTCGCCGTCGGAAGCGTAGAACAGGTACACGTTGTAGCGGCCGGCGTCGTAGCGCGTGCGCATCAGGTCGGCGGCCAGCTCGAAGGCGCCCGAGGAGACGGTGCCGCCGCTCGAGGAGGCCTGGAAGAATTGGCTCTCCTCGAATTCCCAGGCCTCCGCGGCGTGGGCGATGAAGGCGGTCTCGACCTTCGCGTACTGGCGGCGCAGGCCCTGCAGCGCGAAGAAGAAGAACTGCTTGGCGAGCCGGCGCTGGCCCTCGTCCATGCTGCCCGAGACGTCGAGCACGAACAGCACCGCCGCCTTGGTGGACGGCGTCGGTTTCCGCACCAGCTGGCGGAACCGCAGGTCGTCGTTGGAGATCGCCACCCCGCTTGCCTGAATCGAATTTCTTTTTATGGATTCCTTGAGGGTCCGCCTGCGGTCGAGCCGAGAGCGCGCGCCGCGCTTGTCCCAGCCCTCGCGGCGGTAGTCGGGCTCATCCATCGTTTCGGCCCGCTTCGGCTTGAGCTCGGGCAGCCTGAGATCCTCCCACAGCCAGTCGACGATCTCGTCGATCTGCATCTCGACGACGAAGCGCACCTCGCCGTTCGCCGTGCCGCCGGCATGGCTGCCGGGGCCGTCGTCGCGCGCCGGCCGCAGCACGTCGCCGGCCTCGCCCTTGCCCTGGCCCGCGCCCTGCTGCGTCGAGGGCTCGAGCAGCCGGAAGCGGGCGTGCTCGAGGAACTTCACCGGCACCAGCACGCTGCGGTTCGACGGCCGGGTGATGACATCGTCGCCGGCGAGGAGATCGGGCAGGCTCTCGCGCACCGCCGAGCGCACCTTCTGGTTGTGGCGCAGCCAGTCGCGCGCGCCACGCGAGAACAGGTCGTACCAGGGAGTCTCGGCGGCAATGCGGATCGTCATTCTTGCGCTAGCAGGGTGGTCACATAGTTGAGGGCTTCGCGGGCGCTGTGGTTGTCGTAGCCGTATTCGTCGACCAGTCGCCTCTCGACTACGGAAATCTTCTGCCGCGTCTCGTCGTCGGGCCGCGCGGACGAGCTCACCAGACGCAGCACGTCGCGGCGCTGCTCGAACAGGTATTGCTCGACCGCATCGTGTAGCGGCGCGTGGCTGTCGAGCGTAAATTTGTCGCCACGCTTGTAGGCGCCCATCGCCTTGCGCACCACTTCCTGGCGGAAGGACAGCTTGCCCGACTCGGAGATGCGGATCTTCTCCTCCACCGAGCGCAGGAAGCGCTCGTCGGGCTTGCGCTCCTCGCTGGTGATCGGATCCCTGATGGTGCGGTTGTCCAGTTGTGCCTCGACTTCGTCGAGGTACTTGTCCAGCAATTGCTGGGCCTCCTGCTCGAAGGAGACGAACAGCGCCTTGTGCACGTCCTCCTTCACCCAGCGGTTGTAGAACTCCTTCCTTACCGCGACCAGGAAGTCGACCCAGCGCCGCTTCTTCTTGCCGTCGATACGCACGTCGGACTCGATCGAGTCCTTCAGCGCGAGCAGCACGTCCATGCTGGTGAGGCTCTTCGCCTGCGACTGGATGATGGCGTTGGAGAGCGCGTTGATGACGAAGCGCGGCGACACGCCCGAAAGGCCTTCCTCGGGGCTCTTCGCGCGCAGCTTCTCGACCTCGGACTGCGCTACGCCCTCGACGTCCTCGCCGGCGTAGAGGCGCAGCTTCTTCGCCGCTTCCGCCTCGCGCTCCTCGCCCTCCTGCAGCCGCGACAGCACCGCGAACACGGCGGCGACGTGCAGCGCGTGCGGGTCGAGGTGCACCTCGCGGAACGCCTGCGTCGAGGAGGTGAGCTTCTGATAGATGCGCGCCTCGTCCTTGTACGAGAGCGTGTAGGGCACCTGGATGATGACCATACGGTCGAGCAGCGCCTCGTTCTCCGGCTCCTGCAGGAACTTGCGGAACTCGGCGAGGTTGGTGTGTGCGACGATGGTCTCGTCGAGGTGGATCAGCGGGAAGCGCGACACCTTGACGTTCTTCTCCTGCGTCAGGGTGAGCAGCAGGTAGAGAAACTCGCGCTTGACCTTGAGGATCTCGATCATCTCGAGCATGCCGCGGCTCGCCGCGTACACCGCGCCCGACCAGGACCACGCGCGCGGGTCGCCCTCGTCGCCGTACTGCGAGACCTTGGAGAGGTCGACCGAGCCGACCAGGTCGGCGATGTCGGCGGTGCTCGGGTCGTGCGGCGCATAGGTGCCGACGCCGAGGCGCCCGGCCTCGGAGACGAACACGCGCTGCACCGGCATCTGCATGAAGTCGCCGCCGTATTCCTGGGCCAGGCGGCTCGCGCAGTGCGGGCAAAGCTCACCGCCGATGTCGACGCTGTAGGCCTGGCGGAACTGCGCGCGCAGGGTATGCGGCACGAGGTGCAGCGGCGACTCGTGCACCGGGCAGCCGTGGATGGCGTAGAGCGCGCCGGCCTCGCTCTGGCTGTATGCCTCCAGGCCGCGCTTGAGCAGGATCACCATGCTCGACTTGCCGCCCGAAGGCGGTCCCAGCAGCAGCAGCAGGCGTCTGCCAACCTCGGAGCCCGCCGCCGCCGCCTTGAAGTAGTCGAGCACCCGTTCGATCGTGCCGTCGATTCCGTACAGCTCGTCGCGGAACAGATGGTTCTCTGCTCGCATCATGTCCCACAGGTACTGGTGGCTGGTGCGCGTGAGGCCGGACGGGTCGGCCGGGAAAATCCCTTCGAGGAATGCGGCGAAAGTCCCCGACCAGCGCGCTGCGCGGTGCTCCTTGCTGAACAGGCTCAGCGATTTGAGAAGCTCGGGGTGCTGACGAGGTGCTTCGCGCGGTGCTTCGAAAGCCGGGTTGCCCATGACGCACCCTCCTATAGGTGTTAGCCGTTAGAACACGGTTCGCCTTCCGCGATCCATCATTTTTGTAACCGCCTGAACCCTCTGAACGGACCTGTGGTCATACCCTTGACGCAACCCGCTTGCGGGGTGAAGAAGGATGAAAGAAATCTTCGGCGTGGCGGACGATCCGCCGGCGCGCCGGCGCTGGTTTCACGACGACTACTTCGACCTGTTCGTCTGGCAGGCCGGCGGCGAGGTGACGCTGTTCCAGCTCTGCTATGGAACGGGTTCGGCCGATCGCGCCCTGGTCTGGGACAAGAGCCGAGGCTTTTTCCATGACGGCCCCCCCGCGCCCGACGAGGTATTCGCGCGCTTCGAAGAGGCCGCCGCCCCGCTGCCTGAGGACGTGCGGCGCGAGGTGCGCGAGAAAGTGCACGAGTTCGCCGGCCGGCGCATCGCCGTGCTCGCCCGGCGCCGGCGCTTCCGCCGCGACCCCTGGCAACGGAAGACGGCGACAGCCCGGTAGGGATTCGGCGACAATGCTCCTTCCTTCAAGGGAGGAGTCGCTATGAAACCGGAACTGATGTGGCTGCTGTGGGCCCTGGCCCTGGCGCTGGTGCAGATGCTCGTTGCCGTGACCGGCGCGTTCCTGCAAGTCGGACTGCCGCCTCTCGTCGGCAACCGCGAGAACTTTCCGGCGTTGACCGGTTGGGCGGGGCGCGCCGATCGCGCGCACCACAACATGCTCGAGAGCCTGGTGCTGTTCGCCTCGCTGGTGCTGGTCGCGGTGGTGGCGAACAAGACCAACTCCGCCACGCTGCTCGGCGCGCAGCTCTTCTTCTGGGCGCGGCTCGCCTACGCCTTCGTCTACCTCGCCGGCATCCCGTGGCTGCGTACGGCGGTATGGGGCGTATCGATCGCCGGCCTGGTGGTCATCTTCTTCCAGCTGCTCTAGCTCAGAAGGTGCGGTTGACGCCGAGCTCGACCCGGTTCTCGTAGGTACCAGCGACGCCGTCGGGGCCCCATAGCCGGTGGCCCAGCATGAGCCACGTGCGCCACCTGTGCCCCTCGCCGAAATACATCCCGGCCTCGGCCTCGCCGACGCCGCCGGCGTCGTCGCGCACGTGGTCGAAGGACGGCTTCACCTTCAGCTTGAAGGTGTACTTGTCGAGCCACAGGTCGTTCAGCGTGAGCTCGAGCTTGGCGTAGTTGATGCTCGGACGCGCGGGATCGCCGCCGACCGAGTTGGTCTGCGCAATCTCGCCCTCGAGCAGAAGCTTGTGCTTCACACCCTCCCTGAAGGGATAGCGCAGCGGGGCGAGCATGCGGATTCCCGCGCTCAGCTGGTATTTGCCCGCGCCGCCCTCATCGGGGTCGGCGGTGGGGAAGGTGGCCTCGACGAACGAAGGAAACAGCACGTCGCCCCGGCGCAGCGGCCGGAACCCGGCGCGCAGCTTCACGTCGCCCATCCGCGGATCGAAGGGATCGCCCTCGAAGTCGCTCTTGGCGTCAGGGAACGGCAGGTCGATGCGCAGCAGATTGACCGGGCCGTCGAGGAAGGTCTCGACGCGCACGGTGGTCTTGGTCGATTCGCCGGGCGTGCCGCGCGCGGTGTCCTCGCGCTTTAGCTCGAGGCGGCCGTGCCATTCGTCCACGGTGCTCGGCTTTATCGCCGGTAGTTGCGCAGCGGCATCGGTGGCGAGGGCGCAGGTGAGGGCGAGCGCAGCGAGCCGCGCACTCACCGCGCTAGCGTGCCGGCGCGGGCGCGCGCGCGGGCTCCGCCAGCGGATCGGCCGCATCGACCCAGCCGCCGCCGAGCGCCTTGTAGAGATTCACCAGCTCGGCGTGGCGCTGCGCGAGCGTGGAGATGGCGTTCAGCTCGGCGGCGAAGAGCTCGTTCTCGGCGTACAGCACCTCGATGTAGCCCGAGGCGCCGCCTTCGTACTTGGCGCGCGAGAGCCGCGCATAGGTGCGTAGGGCCAGCGTGCGCTTGGCGAGGGCGTCGTACTCCTCGCGCCGCTTCTGCACGCCGATCAGCGCGTCGTTGGTCTCGCGGAAAGCGTTCAGCACCACCGACTGGTAGAAGGCAAGCGCCTCGCGCTGCGCCGCCTCGGCGCTCAATACCTGGCCCTCGATCGCGCCGAAGGTGAAGATCGGGCCGGTGACGGTCGCAACGATCCCGCCGGTCGTCGAGCCGCTCTTCGAGAAATTGTCGAGCGAGGTGCTCTGCAGCCCGAAGACGCCGGTGAGCGAAAGCGTCGGGAAATAGAGGGACTTGGCGACCCCGATGTTGGCGTTGGAGGCGCGCAGGTTCTGCTCCGCCTGCAGGATGTCGGGCCGCCGCTCGAGCAGCGCCGCCGGCAGCGCCGCGGGGATCACCGGATCGGTGAGCGCTTCTACGGCGCGGCCCCGCGGGATCGGGCCCGGATTGCGGCCGAGCAGCACCGACAGCAGGTTTTCCTGCACCTGCACCTGCCGCTCGAGGCTCGGCACCGCCGCCTGCGCCTGTCGGTACTGCGACTCGACCTGCGAGCGCTCGAGCTCCGAGACCGCGCCGCCCTTGTGGCGCAGCTCGAAGATCTCCAGCGTGCCGGCGTAGTTCTTCTCGGTGGCGCGCGCGATCTCGAGCTGGCGGTCGAGCCCGCGCAGCGCGATGTAGCCGGTGGCGACGGCGCTCACTACCGACAGCACGACGCCTCGGCGGCCCTGCTCGCTCGCGTAGACCTGCGCCTGCGCGGCCTCCGCCTGGCGGCGCACGCGCCCGAAGAGATCGATCTGCCAGGAGGCGCCGAGCGCGGCGTCGTACAGCGAGTAGTTGCGTTCGACGCCGGCGGGCAGCGGCGTCGGGCCGTTCTCGCTCGCGCGATTGCGGCTCGCGTCGCCGCTGTAGTTGAACTGCGGATAGAACTGCGAGCGTGTGGCACGCAGCGCGCCGAGGAACTGGTCGACCCGCGCCGCCGCCTGCAGCAGGTCGAGGTTCTCGCGCAGCGCGTCTTCCATCAGCCGGTCGAGCACCGGGTCGCCGAACGTCTCCCACCAGCGCGTGTTCGCCAGCTCGGCGGCGTCGGCGTACTCGATGCGCCAGGCGGGCGGGGTCTCGACCCGAGGCTGCTGCCAGTCGGGGCCGACGGTGCAGCCGGCGAGCACCGCGAGCGCCAGGAGGCCGGCGCGGTTTTTCACGCTATTTTTCCTTCTTGCCGGCGAACTTCTCGCTCGCCGACTCGAGAATCCAGAAGAACAGCGGCACGAAGAAGATCGCGACCAGCGTCGAGACCAGCATGCCGCCGATCACGCCGGTGCCGATCGCGCGCAGGCTGTTCGCGCCGGGGCCGCTGGCGATGGCGAGCGGCACGCAGCCGAGCACGAAGGCGAACGAGGTCATCACGATGGCGCGCAGGCGCAGGCCCGCCGCCTCGATCGCCGCCTCGCGCACCGGCATGCCCTTCCTCACGCGCTCGATGGCGAATTCCGAGATCAGGATGGCGTTCTTCGCCGACAAGCCGACCAGCGTGACCAGGCCGACCTGGAAGTAGACGTCGTTCTCGAGGCGCAGAAGCCAGGTGAGGAGGAGGGCGCCGAGCACCGCGAAGGGCACCGAGAGCACGACGCCGATCGGCAGCGTCCACTTCTCGAACTGTGCCGCGAGCAGAAGGAAGACGATGATCAGGCCGAAGACGAAGGCCGATGACGAGGTGCTGCCCGACTGCGTTTCCTGCAACGCCTGGCCCGACCAGGCGTAGGAAAAGCCCGCCGGCAGCTCTCTGGCGATCTCTTCCATCGCGCGGATGGCGTCGCCCGAGCTGTAGCCCGGCGCCTGGCTGCCGGTGATCTTCGCCGCGGGAAAGCCGTTGAAGCGGGTGACCAGCTTCGGCGAGGCGACGTAGCGCACTGTGATGAGCGCCGAGAGCGGCACGTTGGCGCCGCTCTTCGAGCGCAGGTAGACCTTGTCGAAGTCCTCCGGTTTGCCGCGGTAGTCGGCATCGGCCTGCATCACGACCCACCACACGCGGCTGAACTGCGAGAACTGGCCGGCGATCTGCGAGCCGAAGAAGGCCTGCATGGTCTGGAAGACATCCGACACCGGCACGCCGAGCACCTCGGCCTTGTTGCGGTCGAGGTCGACGAAAAGCTGCTGGCTCGCGGCGCGGTAGGTGGTCGACACGCCGGCGAGCTCGGGCCGCGCGCGCGTCTTCTCGAGGAAGGCCTGCACCGCCTCGCCGGTGGCGCGTGCGTCGCCCGAGCCGCGGTTCTGCAGGTAGAACTCGAAGCCGCCGGTGGTGCCCATGCCCGGGATCGACGGCGGATTGAGCGCGAACAGGGAACCCTCCTTGATGCCGGCGAACTGGCGGTTGAGGCGGGCCAGCACGGCGAAGGAGAGCTGCTCCTTGTCCTTCCTTTCCTCGAAGGATTTCAGCGAAGCGAAGATCACGGCGCCGTTGTTGGTGAACTGGCCGTCGATCAGGTCGTAGCCGTCGACTACGTCCACCGCCTCGACGGCGGGATCCGCCATCACGATCTTCTCCGCCTGTTTGGTCAAGCGCTCGACCACGCTGAGGCTCGCCGAGTCGGGCGCGCGCACGATGATGAAGAAGTAGCCCTGGTCCTCGTCCGGCACGAAGGAGGAGGGCAGGACGCGGAACATCAGGAAGATGCCGGCGAGCACGGCGACGAAGACCCCCAGCGCGAGCGGCCACAGCCCGATCAGCCGCGACACGGCAGCGAGGTAGCCCCGCCGCAGCTTCTCGAAACCCGCTTCGAAGGCGCGGAAGAAGCGGTTCTTCTCGCCGTGGTGCGCCTTGATGATGATCGCGGCGAGCGCGGGCGAGAGCGTGAGCGCCATGATCCCCGAGATCACCATCGAGAAGGCGATGGTGATGGCGAACTGCTTGTACAGCGTGCCGGTGACGCCGCCGAGGAAGGCGACCGGCAGGAACACCGCCAGCAGCACCAGCACGATCGAGATCAGCGCGCCCGCGATGTCGGTCATCGCGTGCTTGGCTGCCTCCAGCGGCGAGAGCTTGCGCGTGGTGATGTTCGCTTCGACCGTCTCCACCACGACGATCGCGTCGTCGACCACCAGGCCGATCGCGAGGATCATGCCGAACATCGTCAGCATGTTGATCGAGAAGCCGACCAGGTGCATGCCGACGAAGGTGCCGACGATCGACACCGGCACGGCGAGGATCGGGATGACTGTCGCGCGCAGGCTCTGCAGGAACACGAACACCACCAGTACCACCAGCAGGACTGCCTCGAAGAAGGTGTGCACCACCTTGTCGATCGAGTAGAGAGTGAACAGGCTGGTGTCGAGCGCAATGATGTAGTCGAGGCCGGTCGGGAACTGCGCCTTGAGCTCCTCCATGCGCGCGCGCACCGCCTTCGAGGTCGCCACCGCGTTGGCGCCCGGCTGCTGGTAGATGGCGATGGTGGTGCCGGTCTTGCCGTTCAGGCGGCTGGCGATCGAGTAGTCGCGCTTGGCGAGCTCGACGCGGCCGATGTCGCGCACGCGGACGATGGCGGTGCCTTCCTTCGCCGCGCGCACGATGATGTCCTCGAACTCGGACGGCTTGGTGAGCAGGCCCTGCGCGGTGACGACGAACTGCTGCTCGATGCCGGGGCGCGCCGGCGGCGCGCCGATCAGCCCGATGCCGAAGGTCTGGTTCTGGCTCTGGATCGCATTCGCCACGTCCTGCGCCGAGATGCCGAGCTGCGCCATGCGGTCGGGCTGCAGCCAGACGCGCATGGCGATATCGGGCAGCCCCATCACCTGGGCGCGGTTGGCGCCCGGGACGCGCTTCAGCTCCTCCAGCACGTAGAGGTTGGAGTAGTTGTCGATGTAGGTCGAGTCGTAGCGTGCGTCGGGCGAGTAGACCGCCATCACCATCATCAGCGAGGAAGACTTCTTCTCCACCGTCACGCCCTGCTGCGATACCGCTTGCGGGATGAGCGGCAGCGCCTGGCTGACGCGGTTCTGCACGTTCACCTGGTTGATGTCGGGGTTGCTGCCGGGCGCGAAGACGACCGTGATCGTCACGTTCCCCGTCGAGGAGCTGGTGGAGGTGTAGTAGAGCAGGTTGTCGACGCCGTTGATCTGTGCCTCGATCGGCGCCGCCACCGTGTTGGCGATGACCTCGGCGGTGGCGCCGGGGTAGCGCGCCTCGACCGTCACTTGCGGCGGCGCCATGTCCGGGTACTGCTCGATCGGCGAGACGGTCATCGACACCGCGCCGGCCAGCACGATCAGGATCGAGATGACCGACGAGAGAACCGGACGGTCAATGAAGAAATGCGTGAACATGAAGCTACTGCTTCGCGGCGGGAGCCGCTTTTTCTACCGCGGGCTCGACGACCTTCACCGGCTGACCCGGCACGACGCGCAGCGCGCCGTCGACGACCACGCGGTCGCCGCCCTGCAGGCCGCTCATGACGACGATGTCCTTGTCGCCCTGGTAGTCGCCGACGACGACGGGGCGGACCTCGGCCGTGCCGTCCTGCTTCACCACGTAGACCAGGTGGCCGTTGGAGCCCTGTTGCACGGCCAGCTGCGGGATCACCACCGCGTCGGGCCGCGTGGCGCCGTAGAGCTTGGCAGTGACGAACATGCCCGGCCGCAGCTCCTGGTTCGAATTGGGCAGCTGCGCGCGCACCAGGAACGAGCCGGTCTCCTGGCTGAAGGAGGGGTCGGCGAAGCTGATGCGGCCCTTGTCGGGATAGACCTTGCCGTCGGAGAGCAGGATCTCGACCTCGAAGTCGAGCTTCGGCGGCGGCACGACCTGCTTCTTCTCGACCATGTCCTTCAGCTTGGCGGTCTGGTTCTGCGAGACGCTGAAGTTGACCCAGATCGGGTCGAGGGCGGCGACATAGGTGAGCTTGGCGCTCTCCGACATCGCGTTGATGTAGGCGCCCTGGCGCTGCGACGAGCGGCTGGCGAGGCCGGTCACCGGCGCGAGGATGGTGGCGTAGCCGAGATTCAGCTCCTGCTCCCTCACCTTGGCCTGCGCCGCGAACACCGCGGCGTTCGCGGAGTCGTAGTCGCCCTGCGCGCGATCGAGGTCGGCCTTGGACAGCGCGTCGAGTGCGGCGAGCGGCTTCACTCGGTCGAGGTTCGCCTTGGCAGTGGTGAAGCGCGCCTGCTGGGCGAGCAGCTCGCCGCGGGCGGCGTCGAATTGGGCGCGGAAGGGCTTGGGATCGAGCTGGAACAGGACCTGGCCCTCTTTGACCAGCTCGCCCTCGCGGTAGGCGATCTTGTCGAGGTAGCCGGAGACGCGCGCGACGATGTCGACCTGGCGCGAGCTCTCGGTCTGCGCGACGAAGCTCATGAGGTAGGGGATGCTCTGCGGCTTGACGGTCACGACGGTGACCTCGGGGACCGGCCGCTGCGTTTGCGGCGCCTCCTTGGAGCAGCCTGCGGCGACGCCGATTGCCAGCGCGCAAGCCAATCCCTTTTTCGCCCAGCTGCCTCCCATCGGACTATCGTACCCTCGGCAGGCCCCCCGGGCATCCTACTTTGGTGTGCTTTCCGAGGGCTGCCGGAGACGGCAGGATAACGGCGGTGAAAAATCGTGCTTTTCGGCTGCTCGTTGCCGGGCTGCTCGCCCTGGCCGCCGCGCCGGCTCGCGCCTCGTTCCTCTCAGGCGAGGCGCTCGACACGGTGGCCGACATCCTGGCGATCTTCATCCTGTTCCTCGTCCCGGTAGTCGGCATCGTGCTGTTTTGGCTGGTGCACGTGCTGCCCGAGAAGATCGCCGAGAAGCGCCACCACCCGCAGACGGCGGCCATCACGACGCTGTGCCTGCTGTCGCTCGTCTTCGGCGGCCTGCTCTGGCCGCTCGCCTGGCTGTGGGCGTTCACCAAGCCGGTGGGCTACCGCGTCGCCTACGGCACCGACAAGGGCGACGAGTACTTCGACGAGATGGCGGAGAAGCATCGCGAAGGCAAGCTGCTGCGCGAGGAGGCATTCCACCTGCGCGAGGAGCTCGAGTCGATGGAGGCGCGGGGCGCGCTGCCGCCGCGGCTGCGCGGGCTGAAGGACCAGCTGGCGAGCCTGCGCCTAGCCGAGGCCGAGGCGCGCGCGCCCGCCGCGACCAAGCCGGGGAAAGCCGCGTAGATGGAAGTCCTCCTCCTCGGCATCTACTCGTTCTTCGTCTGGCTGATCTTCATCAAGCTGAAGTGGCTGCCGTGGAACATCGCCACGCAGGTCACGGTGGTGATCATCCCGGTGGTCGGCCTGACCGCGCTGATCCTCGCGCTGAACGTCGTCGCGCCCTCTTCGGCCGACGTGCGCGTCTACAAATACACCGTGCCGATCGTCTCGCAGGTGCGCGGGCGGGTGATCGAGGTGCCGGTCGAGGAAGGCAACCGCCTGGTCCACAAGGGCGACGTGCTGTTCCGCATCGACCCGACGCCCTACGAGCTGGAGGTAAAGACGCTCGAGGCGCAGCTCGTCGGCACGCAGGGCTCGCAGCGCGAGCTGGTCGAGCAGGATCGCGGCGCGGGCGCCAAGATCGAGGAATCGCAGAACCGCGCGCGCGAGATCGCCGCGCGCCTGGAGCTGACCAAGCGGCGCGTGCAGCAGTACCGCGAGCTCGCCGCCACCGGCGCCGGCAGCAAGTTCGACCTCGAGCGCGCCGAGACCGATGCGCTCGAGCAGCAGAACCAGTTCGACGCGGCGCGCAACGCGGAGGCGCAGGCGCGCGCGAGCCAGCGCCAGATCCAGCAGAAGCTCGGCGCCACGGTGAAAGGCGAGTTTTCGCAGAGCGCGCAGACGCGCGCGCAGCTCGAGCAGGCGCGCTGGAACCTCGACCAGACCACTACCCGCTCGCCTTGCGAATGCTATGTGGTGAACCTGCAGCTGCGGCCGGGCGGCTTCGTCGGCGGCGCCGCGGCGAGCCAGGTGATGACGCTGGTAGAGGCCGAGGGGCAGGTCGTGGCGCTCTACAACCAGAACGAGCTGCACCAGGTGGCGCCGGGCAACGAGGCCGAGTTCGCCGTCGATACCCTGCCCGGGCGCGTCATCAAGGCGAAAGTCGACTCGATAGTCTGGGCGCAGGGCGCCGGACAGCTGCTGCCGAGCGGCACCATCCCGCAGTCGGGATTCGCGCCGCTGCCGCCGGGCCGCTACGCCGTCAAGTTCAACATCGAGGAGCGCGACAAGACGGTGTTCCTCGCCGCGGGCGCCGCCGGCCACGCCGCGATCTACACCGACACCGCGCACGAGATCCACATCCTGCGCAAGGTCATCATCCGCGTCGGCTCGTACGTCAACTACCTGGTCCTCAAGCTGCACTGACATGCGGGCGACCGGATGGCTCCCCGCGGCGGCACTCGCCGTCGCGCTCGCCGGCTGCGCGCTGAAGGACCCGCCGCAGCGCGCGGAGCTGGTGCCCCAGGCGCTGCCGAACCTGAAGGTACCCGACAGATGGGTCGAAAGCGGCGCTGTCGCGCCCGGCGCGGCCATCGGCGATGCGTGGCTTGCCGGCTTCCACGACGCGCAGCTCGAATCCTTCGTCCGCGAGACGCTCAGCAACAACCCCGACCTGCAGGTGGCGGCGGCGCGAGTCGAGCAGGCGGCGGGCTACGTCAAGTCCGCCGGCGCCACGCTCTACCCGCAGGTCAACCTGCTGGCGCGCGGCGGCGGCGCTCTGAGCGGCGATTCGAGCGGCCTGGAAGGCGCCGGCGTCTTCGCCAACTGGGAGCTCGATCTTTGGGGCCGCGTGCGCGCAGGCCGCAGCTCGGCGAACACGCAATACATTTCCGCCGCGCTGGATGCCGAGTACGCGCGGCAGTCGCTCGCCGCGTTCGCCGCGAAGAGCTGGTTTCTTGCCACCGAGGCACGGCTGCAGAAGGCGATCGCCGAGGACATGGCGAGCTCGTCGAGCCGCCAGCTCGAGCTGGCGCAGGACCGCCTGCGCGTAGGCAGTGGCAGCGATAACGACGTGACGCTCGCGCGGGCGAGCCTCGCTGCGTACCGCGACAGCGCGCTCAACCTCGAGTACGCCTACCGGCAGTCGCTGCGCGCGCTCGAAGCACTCGCCGGCCGCTATCCCGCCGCGGTGCTCGAGGTGCCGGCGAGCATCGCCGCGATGCCGGGCCCGGTGCCCGTCGGCATGCCTTCGGAGCTGCTCGAGCGCCGGCCCGACGTGGTCGCCGCCGAGCGGCGCGTCGCCGCCGCCTTCTACCGCGGCGAGGAGGCGAAGGCCGCGCGCCTGCCGCGCATTTCGCTCACCGCGGCGGTGACGAGCATCTCGAGCGAACTGTTCGTGCTGAAGGACCGCGACAACCCGATATGGAGCGCCGGCGCCTCGATCACCGCGCCGCTGTTCCTTGGCGGGCAGCTGCAGGCGCAGGTCGAGATCCGTACCGCCGAGCAGAAGCAGGCGGTGGCGGACTACGGCCGCATCGGCGCGCGCGCCTTCGGCGAGGTGGAGAGCGCCCTCGCCGCCGGATTCACGCTGCAGGAGCGCGAGGCGATCCTGCGCGAGGCGGTGACCGAGAACGCGCGCGCGCTGGAATTCGCCAACCAGCGTTACCGCGTCGGCGTGGGCGACCTGCGCGCGGTGCAGCAGCAGAGCCTCGCGCTCTCCGCCGCGCGCACGGCCCTGCTGCGCGTGCAGACCGAGCGCCTGGTGCAGCGGGTGAACCTCCACCTCGCCCTTGGCGGCAGCTTCGAGGCAGGCGGCAGCATCGAGGGGAAGCCGTGAACTGGCTCCTGGTCTTCATCCCGGTCGCGCTGGTGCTCGAGCACACGGGCGCTTCGGACCCGTGGATCTTCTTTGCCGCGGGGCTTGCCATCGTGCCAGCCGCGGCGCTGATCGTGCGCTCCACCGAGCAGCTCGCCACCTATACCGGCGACACGATCGGCGGGCTCCTCAACGCGAGCTTCGGCAACGCACCGGAGCTCATCGTCGCCCTCGTCGCGCTGCGCTCCGGGCTCCTCGACATGGTGCGCGCCGCGCTCGCCGGCGCCATCCTCCTCAACCTGCTGCTCGCGCTCGGCATCTCGTTCCTCGTCGGCGGGCTACGCCACCATACCCAGACCTACAACGCCGCCGCCGCGCGGCTCTACGGCTCGATGATGCTGATCGCCGCGCTGAGCCTCATGGTGCCGAGCGCCTTCAGCCGCCTGCTGGCACCCGGCGCGCCGGTGCGCGCGGAGGCGCTCCTCAACATCGGCCTCGCCGTGGTTCTTCTCGCTGCCTACGTGCTCTACCTACTGTTCCAGTTGAAGACCCATCCCGACGAGTTCGCCGGCCAGCCCGGCGCCGTATCCGACAAGGACGATGCAGCGCACGGGGTGCGCTGGAGCCTGCCGCGCGCGGTGCTGAGCCTGCTCGGCGCGTCGGTGCTCGCCGCGTTCATGAGCGAGATCCTGGTCGGTGCGGCTCAGGGTACCGGCGAGGCGCTCGGCATGTCCGATGTGTTCATCGGCGTCGTGTTCCTCGCTGTCGTCGGCGGCGCGGCCGGGCCGCCCGCGGCGGTCGTCATGGCGCTGAAGAATAAGATGGACCTCTCCCTCAGCATTGCGCTGGGCGCCGCCATCCAGATCGCTCTCTTCGTCGCACCGGTGCTGGTGCTGGCGAGCTACTTCATCGCGCCGCAGCCGCTGCAGCTGTCGTTCAGCCGGCTCGAGGTGGGCGCGGTTTTCATGGCGGCGCTGATCGGCGCGGTGGTGGCCGGCGACGGCCGCTCGAACTGGTACAAGGGCGTGCAGCTGATCGCGGTGTATCTGATCATCGCGCTGATGTTCTATTTCATCCCGGTGGAGTGAGCGATGGCCCAGAAGCGCGTACTCGATCCGGTCGACCGCGTGTCGGAGGTGATCTTCGGCGTGCTGATGGCCATGACCTTCATCGGCGCGGTGAGCGTGGGAAGCGAAGACCTCGAGGTACGCACCGCGCTGGCCGCCGCGCTGGGATGCAACGTCGCCTGGGGCCTGGTCGACGGCATCATGTACGTGGTCGCCCAGCTCACGCAGCGGACGCGCGAGCAGTCGCCACAGGGTAAAAGGGCGCGCCTGGGCGGCGATGACTGGCGCGGCGCCTTCGAGGTCTTTCTCCTGGTCACCGCGTCCACGTTCCCGCTGGTGGTGCCGTTCCTGATCTTCGACCGCCTTGCGCCGGCGCTCCTTGGCTCGCGCCTGGTGGCGCTGGTGATGCTGTTCCTCGGCGGCTGGCTGCTGGCGCGCTACGCCGGCGGCAACCGCTGGCTCGCCGGCGCCGGCATGTCGGCGGTGGGGGCGCTCCTCGTCGGCGCGCTGATGGCGCTCGGCGGCTGATCGGGGCCGAGGATTCGCAGCAAGTCGGGTACCGAGCCGGCCTCCATCTTCTCCATCACGCGAGCGCGGTGCTGCTTGACCGTCTGCAGCGCGATGCTCAGGCTCGCGGCGATCTGCTTGTTGAGGCGGCCCTGAATGACGTGCTCCATGACCTGGCGCTCGCGCGGCGAGAGCCGACCCAGGCGCTCGGCGCGCGCTCCGCGCCGCAAGGCGATCATGCGCGAGCCCGCGCTCTGCTCGAGCGCCGTCCTTACCGCGGCGAGGATCTGCGCATGGTCGGCCGGCTTGGACAGGAAGTCGATCGCGCCGCGCTTCATGGCGGCGACGCTGGCGGCAACGTCGCCGCCGCTGGTCAGGAACACAATCGGCGGCGTGAACGAGGTCAGGGCGAGCCGCTCCTGCAGCTCGATGCCGGACATGCCCGGCAGCTGCAGATCGACCAGAACGCACGCGGTTTCGGCCACTGCGGCGGCGGCGAGGAATTCCTCCGCCGACGGATAGCAGAGGACGGCGAAGCCCTCGGCCGAAAGCAGCCGCGCGAGGCTTTCGCGTACGCCGGCGTCGTCGTCGACCACGCAGACCAGCGGACCGGCCGCCGCCGCCGCCGGCCGCAGTGCGCCGTCGCGCGCGGCGGGCGGGGCCGGCTGCTGCCGCGGACCCGGCTCACCGGCGAGGTCGAAGCGCAGAGTGACGCCGCGCTCGGCATTGCGCGCAACGCCGATCGTGCCGCCGTGCGCCTCGACGATCGAGCGGCAGATGGCGAGGCCGAGGCCGAGACCGTCCTTCCGCGTAGTCTGGAACGGCTCGAACAGCCGGTCGAGGCGCTCGGCGGCGATGCCGCAGCCGGCGTCGCGCACCTCGACTTCGACGCGGCCGTTTGCCGCGCGCGCCGCGGTGAGGCGCAGGCTGCGCTCTTCGCGCGGACATTGCTCCATCGCGGCCGCGGCGTTCAGGATCAGGTTGAGCGCCACTTGCCCGATCTGCGTCTTGTCCGCGACCACCCAGCAGCCGGGCGCGAGTGCGGTCTCCACGTGGATTCCCCGGCGCGCGAGCTCTGCGGCGAGTAGCTGCAGCACCTCGGGCAGCGCCTCGGCGAGGTCGATACGTTCGCGGCTGCTCTCGTCGTGGCGCAGGAAGGCGCGCATCGAGCGGATGGTCTCGGCGGCGCGCTTGTCGTCGCGCACCACGGCCTCGAAGATTTCGCGCAGCACCGCGACCGGCGCCCCGCCCTGGCCGAGGCGGGCGAGGCCGGCCTGCGCGTTACTGAGGATCGCGGCGAGCGGCTGGTTGATCTCGTGCGCGATGGTCGCGGTCAGCGCGCCCACGCGCGCGACGCGGTCGGCATGCCAGAGACGGCCGCGCAGCGTCCGCGTCTCGGCCTTCGAGCGGGCGCGCGCCGTGATGCTTGCGAAGACCTCGCCGACGATGCTCAGGCGGGTGATCACGTCCTTGCGCCAGGCGCGCGGGCGACTGAAAGAGGCGAACGACAGGGCGCCGGTGACTTTGCCGTCGATGCGCAGCGGGATGGACAGATGCGAGCGCAGGCCCGTTTGTGCGAAGCGCACGCGCTCGTCCGCGGCCTCGGGTGGCAGGTCGTCCGGCAGGTGGTCGAGGGCGACGACGCGGCCGGCGCGGATTTCGCCGACCAGCCAGCCGAGCATGGTGCTCAACGGGCCGCGCGGCAGCGGCGGCACGCCGCGCGCCGCCGAGACGACCACGTGCAGCGTGCCGTCAGGCGCGAACTCGGAGTAGGTACAGCGGTTGTAGCCCAGCGTGACGACCAAGTGGTCGAGCGCGCGCTCGATTTCCGACACCACTTTCTCGCCGTCGGCGTTCGCGCAACGCACCATGATATCCGCCAGCATGCGTTCAAACGCCACCCGACCGACGAGCGCTTTCTTGCGGGCAGCCTCTCTAGGCATACGCCCTCCCGCGGCCAAGGTAGCCCCGATCAGGAGGGAAGGCAATGCCTTACTGCGCTAACTAGATCGAGGGATAAATCGGCGAGTTACGGGAGTGTTGCACTAGTGCCGGGTGTAGGGGTCGCCGGGCAGTACCTCGCGCCGCGCGAGCCACTCGATCGAGTCGAGCAGCGCCGCCGCGTCCACCGGTTTGCGGAAAAAAGCGCGCGCGCCGAGCTCGCGTGCCAGGCGTCGCGTGCCGGCGTCGTCGCGCACCGAGAGGGCGATCACCGGCAAAAGGGCGGCGAGCGCGCTCAGCTGGGAGCGCAGGATCGGGTCGCCCAGCTCGCGGCTGGAAAGATCGAGCAGCGCGCACGCGCCGGCGGCTTGCGGCGCCAGTTGCAGGAACTGTTTCAGACAGTCGCAAGGCCTTGCTTCGAGGCCGTGCGACTCCACTAGCCGCTGCAGCCCCTCCCGCACCGACGCGTCGGGCTCGACCACGTAGACGATACGGGCGACGGCGGCGACCATGCGCCGCCTACTCGGGCAGCGCGCTCACGCGGAAGAACGCGGCGACCTGCGCGTCGGGCTCGCCGAACCACTTGGTGTATGCGGCGCTGAATTCCGGCGTCGCGTAGAGGCGACTCAACGCCCGGTCGACGGCCAGCCGCGCGTCCTCGTCGTCGCGCCGCAGCGCGATCGCCACCGGCGCATGCGAGAAGCGGCGATCGAGGACCGCCAGATCGCCGGACGCCGGGCTGCGCTTGGCGGCATCGAGCAGGATCGAGCGGTCGGCGAAGAACACGTTCGCCTGGCGACCGACCACCGCCTGCACGCCTTCGCCGATGTCCTTCACCGGAACGACCTTCGAGGTGAGCTGCAGCTTGTCGAGACGCTCGGTGAGCGCCTTCTCGCCCGGGCTGCCCGCGACCACGGCGAACGTCTGCGCCTGGATGAGCTGCTGCGTCGGCGTGCCGCGCCAGATCGGCCCCGACGGCCCCGGCCGCTCGGAGAGCGCCTTGCCCAACGCCAGAGGGGCGTCGGTGCGCAGCAGCGCGCCGATGCCGCCTTGAAAGATCGGGATCGAGAACGACACCTCGGCGCGCGCGGACAGCGTGACCGGCTCGCCGCACAACCAGTTGACCTTGCGCTCGCGTAGCGCGGCCAGGCGGCTCTCCGGCTTCACTTCGACCCACGTCACGTCCTGCGCCGCCGCTTTCTGGCACAGCTCGACCGCGTAGCCGGCAGGCTGGCCCGACTCGTCCTTGTAAGAGAATGGCCGGGCATTGGCGTAGTAGCCGAGCACGAGCTTGCCCGGCTTCTTGGCGTCTGCGGCTGGCGTGGGGGCCTTCGCCTTCTTCGTCGACGAAGACTGCGCTTCGGCCGGCGTGGGCGCGAGCAGGACCGCTCCGCAGACGAGCGCTAGGAGCACGGCAGCCACCGCCGCGGCGGCGCCCGGCCGCCGGCCCGCGGTGGCGGCGGCGGTCGCGAAGCGCGGCGCGAGGAAACCGTAGAGGATGAAGGTGAGGGCGAGCACGATCGTGCCGCCGAGCACCGCGTCCTTGCCGGAGGCGTAGATCGCATAGGTGGAATAGAGCATCGCGACCACCGTGATCCAGGTATTGCGCCGGTACACCGCTTCGGGCACTCCGGCCGACTTCATCATCACGAACAGGGCCGACAGCGAGATGATGTACGGGATGACGTTGGTGACCACGGCGAGGTTGACCAGCGCGCTGAACTGCTCCGAGAGCGAGGGCGAGATGGTGGAGAGCGCCATCACCGTCTGGACGATGCCCATGATCACCATGCCGGCCACCGGCGCGCCCAGGCGGTTCTCTTTCGAGAAGATGGTCGGGAACAGCCGGTCGCCGGCCGCCGACTTGGCGGTCTGCGCGATGGTGAACTGCCAGCCGAGCAGCGAGCCCAGGCAGGCGAGCACGGCGAGCGCCATGATGATCGAGCCGATGGTCGGGTTGAACATCTTGGCGTAGGCGAGCGCGAACGGCCCGGTCGATTTGGCGAGCTCGGCGTTGGGCACGATGCCCTGGATCACCGTGGTGGAAAGGACGTAGACGACCGCGGCGCCGAGCGTGCCGAACATGCAGGCAAGCGGCACGTCGCGTTTCGGGTTCTCGACGGCGTCGGAGTTCTGCGCCGCCGACTCCATGCCCAGGAACGCCCACAGCGTGAGCGCGATGCTCGAGCCCATGCCTGCGCCGAGGCTCATGCCTTTCGGGTTCCACGCCTCCATGAACACGCCGCCCTTGAACCAGAACCAGCCGATGATCGACAGGCCGGCGACGGGGATGATCACGCCCCAGACCGTCACCGAGCCGATCTTGCCGGTCAGCGACGGCCCGCCGAAGTTGGCGGCCGTAGTGAGCCAGATCAGCGCGATCACGCTGATGCAGGTGGCGATCGGGGTTGCCGACATGCCGGGGAAGAATCCCGCCAGGTAGCCGACCGCCGAGATCGCGATCGCCACGTTGCCGATGGCAAGGGAGAAGAAATAGAGCAGGAAGGTGAGGAAGTAGCCGTCCTTGCCGTAGGCGTCCTCGGCGTAGGCCGCCATGCCGCCAGGGCGCTGGTTGAAGATGCCCGCCTGGGCGAAGCCGTAGGCGATCGCCATCGAGCCGAGCGCGGTGACGATCCACGAGAGCAGCGAGATGCCGCCGACCTGCGCCATGTTGGTGGGCAGCATGATGATGCCCGAGCCCATCATGTTGACGGCCACCACCACCGTCAGCTGCATCATGGTCATCTTCTTCTTCGGGGCTGAGTTCGTCATCGTCATCTCCTCATTTCTTCACGCACAGCACGTGGTACACGCCGTCGTCCATCTCGGCGCCTTCGATTACGCCGGAGAAGCCGGGAAACAGCTTCTCGCGGTTCTCCATGCTCTTCAGGTAGCCGATCTGCGGCGAATCCTTGGCGCCGAAGTTCTCGCCCGACATCAGCATCGGGATCCCCGGCGGGTACGGCATCACCGCGTTCGCCGCGGTGCGCCCGGCGAGCCGGTCCGAGGCCACCAGCTCGACGTCGCCGGTCACCAGATGCTCGTAGGCCTCGCGCGGCGTCATGTCGGTCGCGGGCAGCGTCTCGTAGGCGGCGTTCAGCACGTCGCCGGGACGGTTCTCGCGCAGGTATTCGAACAGCTCGTTGCCGAGGTCGCGCATGCCGATCTTGCCGTAGCGCTGTGGGTACGCGGCGGCGATCTCCGGCAGCGAGTGCGCCACCGGCCTGTTCGCGTCGTAGTCGCGCTTGAAGGCGAGCAGGTTGGTGAGCAGGGTGCCCCACTTGCCGCGCGTGATGCCGATCGAGAACAGGAACATCACCTGGAAATCGGTGACGCGCGTGGGCACGATGCCGAAGCGGTTGAACCAGGCGTTGACCAGCGCCGCCGGCACACCGCTTTTCTCGAGCTTGCCGTCCTCGCCCATGCCCGGCGCGAGGATGCTGACCTTGATCGGGTCGAGCATGCACCAGTTGTCTTCGATGTCGTGGAAGCCGTGCCACTTTTCGCCCGGGCGCAGGACCCACGGCTCCTGGTTTTCGGTAAGCAGCGCCGCCGGCGCGTCCTCGAACGCGATCTTCTTGCCGCCCGGGCCCTTCACCGACTCGACGTTCCACGGCTTGAAGAACCAGTCCTTCTTCTTCTCGAACTCGCGCCGCACGCGGCCGACCGCCTGGCGGAAGTCGACCGCCTCGTTGATCACTTCCTGCGTCAGCGAGCGGCCGCCGCTGCCGTCCATCATCGCGGAGGTGATGTCGTTGGAGGCGACGATGGCGTAGAGCGGCGAGGTGCTGGTGTGCATCATGTACGCCTGGTTGAAGCGGTGATGGTCGATCGCGCCCTTGCCGTCGCGCACATGAATGTAGGAGGCCTGCGACAGCGCCGCCAGCAGCTTGTGCGTCGAGTGCGTGGCGAACACCGTCGGCCCCTGGTGGTCCTTCGGGTCGCCGCGCATGGCGAAGTGGTTCTCGTACATCGGGTTGAAGCGTGCGTAGCCGTACCAGGCCTCGTCCATGTGGACGCGGTCGCTCGACTTGGCGAGGATCGACTCGACGCGCGCAGAGTTGTAGCAGAGGCCGTCGTAAGTGCTGTTGGTGACGACCGCATAAACGGGCTTCTTGCCTGATACCGTTTTGGTGAGCGAGCCCGCCTTTGCTTTCGCCTGCAGCGTCTTCTGCTCCATCTCGCTCGGCGAGATCGGACCGATGATGCCGTAGCGGTTGCGCGTCGGCACCATGTAGACCGGGCGAGCGCCGGTGAGCATCAGGCCCTGCTCGATCGATTTGTGGCAGTTGCGATCGCAGATGACGAGGTCGTCGGCCTTCATGCAGGCCTGCATGATGCTGCGGTTGGAGCCGGAAGTGCCGACCACGCCGGAGTAGCTGCGGTGCGCGCCGAACACGCGCGCCGCGTACTTCTCGCTCTCCGCCACCACGCCGGTGTGGTCGAGCAGCGAGCCGAGCGCGCCGCGCTCGATGCCCATGTCGGTGCGGAACAGGTTCTCGCCCATGAAGTCGAAGAAGGCGCGCCCGGCGGGCAGCTTGGTGAAGGCGATGCCGCCCTGGTGGCCCGGCGCCGACCACGAGTGCTCGCGCAGCTGCGAATACACCGCCAGCGCCCGCGCGTACGGCGGCAGGAGCTGCGCGCGGTAGCGCTCGATCGCCGCCATCACGCGGCCGGCGACGAAGTCCGCCGTGTCCTCGAGCAGCCAGACGAACTCGTCGACCATCTCGGCCACTTCGATGGTCATGCTGCCCTTGACCAGCTTGCGATCCGCGGTCATGAAGACCGGCACTTCCGGGTGGCGCTCGCGCAGCTTGCTCAGCAGCGCGGGGGCCTTGTCGTGCGCGTCCTTGCCCTCGGTGCCGAGGTGCCAGTTGACCAGCACGGCGCGCAGCGAGGCGTCGTAGCCGACAATCGCCTCGCCGTCCTCGAACGAGAGCGAGCGGACCACATCGCAGTTGCGCGCCGCAAGCGCGGCCGCGATGCTCTCGGCGGCGCGCCCGATCGCGGTATCGAGCCGCGCGAGCGCGTCGTCCACGATCAGCACCCGGGGACGCAGCGGCCCGGCAACGGGATTCAGCATGGGCCTACCTCCTGCCTTTCTTCTCCACCACGCAATCCACCATGTAGCGCCGCCCGCCGCCCTCGATCGGCTCGAAGCGCAGGCCGTGGATGTCGGTCTCGAAGCCCGGAAACTTGGTGTCGAACTCGCGCGCGTACAGCAGGTAGTCGTAGATCGACTTAGTCGTCTTGGTCAGGCGCTCGCCGGTCATGATCACCGGGATGCCCGGCGGGTACGGCACCACCATCACCGCGAAGATGCGGTTCATGAGCTTGTCGATCTCGACGCTTTCGACGCGGCCGTGGACCAGCTCGTTGTAGGCGTCCGCGGGCCGCATCGCCATCTCCGGCAGCGCGGTGTACATGTCCTTCTGCGCCTTGGCCACGTTGTCGTCGCGGTACACCTTGTGGATCGCGTCGCACAGGTCCCTGAGGCCCATCTTGCCGTACACCTCGGGGTGCGCCGCAGCGAGCGCCGGCATGGCGCGATTGATCGGCGCGTTGGCGTCGTACAGGTCCTTGAAGTTGAGCAGCTCGGTGACCAGCGTGCTCCACTTGCCTTTGGTCACGCCCATCGAGAACAGCACCAGGAACGAATACAGCCCGGTCTTCTCGATCTCGATCCGCCGGCTGGAGAGGAACTTGACCACCACCGCGGCGGGAATGCCGCTCTTCTGCATCGCGCCGTTCGCCACCATGCCCGGCGTCAGGATGGTGACCTTGATCGGGTCGACCAGCACGTGGTCCGCGGCGAGATCCTCGAAGCCGTGCCACTTGTCCTTCGGCTTGAGCACCCAGCCCGCCTTGTCGCTCGCGTCCGGACGATTGGCCATCGCGTCGGGCTGCCAGACGTCGAACCACCAGGCGCCCTTCTTCAGCTGCTTCCTGACCGCGGTCATGGCGCGGCGGAAACCGAGCGCCTCGTCGAGCGTCTCCTGCACCAGCGCGCGGCCGGCGGGCTGCTCCATCATCGCCGCGGCGACGTCGCACGAGGCGATGATGCCGTACTGCGGCGAAGTGGAAGTGTGCATCATGAACGCGTCGTTGAAGCGCGTCATGTCGACGCTCTTCGTCTCGCCGTTCTGGATGTGGATCATCGACGCCTGCGACAGCGCGCACAGCAGCTTGTGGGTCGAGTGCGTGGCGAAGGTGACGGCGTGCGGCGAGCGCGCCGGCGCCGAGGATGAAATGCCGTGGAAGCCGTCGTAGAACTCGTGGAAATTCGCGTACGCGTACCAAGCCTCGTCGAAGTGCAGCACCTCGACCGCGTCGCCGAGGCTCTCCTTGATGGCGTCGACGTTGTAGCAAATGCCGTCGTAGGTGGAGTTCGTAATCACCATCAGGCGGACCTTGCCGCTGGTTTGCTTCGCGAACGGGCTGGCGGCGATCTTTTTCTTGATCGAGGCGGGCGTGAACTGGTCCTTCGAGATCGGTCCGATGATGCCCATGCCGTTGCGCGAGGGCAGCAGGTAGATCGGCGTCGCGCCGGTCATGATCAGCGAGTGCAGGATCGACTTGTGGCAGTTGCGGTCGCACAGCACCAGGTCGCCGCGCCCCACCATGCCGTGCCAGATGATCTTGTTGGCGGTGGAGGTGCCGCCGACCACGAACAGCGTCTCGTCGGTGCCGAAGATGCGCGCGGCGTTGCGCTCGCCGGCGGCGATCGGCCCGGTGTGGTCGAGCAGCGAGCCGAGCGAGCCGACCGACACCGAGACATCGGAGCGCAGCGTGTTCTCGCCGAAAAACGAGTAGAACAGCTGGCCGACCGGGCTTTTGCGGAAGCCGATGCCGCCGCCGTGGCCCGGCGTGTGCCAGGAGTAGCTCGCCTGCATCGTGTAGTCCATCAGCGCCTTGAACATCGGCGGCGCCAGGCGATCAAGATAGAGCTGCGCCGAGCGCGAGATCGAGCGCGCGAGGAATTCGGGCGAGTCCTCGAACAGACGCATGAACGCGTTGGCGTGCTTCAGCACGCTCGCCGGCACCACCTCCGCGGTGCGCTCGTCGCCGAACAGATAGATCGGCAGGCGGTCGTTGCGCCGCCGCTTGGCGGCGAGCATCGCCTCCAGGCGCTCCCACTGCTTCGGCGAGCGCTCGGCGCCGTCGACCGAGACCAGCCAGCACGATTCGACGTTGAAGTCCTGCGCGAGGCGCTGCGCGTCGTCGTAGGACAGGCCGGAGACGACGCGGAAGCCTTCCTTCTCGATCGCCTGCGCCAGCTGGCGCATGCCGCGCCCGGCGGCGGTCTTGGCGTCGAAGTCCTCGTCGATGATCGCGACGGGAAAGGCGTGCAGGAAATCCATGGCCGGTCTAGAACTTGAACTGCGTCGAGAACTGGATCCGGCTGTCGTCGTTCGACGCTCCGTTCTTCAGCTCGAGCTTGCCGTGCAGCAGCTCGACTCCGGTCGTCACGTTCTTCGCCGGATACCAGAGCAGGTTCGCCGAGGCGTAGGTGCCGGTCTTGAAAGCATTGTCGAGCTGGCCGTCGGTGTTGTCCTGGTGATGCGTGCTGCCGCCGAATGAGCTGCTCCATTTGGCGTTCCAGTAGTGGTCGTAGTAGAGGAAGCCGGCCTTCGTTTTCACCGTCTCGGCCGCGGTCAGGGTGCCGTTGGGCGCCAGATCGACGCCGCCGTCGTTCATGTAGCTGGCGATGCCCTTGCCGTAGATGAGCTGTCCCGTGATGCGGTCCTTGCTGCCCTTGAACAGGTTGTAGAAGCCGTTCACGTTCATGCCGTAGCCGGTCTTGTTGCCGGAGGGATTGTTGCCGACGTTGGTCGGGGTCTCGTAGCCGATCCAGCGCGCGACGCCGGCGAGCTGGAACTGGCCCCAGTCGCCTTCCTGGCCCCACTTGGCGATCATGTCGGGCAATTTCGTCCTGCCGACGACGCCGAGCGTCGGATCGGCCACCGTCACTTTGCCGGTGTCGATGGCGGAATACGGCGCCTCGAGGGAGAAGGCGAGCGTCGATCCGCCGCCCAGCCCCTTCGTATAGCGCACCTGCGGGTTGCGGATGAAGCTCATGCCGTTGGGTCCCCAGTAGTCGATCGTGTTGGGGAATGTGTCGATGTTCATGAACAGGGTGTACTTCTGGCCGGCGCCCCAGTTGCCGAGCTCGGCCCAGGCGTTCAGCAGGCGGAACGCGGTATTCGCGCCGCCGACGTTGAACAGGTCGAGGCTGATCTCGGTCTTCAGCTCGCCCAGCTCGGTCGGCACGAAACCCTTGAAGGCGATCGCGGTCTGCCGCACGCTGAGGACCGACTCGCCGTCCTTGCCGCAGCCGGCGTCGCCCGGGCAATTGACCGGGATCTTCGACGGACGCAGCGTCATGTTCCACGTCGGGTCGACGCGCTTGAAGTCGTAGATCATGTCGAGCTGCACCTTGCCGCTGACCTCGAGGCGCGCCTTGTCGGCGTCCTTCATGCCCTTCGAGGCCGCGGTGTCGGGTGCGACGACCGGAGCGCCGGATTGCGCCTGCGCGACGCCGGCCGCGATGGCCAGCGCAAAGAAAACTGCATGCCGCCTCATATTGCCTCCCTATCCAGATTGCCGGAAACGTTAGTCCCGGCGGAGGCGGCGGCCAATCCTACTTAGGTTTGATTTCGGCTCATTTTTTGCCGAGCGTCGCAGGCACGCCGATGGCGACCGGACGGATCACGCCGCCGGCGGCGCCTTTCTCGCGCGGCGGCAGGACGACCGTGCACGAGGTCCACACCTTGTCGTGGACGAGCTCGTCGAGCTTCGCGTTCTCGATGTGATGGATGCCGGCCTGCGTGATCATCTGGTGGTGGATGGCGAAGGGCAGGTTGGGCGGCGTGCCTTCGGCCGGCGCCGCTTTCCCCTGCAGCATGCCTTCGGGCACCGCGTCGATGAACGGCGTGTCGAGCCCGATGGCGACGATGCGCTTCTCGGTGAGGTACTTCGCCGCGTCGTACGAGAGGCCCGGGGCCATCGAGTAGTACTTCTTGTCGACGTCGGGGTCCTGCCAGTAGTCGCTCCAGCCCGTATATACATACAGAACGTCGCCGGGCAGGATGCCGCGCCGCGCGAGGTCCTGCGCCTTCAGCATGGCCTGGATGTCCTTCGCGGTAACCAACTGGCCCGGCTTCATCGGCTGGCCGCCGCCGACGAGCTTCTTCGCGTCGAGCAGCACCGCGGAGGTGACGAGCGCCGGTACTTTGTCGAGGCCGAGCTTCAGCAGCGGGGAGTCCGGCGTCGGCTTCACCTCGTCCTGCGTGTAGCCACCGTAGTAGGTGATGCGGTCCTGGTCGAACGGCGACTTGCCGTCCCACGGCTGGCTGCGGAAGCCGAAATGGCCGAGCGCGTCGAACTGCGTGCCCTGCTGGCCGGGATCGGCGCCCTGGATCTGCGACTCGGTGTTGTAGGCGTGCAGCGTGCCCGGAATGCCGCTGGTCGGATTGGGCTTCACCGCGTAGGGCGGGGAAAACGGCGACAGCGGCATGGTGTTCGAGCGAACCTGCGACAGCTCGTAGGTCTTCGCGCCGGGCTGCGACATGTACCAGGCGCAGCGCTGCAGCGTCGCCGGGCCGATCTGGTTCGCCATGCCGCGCTCGTCGCCTTGCGGCCACGGCGGCGAGGGGACCTTGGCGCGCTGGATCTTGTCCGGTTCGGCGGCGGCGACGCAGCCGAGCCAGGCCAGGAAGAGAAGGGTGGCTTTAAGATGTGCGTTCATGGGCATGATGGTGAATGGCGAGTGGAAGGATGTGCCGCGTGACACCAAGTCTACCGGCGGCGCGTTCGTGCGTCCCGAGAGCTTGTTCCGCAACTCGATCTCGCGTGAAGGAACTTATCCACCCGCGGCCGGCCGCTACCGCCTGTACGTGTCTGCCGCCTGTCCCTGGGCACACCGCACACTGGTCGTGCGCGCGCTGAAGGGCCTCGGCAAGGCGATCCCGGTTTTCTTCGCCGCGCCCGAGATGCTCGCGAACGGCTGGGAATTCGCCGAGGGCGGCTTCCGCTACCTGTATCAGCTCTACGCGAAGGCGCGGCCGGGCTATACGGGACGCGTCACGGTGCCGGTACTGTGGGACGGCGAGACGCAGGCCATCGTCAGCAACGAGTCGGCGGAGATCGTGCGCACGCTGAACCGCGCGTTCGACGCGTTCGCCATGCGCAAGCTGCCGGACCTCTATCCGTCAGCGCTGCGCAAGGAGATCGACGCAGTGAACGCGCGCGTGTACGT
The DNA here is from genome assembly GCA_036496555.1 of Burkholderiales bacterium. Taxonomy (GTDB): domain Bacteria; phylum Pseudomonadota; class Gammaproteobacteria; order Burkholderiales; family SG8-39; genus SCGC-AG-212-J23. The sequence goes on along the minus strand of DASXKY010000151.1, from coordinate 5,271 downwards.
CGGCTTGAACAACGGCGTATATCGCGCAGGCTTCGCGACCGTTCAGGGCAAGTACGAAGCGGCGGTGGCGGAGGTGTTCCGCACGCTCGACTGGATGGAGCGGCGGCTGGCGAAGCGCCGCTGGCTCTGCGGCGAGCGCTTCACCGAGGCCGACGTGCGCGCGTTCACGACGCTAGTTCGCTTCGATGCCGTGTACCACGGCCATTTCAAGTGTAATCTGCGGCGGCTCGTCGACTACCCGAGACTATGGCGCTACACGAGAAGAATCTACGCACTGCCCGGCGTCGCGCGGACCGTGGACCTCGCCACGATCAAGGCGCACTACTATCGCAGTCATCGCGACATCAATCCGTCGGGCATCGTCCCGGCCGGGCCGCGGCTCGACTTCAGGCTGCACTAGCCGGCCTCGTGCTGGCGGCGGCTGCCACCTCCGCTGTCGCGACGTCCGACCTCATGTACGGCATCCTGCCGCCGGGAGACTCCGGCGTCGGGCTACAGCTGCGCTTCGAACCCTCGCCGTATCGAGGCTCCGACAAGAACTCCGATTTTCTGCCGCTGATCTACTACGACGACCGCTATTTCTATTTGTCGTCCTACCGCGCCGGACTGAAGCTCGAGAGCGGAGGCTGGCGCACCGAGCTGTTCGTCAAGCGGCGCTTCGAAGGCTTCGCGTCCAACCACGTGCCCGAAAGCATGGTCGGCATGGACCAGCGCGCGGTCGGCAGCGACGTCGGACTCGCCGTGCAGCGCGCCTGGGGCAACGGCAGCGCGTACGCGGAATGGCTCACCGACGGCTCCGGCACGTCGGACGGCAGCGAGCTGCGGCTCGGCTACCGCTACGAAGGCGCGTGGAACGGGCGCCTGCGCTGGCGGCCGTATGCGACGCTCGCCTTCCGCAACGCGAAGCTGAATAACTACTACTACGGCGTGCGGCCGGAGGAGGCGACGGCCGAGCGTCCGGCCTACGCGCCGGGCGCCGGCGTCAACCTCGAGCTTGGCCTGCAGGCCACCTACCGCCTGAGCGCGCACTGGCAGCTGCTCGGCGGCGTTTCCGTCGTGCAGATGTCGAGTGGCATTCGCGGCAGCCCGGTGGTGGACGACCGCGTGATCCCCGGCGCTACCCTCGGCCTGCTCTACGACTTTACGCCGCAGCCGATGTCGTTCACCGACCGCAAACCGCTCATCTGGCGCGCCTTGTACGGCGGATCGAGCGAATGCGACCTGTTTCCGATCGTGACCCTGCAGTGCCACAAGGTCCACACGCAGGACAACACGAGCGTCGCTGCGGTCGAAGTCGGCCAGACGCTGGTGAAGGGCCTGAACGGCTGGCCGGTCGACATCGCCGGGTTCGTCGGCCTGCTGCGCCACCTCGAGGACGATCAGCAGGAAGACTTCTGGCAGGCGCAGGCTTACTTCAAGGCCTACTACTACGGCTTCCCGTGGAACGACACGGTGCGCACGCGCGTCGCCTTCGGCTTCGGCGTCGCCTACGCGAGCCGCGTGCCCTTCGGCGAGCAGCGCGACCAGGCATTGCGCGAGCGCGACACGTCGAAGCTGCTGCTCTATCTCGACCCGACCATCGACGTGAACGTCGGCGACGTTTTGCGGACGAAGTCGTTACGGGAAACGTACTTCGGCCTCGGTGTTTCGCATCGTTCGGGCATCTTCGGCTCGGCACAGCTCTTCAACAACGTCGACGGCGGCTCGAACTACGTCTATGCGTATTTGGAGTGGCAAATGTGACGCATTACCCTTGCTTGCGCAGGGTTTCTGCGGATAGACTCGTCACGTAGCGCCAAGGGGGCCCAAGGGATGACGTCAGCAAGCGTGCTCGTTCGAGCAACGATCGCATTTTTTCTCGCGTTTTATTTCTCAGCAGTCTTTGCCGACGCCCTCACCGACCGGGCCCGACGGCTCCTCGAGCAGAAGCAGCCCCAGCAGGCCTACGATCTGCTGCTGCCGCAGGAAGGCGCCCGTGCCGGCGATGCGGAGTTCGACTACCTCCTCGGCATCGCCGCGATCGACGCCGGCCACCCCGAGCGCGGCGTGTTCGCTCTGGAGCGCGTGCTCGCGGTGCAGCCGAACAACCACGTCGCCCGCGCCGAGATCGCGCGAGCCTACCTCGCCCTCGGTGAGCGTGACTCAGCCCGTCGCGAATTCGAGACTGTGCGGCAGCAGCAGGTGCCCCCGGACGTCAAAGCGGCCATCGACCAGTACCTCTCCGCTATCGCGGCAAGCGACGTCACGCAGGTCACCGGCTTTGTCGAGCTCGGTGCCGGCTACGACACCAACGTGAATGCCGCGACAGGCAGCTCGCAGCTCGCCGTGCCTAGCCTGGGCGGCGCCATCTTCACCCTCGATCCAACAGCTACGCGGCGCGAGGACAGCTTCACTTCGCTCGCGGGCGCGCTGAATGTGACGCACAAGGTGAGCCGCGAGTGGGCGTTGGTCGGCACCGCCGCCGGCGCGCAGAAGTGGAACACGCACGCGGACCAGTTCGACACCATGACGCTCGACGGCACGCTCGGTGCGCGCTGGTCCTCCGGCGACAATGCGATCACGCTGGCCGGGCAGTTCCAGGATTTCGAGCTCGACAACCGCCGCTTCCGCGAAACGCAGGGCGGCATCGTGCAATGGCAGCACGCCCTCGACGCGCGGAGCCAGGGCACGCTCTACGCGCAGTTCGCCAATCTGCACTATCCGACCCAGGACATCCGCGACGCCAATCGCAGCGTGATCGGCGCGGCCTACGGCAAGGTGTTCTCGGGCTCGCTGTCGCCCGTGCTGTTCGTGAGCGTGTACGGCGGCACTGAAAAACCCCAGGCCGACGACGTGCCGTTCCTGGGCGACGATCTGTACGGCGTACGGCTAGGCGGTCAATTGCGGCTCGCGCTGGGCTGGACCCTCTTTGGCAATCTGGCGTTCGAGCGGCGTGATTACGGCGGCGAGGACCCGACCTTCCTCGTCACCCGCCGCGACAATCAAAGCGACGCCACGGCCGGCGTCTCCTATCTGCTGCGTCCGGCCATCACGCTGATCGGTCAGGTCGCTTACACCAGCAACGATTCCAACATCCAGATCAACCAGTTCAACCGCACCGTGAGCACCCTCTCGCTTCGCTGGAGCTTCTAGCGGCGAGAGCCAAACGAGGGAGAGTAGGCATGCCGAGCTCGGCACCGTTCCGTCTTAACAGCAGCGGTATGCTGCTCGCACTCATATCGGCGGCATTCGCGGGGCAGGCGCTCGGAGCGGCGGGCCGCGTGGACTTCGCCACCGATGGCGTCACGGTCGCCGGACGCGACGGCCAGCAGCGGCCGCTCGCGAAGGGCTCGGAGCTCGATAGCGGCGACAATGTGCGGACCAGCTCGAATGCGCGCGCGCAGATCCGCTTCAGCGACGGCTCCTATGTCTCGCTGCAGCCGAACACCGATTTCGCGATCAACGAATACAAGTTCGAGGGCAAGGACGACGACCGCGGCTTCTTCGGCCTGGTGCGCGGCGCGATGCGCACGGTCACCGGCGCGGTGGGGCGGGTCAACCGCAACTCCTACCGGATCACCACGCCGACCGCGACGGTGGGCATCCGCGGCACCGGAGGGGTGATCCAGGTGCTGAACGACGGCTCGACACTGGTGATCGGCACGAGCGGGATCTGGTCGCTGACCAATCCCTCGGGGTCGATCGACATTCCGGCGGGCGTGTCGGGGCTTGCGCCGAGGGAGACGAATGCGCCGCCGCGGGAGACGAACACGCAGCCGCAGGCGCGGCCGGCGGACGTGCCGCCGCCGAAGCAGGTCGACTACAAGAAGGGCGAAGAGGTGAACGAGGAAGGTGTGCCGCTCGACGTGGTAGCCGTCGCAACGCCCCCGATCATCCCGCTGGTCAGCGGGTCGGGCTATCAGCTGGTCTCAGCTTTCAACTCGAGCGTCATCGAAGGGACGACCGTCGCTTCGCAGACGGTCAATGCGACCTTCGATCCTGCGGGGCAGATGACCGCTGCGGTAGGCCCGAGCTTTAGCCACACCCTGGTGTCCGGATCGCAGATGGAGTTTGGAACGGATGGCATCCTTGCTTGGGGACGCTGGGTCGGCTCGGTTCAGAATTGCTCCAGCGGCGGCTCGTTCTGCACCACCGAGACCTACAACGCCAACCAGGGCCTGCACTACGTCGTCGGCATGCCGACCGCTGTCATGCCGACCACCGGCAATGCCACCTACAGCTTGGCCGGGGCTACGAGCCCGACTTACGCTTCCGGCGCGGCGGCGCCAGGCACCCTGTTGCCGACGTCGCAGTTGATGATCACCTTTGGCGCGACCCACACCATAGGCGCCAACCTCGATGTAGCGATGTCGGACGGAAAGAACTACAACCTTAACGGCACGACGACCTCCGGCAGCAGCCTGTTCTCGATGTCGCCTGCGGTAAGGGGTACGGCGGGCAGTGCGTGCCTGCAAGGCTGCAGTGGAAACATTGCGGGATTTTTCGCGGGGGCGAGCGCCGAGCGGGCTGGCGCAGGCTATGTAATCTTTGACAACGTCGGCGGGCAGATCGTAGGCGCAGCGGCGTTCAAGAAGAACTAAAAAGGAGTAGCCATGTCACGTGCCATCCCATTCCGTCTTAACCGCAGCGGGTTGCTGCTTGCGCTGATCTCCGCGGGATTCGCTGGCGAGGTGGGGGCCGCGGCGGCGAGGGTGGACTTCGCCGCCGGGGGCGTGACGGTCACAGGGCAGGACGGTCGTGCGCGGGCGCTCGCCAAGGGCACCGAGCTCGACCGGGGCGACACGGTGCGCACGACCACCGACGGGCGGGCGCAGCTTCGCTTCAGCGACGGCTCGTACGTTTCGCTGCAACCCAACACCGACTTCGCGATCAGCGAATACAAGTACGAGGGCAAGGACGACGACCGCGGCTTCTTCGGCCTGGTGCGCGGGGCGATGCGCACGGTGACGGGGGCGGTGGGGCGGGTGAACCGCAACTCCTACCGCATCACGACGCCGACGGCGACGGTGGGCATCCGCGGCACCGGAGGGGTGATCCAGGTGCTGAACGACGGCTCGACCCTGGTGATCGGCACGAGCGGGATCTGGTCGCTGACCAACCCGTCGGGGTCGATCGACATACCGGCGGGCGTGTCGGGGCTTGCGCCGAGGGAGACGAACGCGCCGCCGCGGGAGACGAACACGCAGCCGCAGGCACGCCCGGCGGACGTGCCGCCGCCCAAGCCGATCGACTACAAGAAGGGCGAGGACGTGAACGCAGAGGGCCAGCCGA
>DASXKY010000150.1:0-8777 GCA_036496555.1 Burkholderiales bacterium | reverse complement strand
ACCGAGAGAGCAGCCCAGATCGCGGAGCTCTGCTTGCCGAAGGAGTAGATCTCGGATGCGTAGTCGCCGAACACGAACGCGACGCCGGCGATGGCGCCGGTCTGGATGACGGTGAGCCGCGACCAGCCGAAAACAAAGGCGACGGCCGGCCCCCAGCCGCGGCTGAGGAACACGTATTCGCCTCCGGTATCCGGGTGCCGCGCCGCGAGCTCCGCATAGACCAGCGCGCCGCAGAGCGAGACCAGGCCGCCGAAGAGCCACGCGAAAAGAAACCAGCCGCTGCCGCTGGTCGCGCCGGCGACCGTCGAAGGCGCCTTGAAGATCAGGGCGCCGATGATCATGCCCGCGGTGAGCAGCACGCCGTCGGCGACCGAAAGCAGCTCCTGAGGCCGCGTTTTCGGTGCTACCGCGTTCTGGTTGACGTCCAAGGAAAAGTCCTCTGGTTGTTGCCGTCGGAGACGGTGAGCGTGCCGGCGATGCGATCGCCGTCGATGCGGCCTTCGAACAGGTGGTGCCAGGCGTGCGTACCGATGATGCCGGTCACGACGATTTTGATTTCGGTGCCGCGCAGGCGGCTGTTGCGGACCAGCAGGTCGCGGCCCTGCGCGGCAACGTCGAGGTCGAGCTGCTGGTACTTTTGCTTGATGGCGAAGCGCCACGTGCCGCCGTGCGCGGGTACTTCGCTCCTCCACGCGCCGCGCGCATCCGCCGGCACGATGAACAGCTCCACGCGCGAGAAGCCACCCACACCGACCGGCTTCTCGGGCGCGCGCATCTCGAGCCGCTCATCTGGCGGCCAGTCGCCGATGCTGCCGTCATGGGACACGATGCGCGTGCCGGGCTTGAGGGCCAGCAGCTTCGGCATCAGCTTGGCGTTGAACTCCGGCAGCAGGTAAAAGGCGACCACCGTGGCGCGGGAAAGGTCGGTCTCGAAGATGTCGCGCACCTCGAAGCGCGCCCGGTCGGCGACGCCTTCGCGCGCCGCGTTTTCGGTCGCGAGCTTCACCAGGCTGGGATCCAGATCGACGCCGAGGCCCGTCGCACCGCGCTTCGCCGCCGCGATGACGATGCGGCCATCGCCCGAACCGAGGTCGATGAGGTGATCGTCCTGCCCGACCTCGGCTATGCGCATCATGCGCTCGACGATCTCCGCCGGCGTTTGCACGTACGGCACGGTGCCGTCGTCCCAGCCCCAGCTCTGCGCGGCAGCGCTACCCGCGAACGCAATAAACGATGCTGCGAGAAACCTCCGCTTTGAAGCCGCTATCAAGTTTGCCGTTCCTATATGGAGACGCTAAGTCTACCCGCGTTCCGCGTAAAATCGCGGCCGGGCCCAGGTAGCTCAGTGGATAGAGCAGCCCCCTCCTAAGGGGCAGGTCGGACGTTCGATTCGTCTCTTGGGCGCCATCCATACATCTATGTAGAAGCGCGCTTCTCGCCCATCAGCCGTTTGAGCCAGCCGCGGTCGATCCGACTCTTCCAGCGCCACACCCATGCGCCCTGCGCGGTGCGGTTTCCCCACTGCGCGATGGCATAGCGCCTGCCGCAGCTGAGCAAAAGGAGCGCGCGCTTCCTCGGCCGGTACGGTGCGGGTGGTTCACCCCGCGCGAGGTTACGGAAAGTTTCAGCCAGCGCTTCGGCCTGCCGCACCGCGTACACGCCTGACTTCGGCAGCGCCGCGCCGCGCAGCGACGCGCAATCGCCGGCGGCGAACACCTCGGGATGCGAGACGCTCTGCAGCGTCTCGCGCACCAGCACGAAGCCGCGGTCGTCGCGCTCGAGCCCCGCGCTCTTCAGCCACGGCAGCGGCGCGGCGCCGGTGGCGAGCAGCACGAGGTCGAATTCCTGGACGGACGGGCCGGCGAGGATCACCGGGCCAGGCTCGATCGCGCTCGCCGGCATCCCCGGGCGAAAGTCGACACCGCTCGAGCGCAGGACTGCCTCGACGCGCAAAGCGAGCGGCGGCGGCGACATCGCCTCGGCCGAATAGAGCGTGACCGCGGCGCCGCGAAACCGCAGTGCCATCGCGATCTCCGCGCCGCCTGCTCCGCCGCCGACGATCGCGATGCGACGGAATGCGCCCTCCTGGAGGCGCGCGAGCAGCCCTTCGAACGGCTTCACCGGCGTCGCGTAGCTCGCGCCGGGTAAGGTCGCCTCGATGCGCGAGCCGACGTTGAAGCTGGCGATGTCGTAGGGCAGCTCGCCGCCGTCCTGCAGGACGGCCTTGCGCTCGTGCGCGTCAAAACGCGCCACGGCGCCCGCGTTAAACTCGACGTAGGCGCGCTCGGCGAGGCCGGCGACGTCGATCTCGGCTTCCTCACGGCGGTAGTGGCCGGCGATCACGCCGGGCAGCATCGCCGAGTAGATCTGCCGCTGGAGGGGCGACACGAGCATGATGCGCAGTCCCCGCACCGGCTCTTTCGCGAATGCGGCGAGCAGCGCGAGATGCGCGTGCCCGGCACCTACGAGCAGCAGACGCCTCACGCCTTGTGCAGCTTCGTCTCTTCGCGCTTGCGCAGCTCTTTGCGCTGCACCTTGCCGGTGGTAGTCATCGGCAGCGCGTCGATGAACTCGATCTCGCGCGGATATTCGTATGGCGCCAGGCGGCCGCGGACGTGATTTTGGATTTCCTCGATCAGTTGCTCACTACCTGAAAATCCATTTTGTAGAACCACAAAAGCCTTCACGATGGCGCCGCGCGTGGCGTCGGGCTTGCCGATCACGGCGGCGTTGGCCACCGCCGGGTGCTTGACCAGGCAGCTCTCGATCTCCGCCGGGCCGATCCGGTAGCCCGCGCTCTTGATCACATCGTCGGAGCGGCCCTGGTACCAGAGATAGCCGTCGTCGTCCATGCGGCCCTGGTCGCCGGTGCAGCCCCAGTCGCCGATGAACTTGTCCTTGGTCGCCTGCGGATTTTTCCAGTACTCGAGGAAGAACACGGGGTCGTCCTTCCGGTGCACCGCAATTTCCCCCAGCTCGCCGCGCGGCAATTCGCTCCCCCGCTCGTCGATGATCGCGACGCGATGGCCCGGATACGGCCGGCCGATCGAGCCCGGCTTCACCGGCCATGCCGCCTGGCAGTTGCCGACCACGTAGTTGATCTCGGTCTGGCCGAACATCTCGTTGATCGTCACGCCGAGCTGCTCGCGCGCCCATTCGATCACGGTGACGCCGACGGATTCGCCGGCGCTCATGATCGATCTCAAGTTCAACGCATACTTTCCCTTGGGGCTAGGGACGGCCTTCATCATCAGCTTCAGAGCCGTCGGAAACAGGAAGGAGTTCCGCACGCCGTACTTCTGCAGCAGGTAGTACGCTCTCTCCGCGTCGAAGCGCCCGCGATAGCCGAGGATCGGGACGCCGAAGAGCCACGAAGGCAGCAGCGCGTCCATCAGTCCGCCGGTCCAGGCCCAGTCGGCCGGCGACCAGAACAGGTCGCCTTTCTGCGGGAAGAAATCGTGCGAGTGCACGAAGCCCGGCACGTTGCCGATCATCACGCGGTGCGCCTTCAGCGCGCCCTTCGGCGGGCCGGTGGTGCCGCTGGTGTAGACAATCAGAGCCGGGTCTTCAGCCTGGGTTTGAATTTGTTCGAAAGTGCTTTTCCCCCTGGAAAGAAGCGAATTCCAGTCGAGCACACCCGACTCCCTGACGTCCACGCCGATGATGTGCTGCAGATTCGTGAGCTTGTCCCGGATCGCCAGCAGATTGGGCAGCGTGGTCGGCTCGGCGATGGCAACGCTCGCGCCGGCATGCTCGAGCCGGTATTCCAGCGCGTCGGGCCCGAACAAGTGGGACAAGGGAAGCGCAATCGCGCCCATCTGGAAGATGGCGACGTAGGCGATCGCCGTCTCCGGCCGCTGCGGCAGCATGATCGCCACGCGGTCGCCGCGCTTGACGCCCAGCGCCGCCAGCGCATTGGACAGGCGGTTAGCCGCGACCTGGATATCCCAGAACGAATAGGCCGCCGAAGCGCCCGATTCGTCCTCCCAATAGAGGGCCAAACGGCCGCGGTCCTCCGCCCATTGGCCGCAGCAGGCGTACGCGATGTTGTAGCGCGCGGGTACGTCCCAGCGAAAGCTACGGTAGAGCTCGTCGTAGCGGTTGACCATGCGCCGGAGCAGTTTAACATCGGGTAAATGGCCCTCGACGTTCTCCTCTTCGACGCCTACGGCACCCTGTGGGACGTGCACTCGCTGATGAAGCGCTGCGAGAGCTGCTGGCCCGGCAAGGGCATGCAGGTCTCGCACGTCTGGCGCGCGAAGCAGCTCGAGGCGACCTGGCTGCGCAGCCTGATGGGGCGCTACGTTCCTTTCTCCACCGTGACGCGCGAGGCGCTCGCGTTCGCCTGCGAGACGCTGCAGATCTCGCTGCAGCCTGACCACGAGACCGAGCTAATGGCGGCCTACCGGCAGCTCACGCCCTTTCCCGACGTCGCCGACGCGATGATGCGCAAGCCCGCGTCGAAGACCGGCATCCTGTCGAACGGCTCGCCCGACATGCTCGAACCACTGGTGAAGCACTCCGGCCTGCGCTTCGACGCCGTCCTCAGCGTCGATGCGGTGAAGATCTTCAAGCCCGCGCCGCAGGTCTACCAGCTCGCGGTGGAGACATTCGGCGTACCCAAGGAGCGCATCGGCTTCGTCAGCTCCAACTTCTGGGACGCCGCGGGCGCCAAGTCCTTCGGCTTCCACGTGTTCTGGATCAACCGCGGCGGGGTAGTCGGCGAGCGCCTCGGCTTCCAGCCCGACCGCGTGCTGCGCAGCCTCGGCGAGCTGTGAAGTTCTGTTGCTACTGCGCAGCGCCGGTCATCAGCCGCGTGCCGCCCGGCGACAGCCTGCCGCGCTTCATTTGCGACGAATGCGGCGAGATCCACTATCAGAATCCCAAGCTCATCGTCGGCACCATCCCCGAGCGCGACGGCAAGCTCTTGCTGTGTCGCCGCGCGATCGAGCCACGCTATGGCTACTGGACGCTGCCGGCCGGCTTCATGGAGAACAACGAGACGGCCGGCCAGGCCGCGCTGCGCGAGACGCTCGAGGAAGCCGGCGCGCGCGTCGAGCTCGGCGAAGCGTTCAGCATGATCTCCGTGCCGCGGGTCAACCAGGTGCACCTCTTCTTCCGCGCCCGCCTGGCCGCGCTGGATTTCAAGGCGGGGGAGGAAACCCTGGAGGTCGCGCTGTTCGACGAGCCGGACCTGCCCTGGAAGGACATCGCTTTCCGCACCGTCGGACAGACGCTCAAGCTCTGGCTGTCCGATCGGCAGGCCGGACGGTTCCTTTTTCACGCCGAAGATATTATTTCATAACGATTTTTTCCAATCCAGACGTCCGGGGCGTGACGGAGTGCTTTTATCCTGACGTCTCAAGCCTAGTAGTATTCGCGCGCTATGCGCGCAAGATGGCTACTACTACCGTTCCTTGCCTTGGTGGCCCAAGCCGCCCTGGCGCAGGTCTATAGCGGAAAGGTCGTGAAGGTCGCCGACGGCGATACGCTCACTGTCCTCGTCGATCGCAAGCAGGTCAAAGTCCGGCTGCTGGAAATCGACGCGCCCGAACTGCATCAGGCCTTCGGCCAGAACTCGCGGCAGTCGCTCGGCGAAATGTGCGCCGGCCAGGCGGCGACGGTGCGCTCGACCGGCAGGGACAAGTACGGCCGGGTCCTCGGCCGCGTCGACTGCGCCGGCGTGGATGCGAACGCCGAGCAAGTGCGCCGCGGCATGGCCTGGGTCTACGATCGCTACGTCACCGACCGCAGCCTCTACGCCCTGCAAAACGAGGCGCGTGCGACGCACGCCGGCCTCTGGACCGACCAGGAACCCACCGCACCCTGGGTCTATCGCAAGCAGCATAAGCGCTAAGGTATGCTTCCTCTTGGTGCGACAGCCGCACCAAATAGAGGAGGAATAACAATGAAGATCGACCCCGCCAACACGGCGTGGATGCTGACTGCGTCCGTACTCGTGCTGTTCATGACCCTCCCCGGCCTCGCACTCTTCTACGCGGGGCTGACGCGCACGAAAAACGTGCTCTCCGTCCTAATGCAGTGCTTCGCCATCACGTGCGTCGTGACGCTGGCCTGGTTTGCCGTCGGTTACAGCATCGCGTTCGGCGACGGGGGCGCCTCGAACGCCTGGTGGGGCGGGCTCGGCAAATCGATGCTGGCGGGGATCGACGCAAAGACGGTGAAGGGCAGCATTCCCGAAACCGTATTCGTCATGTACCAGATGACCTTCGCCATCATCACGCCCGCGCTGGTGGTCGGCGCCTACGCCGAACGGGTCAAGTTCTCGGGGATGCTGCTGTTCAGCCTGCTGTGGCTGCTTCTCGTCTACTGCCCGGTCGCGCACTGGGTCTGGGGCGAAGGCTGGCTCGGCAAGATGGGGCTGATGGATTTCGCCGGCGGCACGGTGGTACACCTCAATGCCGGCATCGCCGCGCTGGTCTGCGCCCTGGTGCTCGGCCGGCGCCGCGGCTTCCCGGAAACCGCCATGCCGCCGCATAACATGACGATGACGGTCACCGGCGCCGCGATGCTGTGGGTCGGCTGGTTCGGCTTCAACGCCGGCAGCGCGCTCGCCGCCGACGGCACCGCGGGCATGGCGATGCTCGTCACGCACATCGGCGCGGCGACGGGCGCCTTCGCGTGGATGCTCTGCGAATGGATCCGCTACGAGAAGCCGTCGGTCCTCGGCATCGTCACCGGCATGGTCGCGGGCCTCGGCACCATCACTCCGGCCTCGGGCTTCGTCGGCCCGATCGGCGCGCTCGTCATCGGCGGCGCCGCGGGCGTGGTCTGCTTCTTTGCCACGAGCTACATGAAGCGCGTGCTCGCCATCGACGATTCGCTCGACGTCTTCCCGGTGCATGGCGTCGGCGGCCTGCTGGGGACGCTGCTCACCGGCGTATTCGTCTCCGCCTACTTCAACGGCGCCGGCTACCCGGAGAAGGTCACCATGGCCGACCAGATGCTGGTGCAGCTCTGCGGCGTGCTGGCGACTGCGGCGTGGTCGGGCGTGCTCACGCTCGCGCTGCTCAAGGCGTGCGACGCGATGGTCGGCATGCGCGTAACGGGCGAAGAAGAAACCGAAGGCCTCGACACGGTGCTGCACAACGAAAAAGGCTATAACCTGTGAGCGCATGGAGCGCCGTAGTTTCCTGAAGGCCTGCGCCGCCGGCGCGGCGGCGATCGGCGGCGCGCCGGTGGTCGCGGCCGACGCCAGGCCGCAGCTCTACCGGCGCGCGAAGCTCGTCGATAGCAAGGGCGGCCCGCTGCGGACGAAGGCGATTCCCGCCAACACCAACCTCATCTTCCACTACCCGTATGCGGCCACGCCGTGCTTCCTGCTGAACCTCGGCAGGCCGGCGAAGGCCTCGGCGCAGCTGAAGACGCTCGACAACCAGCCCTACGAGTGGCGCGGCGGCGTCGGCGCCGGTCGCTCGGTCGTCGCCTATTCGGCGATCTGCGCGCACAAGCTGACGTACCCGACGCGGGAAATCAGTTTCATCAGCTACCGGCCGGGCACCAGCGCGAGCAACCGCATCCCCAACGTCATCCATTGCTGCTCGGAGCACAGCCAGTACGATCCGGCCGAAGGCGGCCGCGTGGTGGCGGGCCCCGCGCCACAGCCGCTCGCCGCGATCCTGCTGGAGTGGGACGCCGCGGAGGACGAGGTCTACGCGGTGGGTACACTCGGCGGCGAAATGTTCAACGAGTTCTTCACCAAGTACGAGTTCCGCCTGACGCTGGAAGGCGACAGTGCGCCGCGCCGCCCGGTGCAGGGCAGCACGACGGTGGTAGAGCTCGAAAACTACTGCCGCCAGCAAGTGAAGTGCTGACCTGGCTCGGCGCCGGCGACGCCTTTCCGCCGGTCGAGAAGGCCCTGAAGGATCCGAACGGCCTGCTCGCCGCCGGCGGCGAGTTGTCGGTACGCCGGCTGCTTGAGGCTTACCGCCATGGCATCTTCCCCTGGTATTCGGGCGGCGAGCCGCCGCTCTGGTGGTCGCCCGACCCGCGCATGGTGCTTTTCTGTGACGAGCTGAAAGTGCCGCGCTCCCTCGCCAAGAACCTGCGCAACAAGGGCTACGAGCTCAGGATCGACAGCGCCTTTTCCCGGGTCCTGAAGGGCTGCTCTGCGAGGGAGCAAACCTGGCTCGGAAAGGAAATGCAAGCCGCCTACCTGGCCCTGCACGAGGCCGGCTATGCCCATTCCTTCGAGACCTGGCGCGAAAGTGATCTGGTCGGCGGGTTGTACGGGGTGGCGATCGGGCGCATGTTCTACGGAGAATCGATGTTTTCGCACGCCACCGACGCCTCGAAGGTCGCGCTGGTCCGCCTCGTCGCGTTCCTCAAGGCGCGAGGGTTCCCGCTGATCGACTGCCAGGTGGACACCCCGCTGCTCGCCTCGCTCGGCGCCAGGGCGATCCCCCGGCGAGCGTTTTTGCGCCGCGTCGCCACGTTGGTAAACTACGCAGAGCTTCCTGGAAAGTGGAGCCTTGTCGAGACTTAACGACCTGCCGCACGCCGTACTGCAGTTCTACGTGACCGCGCCGTATCCGTGCAGCTATCTGCCGGACCGCATGGCGCGCTCGCAGGTGGCGACGCCGTCTCATCTGATCAACACCGAGCTCTACGGCGACCTGGTCAAGGCCGGCTTCCGCCGCAGCGGCATCTTTACCTACCGGCCGCACTGCGACGCGTGCCGCGCCTGCGTGCCGGTGCGCATCCCGGCCGGAGAATTCGACGCCAACCGCTCTCAGCGCCGCGCGCTCAAGCAGCAC
>DASXKY010000149.1:0-19036 GCA_036496555.1 Burkholderiales bacterium | reverse complement strand
GCTCAGGACCTCGCTGCGCAGGAATCTGCAAGCCTTCCTGGAAGGCGGCGGACGCAAGATCGACGCGTGGTACGCGTCGCTGAAGGTCGTCGAAGTGCCCTTCGACGACGAGGCGGAGGCGTTCCGCAACATCAATACGCTTGAGGAGCTGGGCAAGGCATGAAGCTCATCGACACCATCAGCTGCCTCGACGGCTACGACCCCAGCGCGCTGCGCGCCGACAAGGCGCGCGAGGCGATCCTTTCGGTGCTCGCGCCCATCAAGGAGACGGAAAGCGTGCCCGTGCGCATGGGCCTTGGCCGCGTGCTCGCGCAGGAGATCGTGCCGCAGATCAACGTGCCGTCCCACGACAACACGGCGATGGACGGCTATGCCGTTCGCTTTGCCGATCTGGCGGAAGTCGAGACGCGTCTGGAAGAACTCGGCACGGCACTCGCCGGCCGGCCCTTCGAGGGCAAGGTTGGCGCCGCGCAGTGCGTGCGCGTGATGACGGGCGCCGTAATGCCGCAGGGCACCGACACCGTCGTGATCCAGGAAATCGTCAAGACCGAAGGCAGAACGATCGTCGTTCCGCCCGGCCAGAAGGCCAAGCAGAACGTGCGCTATGCCGGCGAGGACCTGAAGGTCGGCGTGCCGGTGCTGCAGCCCGGCACGTGGCTGCGGCCGGCCGAGCTCGGCCTGATCGCCTCCCTTGGAATTGCCGATGTAAAAGTCAAAAGAAAATTGCGCGTCGCGTTTTTCTCGACCGGCGACGAGCTCGCGTCGATCGGCACCAAGCTGAAGGCAGGCGAAGTCTACGATTCGAACCGCTACACGCTGTACGGCATGCTCTCCCAGCTCGGCGTGGCGATCGAGGACCTGGGCGTGGTGCGGGACGATCCGAAGCAGCTGAAGAAGGCGTTCCAGAAGGCGGCGGCGCAGGCGGATGCGGTGATCACCACCGGCGGCGTCTCGGTCGGCGAGGCCGATTTCGTGAAGCAGCTGATGGCCGAGCTGGGCGAGGTGCTGTTCTGGAAGATCGCGATGCGTCCGGGCCGGCCGATGGCTTTCGGGCGCATCGGCGAGGCGTTCCTCTTCGGCCTGCCGGGCAACCCGGTGGCCGTGATGGTGACTTTCTACCAGTTCGTGCGCGATGCGCTGCTGTATCTTTCCGGCCGTACCGACGACTTCGCGATTCCGCTCCTGAAAGCCACCGCAGCCGAGAAGATGCGCAAAGTGCCCGGGCGCACGGAGTACCAGCGCGGCGTGCTCTATCGCGAAGGCGGCGAGTGGCGCGTGCGCACCACCGGCCAGCAGGGTTCGGGCGTGCTGCGCTCCATGGCCGAGGCGAACTGCTTCATCGTGCTCGAGCACGAGCGCGGCGCCGTGGCCGCCGGCGAGCCGGTGCAGGTCCAGCTCTTCGAGGGACTGGCATGAGCGCGCCGATCCATCCCAACCTCGCGCTCCTCGCCGGCGCGGCGAAGCAGCGGAACTGGAGCGGGCTCGCCAAGCAGCTGGGCTTCGCGCTGCGCAACCCGGCGTGGCTGCGCCCCGAGCACCGCGTCGGCGATCCTACGGGCTACATGCGGCACCTGATCTACGTCGATCCGCACGGCGATTTCGTCGTCACCGCCATCACCTGGCTGCCCGGACAGCAGAGCGCCATGCACGGCCATCGCGTCTGGTGCGCCTTCGGCGTCGCCGAGGGCGAACTCACCGAGGAGCAGTTCACGGCCGAGCTGCAGCCGCTGAAGAGCACCGTCTACCGCCCGGGCGATATCGCCGACCGCGACCTCGAGGGCCGCATCGTGCACCGCGTGGCGAACCGCGGCGACAAGCCGCTCGTCTCGCTACACCTCTACGGCGTCTCCGCCGACAAGCTCACCACCGGAATCAACCGCTACTTCGCGGCGGCCCGCTAATATCCGGTCCGGGAGGACCATGGCGGCGGGCAGGGCCGACGCTTCGCAGGCGAGCGAGTTTCGCCGGCTGTTCGACGAGGAGCGCATGCGCAGCGCGCGGCGCATCGCGGCGCTGCGCGCGCTGATGGTGCCCGCCTTTCTCGCGCTCAGCATCTGGTTCGGGCTGATTGCCGGCTACCCGTCGCCGGTCGCCCGCATCCTGCCGCTCGCGCTGTACGCGGCCTTCGCCGTCGGGCTGTACCTCGCCATCCGGCGCCGCCCGGCCGCGAGCCGGTTCTCCTGGTTCGCGCTGCCGCTGATCGACCTGCCGCTGATCTTCGTCATCCAGTACCAGGCGATCTCGGTAGCGACCGCACCGCACCGCGTCCTGGTGATCGCCACCTTCACGTTCAGCATCTTCCTCTTCGTCGTCATCGCCTCGCAGCTCTCCCTGCGGCGGCGGAACATCTATGCAACCGCCGGCACCGCGGCCGCGCTCGAGCTGCTCCTGCTCGCGCTGGCCGACATTCCCTACGTCATGTTCGACGTGCTGGTGATCGGCGGCGCCGCGGCGGGCGCCGCGGGGTATCTCTCCCGGCGCAACGTCTCACTCCTGCGCGCCGCGCTCGCCGAGCGTAGCCAGACCGACCGCCTGTCGCGCTACTTCGCGCCGGCGGTGGTCGAGCGCATTCGCACCGGCGAGGCGGCCGGCAGCGGCGGCGCGCGCGAGGTGACGCTGCTGTTCTCGGACATCCGCGACTTCACCGCCCTCGCCGCCGCGCTGACCAGCGAGGAGACGGTCGAGTTCCTCAACGCTTTCCACACCACGATGTCGGAGGTGGTGTTCCGCCACGACGGCACGCTCGACAAGTTCATCGGCGACGGCATGCTCGCCTATTTCGGCGCGCCGCTCGACCAGCCCGACCACGCTGCGCGCGCGGTGGCCTGTGCGCTCGATTTGCTGCGCGCGCTCGAGGAGTTCAACCGCGAGCGCGCCGCGCGCGGCCAGCGCGACATCGAGATCGGCGTCGGGCTGCACACCGGCACGGTGACCGTCGGCGATATCGGCTCGGCGCGCCGCCGCGAGTACACGGTAGTGGGCGACGCGGTGAACCTCGCCTCGCGCATCGAGGGGCTGACCAAGCGGCACCGCGTGCCGATCCTCGTTTCCGAAGCGACGCGCACCGCGACGGGGGCGCGGTTCGAGTGGCGATCGGTGGGCGTCGACCCGGTGCGCGGCCAGACCCAGCCGGTGGCGACGTTCGCTCCCGTCGTTCCTAGATAGCCATCACGCGCGCGAGGTCGAGCAGCGCGGTGTCCACCGGCCGCGTGCGGCCGGCGATCTCGGCGAGCGGCGTGAGCGCCACGTCGTTGCGCACGATGCCGACCAGGACGCCGTGGCGCCCCGCGGCGAGAGCCTCCACCGCCGCCGCGCCCAGGCGCGTGGCAAGAATGCGGTCGGCCGCGCCCGGCGCGCCGCCGCGCACGACGTGGCCGAGGCGCGTCACGCGCAGCTCGAAGCCGATCGACTCGCGGTGCGCGCCGTAATAGTCCATCAGCTCGTGCACGCCGCACTTCGCCCCTTCGGCGATCACCGCCAGCGCGTGGGTCTTGCCGCGGCGATAGGCGTCGCGCAGCCGCTCGGCCAGATCCGCGGGCCGCAGCTCGTGCTCGGGCAGCGCGATGACCTCGGCGCCGCCGGCGATACCCGACATGAGGGCGATGTATCCGCAGTCGCGGCCCATCGTCTCGACGGCGAAGGCGCGCTGGTGCGACGACGCGGTGGTGCGCAGGCGGTCGATCGCCTCCAGCGTGACGTTGATCGCGGTGTCGGCACCGATGCTGACGTCGTTGCCGTAGAGGTCGTTGTCGATGGTGGAAGGCACGCCGACGACCGCGAAGCCCTCGCGCGCCAGCGTCGCCGAGCCGGTCTGCGAGCCGTTGCCGCCGATGACCGCCAAGGCGCTTATCTCCAATTTCTTCAAATTGGAAAGGGCCTGCTGGCGCCCTGCGGGCTCCATGAACTCCGGGCAGCGCGCGCTGCCGAGCACCGTGCCGCCTTGCTGCACGATGCCGCCGACGTCGCGCGCGGCGAGCGGCTCGATGTGGCCGGCGAGGAGCCCCGCGTAGCCGTTGCGCACCGCGAAGGGCTCCCAGCCCTTCGCCAGCGCACCGCGCGTCACCGCGCGCACCGCGGCGTTCATGCCCGGCGCGTCCCCTCCGCTGGTGAGGATCGCGATGCGCTTGATCACTTCTTTCGCATCCCTTCGTAGAGCATGGTGACGAAGCGCTCCGGGTCGAGGAATCCCTTGCCCCATTGCGCGTCGTATTCCTTCGTCGGCTTCGAGGCGAGGACTTGCTGCAGCGTGTTGCCGGTCTTCACCTGGTCGCCGACCCGCTTGGAGATCGTCGCCATCATGTCGCGATAGATCTTGAGGTCGGCCTTAGTGCCGAGCGGCCCGTGGCCGGGGATGATCTTGGTGTGGTCGTCGGTGATCTTCAGCACGCGGTCGGCCGCGGCGATCATGCCCTGCGCGCTGCCGCCGCTCGAGTAGTCGATGAACGGATAGAGCTTGTTGAAGAACGTATCGCCCATATGGATGACGTTGCTCTTCGTGAAGCGCACGATGGCATCGCCGTCGGTGTGCGCCGCGGGCGCGTGCAGGATGCTCAGGTCCTCGCCGTTCAGGTGGAACGCCGCATCGCGGGTGAAGGTGATCACCGGCAGCGCCACGGCCGGCGAGGCTTTGAAGTCCATCTTGAGGAACTGGGTCGCGCCGTCGGTCGACATGCGCTTCCTCGCGCGAACCGGTCGTCGATCATCACCACCCCATCGCTGCCGACCGACAGGCCGATGTTGCCGCCGGCGCCGACCAGCAGCCAGGCGCTGTCCGACAGCTTGGTTGCCTCGATCTCGACCTTGGAAAAATCCTGCTGCGCCACGGCGGGCGACGCCGCGAGCGCCAAAACGACCAGCAATCCCTTTTTCATGGAACCCTCCCGAGAAAGGCCGATTCTAAGGGCATGGCTGCGTCGCTGAAGGTGCTGCGCGAGGAAGCGAAACACTGCCGCAACTGTCCGCTCTACGCGAACGCGACGCAGACGGTCTTCGGCGCCGGCGATCCGCATGCCCGCGTGATGCTGGTGGGCGAGCAGCCCGGCGACGAGGAGGACCGCCGCGGCCTGCCCTTCGTCGGCCCGGCCGGGCGCCTGCTCGACCGCGCGCTGCAGGCCGCCGGCGTCGACCGCGGCACGCTCTACGTGACCAACGCCGTGAAGCATTTCAAATGGCAGCCGCGCGGCAAGCGTCGCCTGCACAAAACACCCGCGCAGCGCGAGATCGAAGCCTGCCATCCCTGGCTCGAGGGCGAGATCGCGGCGATCCGGCCCGAAGCGATCTGCTGCCTCGGCGCCACCGCCGCCAAGGCGCTGCTCGGGCCGCAGTTCAGGGTTTCGGTGTCGCGCGGCAAGCTGGTCGACAGCCCGCACGCGCCGCGCGTATTCGCCACCTTGCACCCCTCCGCGATCCTGCGCCTGCGCGACGAAGGCGAGCGCGAAGAGGCCTTCAATGCGCTGGCACGCGACCTGAAGCTGCTTCGACCCACTGCGCCAGCCAGGTCCGCGCCGCCGCCGGATCCGGCACGCTCCAGCGCGCCGCGCTCGTCCCGGCGCCCACCTTCACGGAGTGGCCGTCGAGCCGGTTGACGAGCGTGAAGCCGTATTCGTCGGAGAGGTCGTCGCCGAGGAATACCGGCTTCCTGCGCGCGAACGGCTTCTCGCGCATGAACTCCTCGATCGCGACGCCCTTGTCGCGGCCGCTCGGCCGCAGCTCGAGCACCATCTTTCCCGGCAGGAGCTCGTAGCGCTCGCCAAGGCGGCCGGCGGCCTCGCGCATCAGCCCCCGCACCGCCTTCTCGAGCTGCGGCGCGAGCCGGAAGTGCAGCGCGAGGGACAGACCCTTGTCCTCGAAGATGATGCCTTCGTGCGCCGTGGCGTAGCGGCGCAGCGGCGCGATCGCCTCCTGCCACAGCTCGCTCGGCATGGCGTGGCGGTGGACGCGTCCGCGCGCGTCGCGCCGCTCGACACCGTGCTGGCCGGCCGCCGGCAACTTGAGGGGCGCGAAAATCTTGTCGATGCCGGCGATCGGCCGGCCGCTCACCAGCGCGACGGCGCCGCCGGCGGCCTCGTACAGCGCGGTGAGCAGCTCGAAGTCCGCGGCGCCGGCGCGCACCGCGGCGGGCAGCGCGACGATGTCGAACAGCGTGCCGTCGATGTCGAGGAAGAACGCCCAGTTCCTGCCGAACGGCGGCATCGTCAGCCGGCCCCCGCCTGGCGGCGCGCGAGCGCCACGCGTCCGGGGGAGAGCACCCGGCGACGATGGCGCATGCGCGCGGCGTCGAGAAGCATGCGCCCCGCCCAGCGATAGACATTGAACTCCTGCACCAGGCTGCGCATGCTGCGCATGCGCGCGCGCTGCTCGTCGGGCGACATGGTGAGCGCGAGGTGCATCGCCGCCGCGCTCTGCTCGATGTCGTACGGATTGACGATCAGCGCCTCGGCCAGCTCGCGCGCGGCGCCGGTGAACTGCGACAGGATCAGCACGCCCTGCTCGTCGTCGCGCGCAGCGACGTATTCCTTCGCCACCAGGTTCATGCCGTCGTGCAGGCTCGACACGTAGCACAGCTCCGCCGCGCGGTAGAGCTCGTAGACCTGCGCCGCGTCGTGGTGCTCGATCTTCAGTACGATCGGCTGATAGCCGTCCTTGGCGAAGCGTGCGTTGATCCGCTCGGCGAGCGCGCGCACCCGCGCATCCAGGTTCTGGTACTCGTCGATCGAGGAGCGCGAGGGCGCCGCCACCTGGAGAAAAGCGAAGTGGCCGATCCAGCGCGGCTCGAGCTCGAGCAGCCGCTCGATCGCCATGAAGCGCTCGAGGATCCCCTTGGTGTAGTCGAGCCGGTCGACGCCAACGCCCAGCTTCACCTCCGGCGCGAGCCCGAGGCGCTCGTGCACGCGCTGGCGGCACTCCTCGACCGGCGGCTGCACTTGCAGCGCGGCCGGCGGCCATTCGATCGAGATCGGGTACCGGCGCACTTCCGTTGTCTCGCCGCCGTGCGAGATGGAGAAAGTCTCGCGGTCTACGCGCGCCTCGAGAAAGCGGTCGACCGTGTCGAAGAAGTTGTTGCAGTGGAACTGTGTATGGAAACCGAGGATCGACGAGCCGAGCAGGCCCTCGAGGACCTCCTCGCGCCAGGGCAGGATGCCGAACGCCTCGGGGTTGGGCCAGGGGATGTGCCAGAAGGTGATGATGGTGGCGCGCGGCAGTCGCTCGCGCACCATGCGCGGCAGGAGCGCGAAGTGATAGTCCTGCACGAGGATGATCGGATCGTCGGTGCGCGCCTCGTCGACGACCACGTCGGCGAAGCGCTGGTTGACCGTCTGGTAGTACTCCCAGTCGGGCGCGCGGAACACAGGCCGCGTGTGCGCGATGTGGCACAGCGGCCACAGGCCCTCGTTGGCGAAACCGAAGTAATAGCCCTGCTCTTCCTCCTTCGACAGCCACACGCGCCGGATGCGGTAAGCCGGATGCTCGGGCGGCACCATCACGTGATCGTGGCGGTCGACCGTGTCGCGGTCGGCCGAGCCGGCGCCGTGTGCGATCCAGGTGCCCGAGGTGGCGCGCACGATAGGCTCCAACGCAGTGACCAGACCGCTCGCCGGGCGCTGGATCTCGATCACGTTGTCCTTGCGCCGGGTGTGGATGTAGGGCTCGCGGTTGGAGACGATCAGCACTTCGTCGCCCTTCAGGTCCTGGCGCAGGATGTGGCGCAGCGCATCCGGGCCCCAGGTGGTCTGGCTCTCGTCGCGCGCCCGGCGCTCGGTCTCGAGGTCGCGCACCAGCGCCTGCAGGTCGCGCGCGATCGGCCGGAGCTCCGGCGAAGTGTCGAGCTCGGGCGCGCTCGCCCGCTCGATCGGCGAGCGCAGCAATGTCTCGCCCTTCAGGAGCGCGCGCATCCCGGCGATCCAGCCTCGCCAGCTGATCTCGGCGATCACTACCGTGATCAGCGCGACCACGGTGGCGATTCCGGCGAAGAGGTAAAGGATGTACTTGCGCGTGTCGGAGCTGCGCCGCTGCGCGATGCTCATGTCGTGCACCACCACCAGTGTGCCGAGCAGCGCGTTGTCGGCGACAATCGGGTTGGCCGAGACGTGCAGCGGGCCGTCGGCGAGCTGCAGCACCGAGTTCCGCTCCTCCGCGCTCGCCACGTCGCCGCAGCGCACGGCGCCTGGGAAGCCGGCGGTGGCGTAGGCGAGGCGCCCGGCGCGGTCGCAAAAGCCGAGGGCGTACACGCGCTCGCCCTGCACGATGCGGTCGAAGTAGCGCAGCATCCGCGGGCGCGCGCTCTTCGGCTCGCGCAGCAGCTCGACCAGCGTGTCCTGCGAAGTCTTGGCGATCAGCTGGCCGCGCGCGTCGAGGTCGCGCACGAACCACTGGAAGGTGAGCCGGTCCACGACCGGGACCACGGCGTAGGCGATGGCGGCGAGCGCCAGCGCGAGCGGAATGACGAAGCGGAGAGAGAGGGGCATAGTGCCGCCTCAAATTCAGGCAGCAAAATCAAGGCCCGGTTCCTGAAACTTATTCCGCTTTCGCTCGATTATTTCGTTGTCGCCGCGGAACGTCGCTCCGGTAGAACTACGCCTTGGGCAGGCGCACCAGACCGGCGGACTTCTCTTCGAGCTGCAGGTCTTCCTGCGTCGTCTCGCCGGGCATCACCTCGACGTCCTTCAGCTTGCGCTCGATCTGGCGCGTGCGCACCTCGGCCTGATCGATGGTGTTCGCCACGGTCTGCAACTGGCGCTTGGTGTTCGCCAGCACCTCGGCGAACCTGCCGAACTCCGCTTTTACCGTGCCGAGCACTTTCCACACTTCCGAGGAGCGCTGCTGGATGGCCAGCGTGCGGAAACCCATCTGCAGGCTGTTGAGGTAGGCGAGCAGGTTGGTGGGTCCGCAGATCGTCACGCGGAACTGGCGCTGGACCTGGTCGAACAGGCCGGGCCTGCGCAGCACCTCGCCGAACAGGCTCTCGAACGGCAGATAGAGCAGCGCGAAATCGGTGGTATGCGGCGGCTCGACGTACTTCTCGGCGATGGTCTTGGCCTCGAACTTGACGCGCGCCTCGAGCGCCTTCTCGGCCATCTCGAGCGCCGCCTTGTCGCCGGCTTCCTGCGCGGCCTGCAGCCGCTGGTAATCCTCGATCGGAAACTTGGCGTCGATGGGCAGCAGCACTGGCCCGTCGCCGTCGCGCCCCGGCAGCTTGATGGCGAACTCCACCCGCGCGCTCGAGCCGGGCCGCGTCGCCACGTTCTTCTCGTACTGCTCCGGCGCCATCACCTGCTCGAGCAAGGCGGCGAGCTGGGTCTCGCCGAAGACGCCGCGCGCCTTGACGTTGGACAGCACGCGCTTGAGGTCGCCCACGCCGGCGGCCAGCGTCTGCATCTCGCCCAGGCCCTTGTGCACCTGCTCGAGGCGGTCGGACACCTGCTTGAAGGATTCCGACAGGCGCTTCTCGAGCGTGGCGTGCAGCTTCTCGTCCACGGTCTGGCGCATCTGTTCGAGCTTCGACGAGTTGTCCTGCTGGATCCGCTCCAGGCGCTGCTCGACTGCGCCGCGCAGCGTCTCGAACTGTGCGTTCTGCACCCCGGCGACGGAGCCGATCTGGGCGCTGAGCGTCTGGCTGAAGGTCGCGAGGCTGCGCGAAAGCTCTTCGCGCGCCTCGCGTTCGGCGCTCCTCGCGCGCACCACGAATACGCCGAGCAGGCCCGCGGTCGAAATGGCCGTCACCAGAGTCAGGACCAGGAGGGTTTCGACCATCGCGGCAGCATACTGGATAAGCTTCCAGTATGGAAGCCCCAAGCGGCGTTTGCGCGACCTGCCGGCACCTGTCCTCGCGCCTCTATAGATATACGGTGGTGCCGTGGGAGTGCGGCTACATCTGCGTGAAAACGGTGAAGGGAGCGCCGCACAACCGGGACTGCCCTCAATACGAGCGCGAGCCGGGATCCGAGCTAGACCGAGTCCCTCAAGGTTAGCGCGGGCGACGCGCGCAGCACCTTACGCGACGAGAGCCAAGCGTTGAGCGAGAGGAGCGCCAGGCCGGCGAGCGGGCCGGCGGCGAGCAGCGCGAGCGAGGGCGGCAGGTCGAGCTCGAAGACCCGCCGCGCGAGGAGCTGGCCGATCAGCGCAGTGCCGAGCGTGGCGAGCGCGCCGGCGAGCAGGCCCATGGCGAGGAATTCGGCGCGCTGCGCGCCGGCGACCTGCGCGCGCGAGGCGCCGAAGACGCGCATCACCGCTGCTTCGCGGCGGCGCTCGTCTTCCGTCGCAACGAGAGCCGCGTACAGCACCAGCAGCCCGGCGCCGAGCGCGAAGAGAAAGATGAACTGCACCGCCTCGACCAGCTGGTCGACCACCGTCTGCACCTCGCGCATCGCCGCACCGACGTCGACCACGGTGAGGTTGGGGAAACGCGCGGCGAGGTCGTTCACCATCGCCTCGTTGCCCGGCTCCAGGCGGAAGGAGGTGACGAAGCTGGTCGCGTAGCCGGCGAGCAGCTTGGGCGGCGCGATGACGAAGAAGTTCACCTTCATCGAGTCCCACTTCACCTTGCGCAGCGAGCCGATGGCGGCGCTGAAGCGCTCGCCGCCGATGTCGAATGTGAGCTCGTCGCCGAGCTTCCAGCCAAGGCGCTCGGCGACGCCCTGCTCGACCGAGACCTCGCGCGCGTCCGGCGCGAACCACTTGCCGGCGACGATGCGGTTGTGCGCGGGCGCCTGCTCCATGTAGGAGAGATTGAACTCGCGCTCCATCAGGCGCCGCGCGCGCTCCTCGGTGTAGTCGTTCTCGCTCGCCGGGCGGCCGTTGAGCGCCACCACGCGGCCGCGCACCATCGGATAGAGGTCCGGAACGGCGACCCCGCGCTCCTCGAGGAAGCGCTGCACCGGGCGCAGCTGCTCCGGCTGCACCCCGATCAGGAAGCGGTTCGGCGCGTCGGGCGGCGCGGCGCGCCGCCAGGCGTCGACCAGGTCGTTGCGCGTGAAGGCGAGGAGCAGCACCGCGGTAAGTCCGAGAGCGAGGGTCGCCGCCTGCACCGCGTTGCCGCGCGAGTGGCGCCGCAGGTTGGCGAGGCCGTAGCGCAGCCGCGGCCCGAGCAGGCGCACCAGCCGCGGCCAGGTCAGCATGCGCAGCGCCGCCCAGGCGATGCCGAAGAACACCGCGATCGCTGCGCTGAAGCCGCCCACGACATAGCCGCCGAGCTTCGGGTCGCCCGCCTGCCAGATCAAGAGGCCGGCGAGCGCCAGCGCGCCGACGAGATAGGAACCGATCGCCGCACGCTTCGCGCCGCCTGTCTCGCGGCGGATAACGCGGGCCGCCGGAACATCCTTCAGCTGCAGGAGCGGCGGCAGCGCGAAGCCGAGCAGAAGCGCGAGGCCGACGAGGAAGCCTTGGACGGCAGGCAGCAGGCTTGGCGCCGGCAGGTCGGTGCGCATGATGCCCGCCAGAGTCTCGGCGACGACTGCGTGGGCGCCGAATCCCGCCAGCACGCCGACGAGGGACGCACCGGCGCCGAGGATCGCGAACTCGCCGCCGTAGAGCGCGACGATCCTGCCTTGCGTCGCGCCGAGGCAGCGCAGCACCGCGCAGCCGTCGAGGTGGCGCTCGACGAAGCGCCGCGTGCCGAGCGCGATCGCCACGCCGGCGAGGATCGCGGCGAGCAGCGCCGTCAGTGCGAGGAAGCTGCGGCCGCGCTCGATCGACTGGCGCACTTCCGGCCGGCCGGTCTCGAGGTTGTCGAGCCGCTGGCCGCGCTCGAGGCGGGGCCTGAGCGACGCTTCGAGCACGTCGACGCGATCGCGCGGGCCTGCCGCATAGAGGTAGTAGCTGATCCGGCTCCCCGGCAGCACCAGGCCGGTCGCCGGGACGTCGTCGGCGTTCATCATCAGCCGCGGCGCGATGTTGAAGAAGTTGGCGCTGCGCTCGGGCTCGAGCGTGAGCACGGCGGCCACTTCGAGCTCGGCGCGGCCCAGGCGCAGCTTCGAGCCGACCGGCGCGCCGAGCCCGCTCACCAGGCGCTCCTCGAGCCACACCGTGCCTCGCTTCGGCCCCTGCGTCGCCGGGGCATCCGGCGCGCCCGGCGAGGGCGCCGTGCGCAGCTTGCCGCGCAGCGGGTACGACGGCGTCACCGCCTTCACGCCGGCGAGCTGATTGTGGCCGTTGGCGATCGCCATGCTCATGAAGTTGAGCGCAGCGGCCTCCTCCAGCCCGCGGCCGCGGATCTCCGCCGCGACGGCGTCGGGCCACGGATGATCGGAGACCAGCACCAGGTCCGCGCCGAGGAGCTGGTGCGCGTCGCGCTCGAGCGCGCGGCCGATACGGTCGGCGAAGAAGGCGACGCTCGTCACGCTCGCCACCGCGATTACCACAGCCGCGGCGAGGATCCGCAGCTCGCCCGCGCGCCAGTCGCGCGCGAGCATGCGCCACGACTGCTTCACGTGATAGCTCCGGCCACGAGGCGTACGGTGCGCGCGCAGCGCGCGGCGAGGTTCTCGTCGTGCGTGACGAGGACCAGCGTGGTGCCGTACTCGCGGTTCATCTGGAACAGCAGCTCGATGACGCTCTCGCCCGAGGCGGCATCGAGGCTGCCGGTCGGCTCGTCGGCGAGCAGCACCTGCGGCCGCACCACGAACGCGCGCGCGAGCGCCACGCGCTGCTGCTCGCCGCCGGAGAGATGCTTCGGATAGTGGTGGAGCCTTTCACCCAGCCCTACCCTGACGAGTATCTCTTTTGAAAGCTGTTCAGCCTGAGGGTGATTCGACAATTCGAGAGGGAGCATCACGTTCTCGAGCGCGTCCAGGGCGGGCAGCAGCTGGAACGACTGGAACACGAAGCCGACGCTGCGGCCGCGCAGCTCGGCTCTGGCGTCCTCGTCGAGCGCGAAAAGGTCCGCGCCGTCGAGCTCGACCGAGCCGCTGGTCGGTGTGTCGAGGCCGGCGAGGATGGCGAGCAGCGTCGACTTGCCGGAGCCCGAGGCGCCAACCACCGCGACCGCCTCGCCGCGCGTGACCGCGAGGTCGATCTCGCGCAGAATGACCAGCGGCGAGCTGCCGCTCGTCACCGTCTTGCCGATGCCCCGCGCGATCAAAACGCTGCTGTTCTGCATGCTCCTTGCGTCCGCCGCGCCGGCGGCGGCGCAGAAAACCATCCTGGTCCTGGGTGACAGCCTGTCCGCTGCATACGGCATCGCGCAGGCGCGCGGCTGGGTGGCGCTGCTCGGCGAGCAGCTCAAGCGCGAGCGGCTGGATTATATCGTCGCCAACGCGAGCGTCTCGGGCGATACCACCGCCGGCGGCCGCTCGCGCCTGCACGCGGCGCTCGAGCGCCATCGGCCCGCAATCGTGATCCTCGAGCTCGGCGGCAACGACGGCCTGCGCGGCCTGCCGATCGCGCAGATGAAGGCCAACCTCGACGCGATGATCGAGCAGTCGCGCAAGGCCGGCGCTCGGGTGGTGCTCGTCGGAATGCGCATTCCGCCGAACTATGGGCCCGATTACACCGAGGCCTTCGCGGCCGTTTTTGGCGAACTGGCGAAGACCCGCGATACCGCGCTGGTTCCTTTCCTTCTGATCGATCTGGACCGGCCCGACCTGTTCCAGGCCGACCGCATCCATCCCACCGAGGCGGCGCAGCCGCTGATGCTCGAGCGCGTGTGGACGGCGCTCAAGCCACTGCTCAAGTAATCGTCAGCCTGGCGGGACCTTTGGAGAGGCTTCCGACAACGCGGGCTTCGGCAAAACCTTTGTCGGAGAAGATCTTCAATACCCGAGCAACCGAATCTTTGTCGCAAGCTACCAGGAGTCCTCCGCTCGTCTGGGGATCCGAAAGCAGTTTCCGCTTCCAGTCCTCGAATCCGCCCGGCAGCGAAACCTCGGCGCCGTAGCCTTTCCAGTTGCGGTCCGAGGCGCCAGTGGCGACGCCCTGCTTTGCCCAATCGAGAGCTTCGGGAATGAGCGGCAAATTCTCGAAACGCACTTCGGCGGCAAGACCCGAACCCCGGCAAATCTCCAGCAGGTGCCCGGCGAAGCCGAAGCCGGTCACATCCGTCAGCGCGTGCACCTCCGCCAGATCGGCGAGCGCCTCGCCCGGCGTGTTGAGCTTGGTGGTCCATTCGACCATCTGCCGGTAGCCCTGCTCGGACAGCGTCCCCTTCTTCAGCGCCGCCGACAGGATGCCGACCCCGAGCGGCTTGCCGAGGACCAGCGCGTCGCCGGGTTTGCCAGTGCTGTTCCTCTTTATTTTCTTCGGATCGACGATTCCCAGAGCGACCAATCCGTAAATGGGTTCTAGCGTGTCGATCGAGTGGCCGCCGGCGACCGGGATGCCCGCCGCCGCGCAGACCGACTCGCCGCCGGCGAGGATGGCGCGGATCACCGAGGTTGGCAGCTTGTCGAGCGGCATGCCGACCAATGCCAGCGCCATGATGGGCTTGCCGCCCATCGCGTAGACGTCGGAGATCGCGTTGGTGGCGGCGATGCGGCCGAAGTCGAATGGGTCGTCGACGATCGGGGTGAAGAAATCGGTAGTGGCGACGAGCGCCTGCGTGTCGTTCAGGCGATAGACCGCGGCGTCGTCGGCGGTCTCGGTGCCGACCAGCAGATCCTTGGGCAACGCCCCCTTGAGGCCGCTGGAGGCCAGGATTTCGGAGAGCACGGCGGGCGCGATCTTGCAGCCGCAGCCGCCGCCGTGGCTGAACTGCGTGAGGCGGACTTTCGGGAACGGAGCTTCGGGCGCGTTCATGAGCGTAGAATTTTATCGTATGCAATCGCTGGATATTTCGTCTTTCGACGGTGCTTCGTTCGATACCGTCATCGACACGCGCTCGCCGGCGGAATACGCCGAAGACCACATCCCCGGTGCGCTGTCGGCGCCGGTGCTCGACGACGAACAACGCGCGCAGGTCGGCACGCTCTACAAGCAGGTGTCGCAGTTCGACGCCAAGCGGCTCGGCGCGGCGCTGCTGGCGAAGAACGTCGCGCAGCACGTCGAGACGCTGTTCAAGGACAAGCCGCAGACCTGGCGGCCGCTCGTCTACTGTTGGCGAGGCGGCAAGCGCTCCGGCGCGATGGCCGCCGTCCTGCGCGAGATCGGCTGGGAGGCGACGACGCTGCAGGGCGGCTACAAGGCCTATCGGCGCTGGGTCGTGGCGCAGCTCGAGGAGCTGCCGTCGAAATTCCAGTTCCTGGTGATCCATGGCCCGACCGGCAGCGGCAAGAGCCGGCTGCTCGCGGCGATCGCGCGCCAGGGCGGCCAAGTGCTCGATCTCGAGGCGCTGGCCGCGCACCGCGGCTCGGTGCTCGGCGGCCTGCCCGACCGGCCGCAGCCCGCGCAGAAGATGTTCGAGAGCCGGCTGCTCGCCGAGCTGCGGCGGCTCGATCCCGCGCGCGGCGTGTTCGTCGAGGGCGAGTCGAAGAAGATCGGCGAGCTGCAGGTGCCCGACGCGCTGATCGAGGCGATGCGCGCGGCGCCGTGCGTGCAGCTGGAAACCGAGCTGGATACGCGCGTGACGCTCCTCGTGGAGGAGTACCGCCATTTCCTGACCGACCAGCGTGCCCTCGCCGCGCAGCTCGACTGCCTGGTCGCCCTGCACGGCCGCGCCAAGATCGCCGAGTGGAAGGCGCTCGGCGAAAGGGGCGAGTGGCGAGAGGGAGTCAAGCGTCTGCTCCTCGAGCACTACGACCCGGCGTACAAGCGCTCGTCGCACAAGAACTTCGTGCGGCTGCCGGAAGCACGCGCCGTGCGCATCGTGTCCGCCGAGAATGCCGCGTTCGACGCCGCCGCCGGCGAGCTCCTCGAGACGGTCCCCGCATGAATCCGCTCGCCGCCGCCGCGCGGTAGCGTTCCTCTCGTCGTTACGCGGCGAAAACCAAAGGGAGACAATCCCTTTACTTCTGCTTCCTAGAATGGATCATCCATGAAGAATGAAAGCCGTCCCGTCGCCATCGTCGCCGAAGAGGCGCCGCCGAAAGCGAAGCAGAGCAGCTATCCCGAGCCGTTCGCCTCGCGCATGGCGGGCCGGCGCAAGCACCCGCTCGGCGATCTCTTCGGCCTCACCAACTTCGGCGTCAACCTGACGCGGCTCGCGCCGAACGGCCTGTCGTCGCTGCGCCATGCGCACACCAAGCAGGACGAGTTCATCTACATATTGAAGGGCCGCCCGACGCTCCACACCAAAGCCGGCCGCACGCGGCTCGCGCCCGGCATGTGCGCGGGCTTCAAGGCGGGCACGGGTGACGCCCACCGCCTGATCAACGAGACCGACGAGGAAGTGGCGTACCTCGAAGTCGGCGACCGCACGCCGGGCGACGAAGGCAGCTACCCGGACGACGACATCCAGGCGGTGCTCGCCGACGGCAGGTGGCAATTCGCGCACAAGGACGGCAAGCCCTACTGACCATGCTCCCGGGCTTCGCCAAAGCGTTCGCCATCGAGTGGGTCGAGGCGTGGAATGCCCACGACGTCGAGCGCGTGCTCTCGCACTACGAGGAGGACTTCGAGATGTCCTCGCCGATCATCAAGGTTCTCGTCGGCGAGCCGAAGGGCACGCTCAAGGGCAAGGCGGCCGCGCGTGCTTACTGGACGAAGGCGCTCAAGGTGATTCCGACGCTGCAGTTCGAGCTGCTGAACGTGTTCGAGGGCGTCAACAGCATCACGGTGTACTACCAGGGCCACCGTGGCCTGGTTGCGGAGGTGTTCGAGTTCGCTGCGAGCGGCAAGGTCGCCAGGGCCTACGCGCACTACGCCGACTGAACGTCCTCGCGCTCTCCGGCAGCCTGCGGGCCGCCTCGATCAACACCGCCTTCTGCCGCGCCGCGGCCCGGCTCGCGCCGCCGCCGATGAAGATCGCGCTGTTCGACGGCCTCGGCGAGCTGCCGCTGTTCAACGCCGACCTGGAGGCGGACCTGCCGCCGCACGTGGTTGCGCTGCGCTCGGCGGTGTCGAGCGCCGACGCGCTCCTCGTCGCCAGCCCCGAATATGCGCACGGCGTTTCCGGCGTGATGAAGAACGCGCTCGACTGGCTGGTGGGCGCGGACGATTTCGCCGGCAAGCCGGTCGCGCTCGTCAACTCCGCGCCGCGCGCGCATCACGCGCACGAGTCGCTGCGCGAGATCCTGCGGACGATGTCGGCCTCGCTGGTGGCCGAGGCGTGTTTGACTGTGCCCTTGCTCGGAGCCTGCGGCACCGAGTGCGGCATGCTCGCCTCGCCCGAGCTCGCGGCGGAGATCAGGCGCGCGCTCGCGGCGCTGACGCGCAGCTAGGCGTTCAGGCCGGCGAGCACCCGCAGGTGCTGCACGGCGCTGCGACCGAGCGCGGGCAGCGAGTAGCCGCCTTCCAGCATCGAGACGATGCGGCCCTTCGAGTGCCGCTCGGCGACCGCCTTCACCTGCTGCGTGACCCACGCGTAGTCGGAGTCGACGAAGCGCAGCATCGCCATGTCGTCCTCGACGTGCGCGTCGAAGCCGGCGGAGAAGACAACCAGCTCCGGCCGGAACTCGTCGAGCGCCGGCAGCCAGGCCTCGGTCACCGCCTCGCGCAGCTCGCGGCCGCCCGAGCCGGCGGCGAGCGGGACGTTCACCATGTTCGAGGCGGGATTGTCGGTGCCGCTGTACGGATAGAACGGGTGCTGGAAGATGGACGCCATCAGCACGCGCTCGTCGCCCTCGAAGATGTCCTCGGTGCCGTTGCCGTGGTGCACATCGAAGTCGACGACCGCGACGCGCTCGAGGCCGTGCGCGTCGAGCGCGTGGCGCGCCGCCACCGCGACGTTGTTGAAGATGCAGAAGCCCATCGGCCGCGCGCGGCAGGCGTGGTGGCCAGGTGGACGAACGGCCGAGAAAGAAGACGAATTCTTCTTCGACAAGACCAGATCCACGCCCAATACACCTGCTCCGGCGGCGCGCAACGCGGCGTTGAGGCTGTACGGATTCATCGCCGTATCCGGATCGAGGTGCACGGTGCCGCGCTGCGGCGCCGCGTCGCGGATCGCGCGCACGTAGTCCGGCGGGTGCACGCGCGCGAGCTGCTCGTCGGTGGCGAGCGGCGCCTCGTGCCGCACGAGGTGCTCGCCGACGCCGGAGGCAATCAGCTGGTCCTCGATCGCCATCAGCCGCTCGGGCCGCTCGGGATGGTGCGCGCCCATCTCGTGCTTGAGACAGTCGGCGTGCGTGATGAATGCAACGGCCATAGCCATTTCATCTTATCGCATCGAGTACAATGGCCGCATGCTCCTGAAGGCGGAATTTCCGGCGGCGCGCGCCGCATCCGAGCCGATCGCGCGGGTGATTTCGGCCGCGAGCACCGTGATCCTCGGCAAGGAAAACCAGGTCCGCCTCGCCCTCGCCTGCCTGCTCGCCCGCGGCCACCTGCTGATCGAGGATCTGCCCGGCGTCGGCAAGACGACGCTGGCGCACGTCCTGGCGCGCACGCTGGGGATGCACTTCCAGCGCATCCAGTTCACCAGCGACATGCTGCCCGCCGACATCATCGGCGTCTCGATCTACGAGCGCGACAGCGGCAGCTTCAAGTTCCACCCCGGCCCGATCTTCTCGCAAGTGATCCTCGCCGACGAGGTCAACCGCTCGACACCGAAGACGCAGTCGGCGCTGCTCGAGGCGATGGAGGAGCACCAAGTCACCGCCGAGGGCGAGACGCGCAAGCTGCCCGAGCCGTTCTTCGTCATCGCCACGCAGAACCCTTCCGAGCAGGTCGGCACCTTCCCGCTGCCCGAGTCGCAGCTCGACCGCTTCATGATGCGCATCGAGCTCGGCTACCCGGACCGCGACGCCGAGCGCGCGCTCCTCACCGGCACCGACCGGCGCGACCTGCTCGCCACGCTCGATCCGTGCATGACGCCCGCCGAGCTGATGGAGCTGCAGGCCGGCGTGCAGAAGGTGCACGTCTCCTCTGCGCTGCTCGACTACGTGCAGGCGATCGTCGAGCACACGCGCCGCTCGCCCGACTACGTCGTCGGCCTCTCGCCGCGCGCCGCGCTCGCGCTGGTGCACTCGGCGCGCGCCTGGGCGCTGCTCGAGGGCCGCGACAAGGTGAT
>DASXKY010000148.1:0-33360 GCA_036496555.1 Burkholderiales bacterium | reverse complement strand
GGCCGGTGTTCTCGGCGATGAAGCTGGTGGCGCAGGACGTCGGCCGGCCGCACGTCTCGATGGACGTCGGCTGCCACGCCTTCGCCAGCTTCGAGCCGTTCTCGCAGGGCAACACGCTGCTCGGCTACGGCATGAGCCTGGCGAGCGCCGCCGGCGTCGGACCGATGTCGTCGCGCCGCACCGTATCGGTGATGGGCGACGGCGGCTTCTGGCACAACGGCCTGCTCTCCGGCGTCGCCTCCAACCTGCTGAACAAGGGCGACGGCGTGCTGGTGATCATGAAGAACGGCTACGCCTCGGCCACCGGCACCCAGGAGCTGCTCTCCTCGCCGCCCGAGGATGCGCGCATGGTGGCGGTCGGGCAGAGCTCGGTGCACGCCGACCGCACCATCGAGGACACGCTGACCGGGCTGGGCGTCAAGTGGCTGCGCACGGTGAACAACTACCGCGTCGGCGACATGGCGAAGACCTACAAGGAGGCGATGACCACGAAGGAGAAGGGCCTCAAGGTGATCGTCGCGGAAGGCGAGTGCCAGCTCGAGCGCCAGCGCCGCCTGAAGCCGCAGGTTGCGAAGGATCTCTCCGCGGGCAAGCGCACCGTGCGCGTCAAATACGGCGTCGACGAGGACACCTGCACCGGCGACCACTCATGCATCCGCCTGTCCGGCTGCCCGACCCTCACCGTCAAGGATAACCCCGACCCGCTGCGCCGCGACCCGGTGGCCACGGTGATCGACGGCTGCGTCGGCTGCGGCCTGTGCGGCGAGAACGCGCACGCCGCCGTTCTTTGTCCTTCTTTTTATCGAGCCGAAGTCATTCAGAACCCAACCGTGTGGGACAAACTGCTTCACAAACTCCTATGAACCTGCCCGAACGTCCGATCACCATCCTGATCGCGGCCCTTGGCGGCGAAGGCGGCGGCGTGATGGCCGACTGGCTGATGGAGGCCGCCACGGCCTGCGGCTATCCGGCCCAGGCGACCTCCATTCCCGGCGTGGCGCAGCGCACCGGCGCGACCACCTACTACCTCGAGATCTTTCCCGCCGAAAAAAAGAACCTGGGCGGCAGGGAGCCGGTCCTCTCGCTCACGCCCAGCCCGGGCAACGTCGACGTGATGGTCGCCTCCGAGCTGGTCGAGGCAGGCCGCGCGATGACCAACGGCTACGTCAGCCCCGAGCGCACCACGCTCGTCGCCTCGACCCACCGCATCTACGCGACGGTCGAGAAGATGCAGATGGCCGACGGCCGCTTCGACAGCGAGCGCGTCATCGCCGCCGGCAAGCAGCTGGCCAGGAAGGCGGTGCTGTTCGACATGCGCAAGCTGGCGCAGGAAAGCGGCACCGTGATCAACGCCGTGCTGTTCGGCGCCATGGCGGGCAGCGGCGTGCTGCCGCTGCCGCGCGAGGCCTGCGAGGCGGCGATCCGCCGCGGCGGCCGCGGCGCCGAGGCGAGCCTGCGCGGCTTCGCTGCCGGCTACGAGATCGCCGGCGGCTCGCGCGCCGCGCCGGTTCCTCCCGCGCCGCCGAAGCGCGCCACCGAGCTGAACGAAATAGTGAAGCTGGGCGTCGAGCGCCTCACCGACTACCAGGGCAAGGCCTACGCCGCCCTGTTTCTCGAGAGAATAAAACCATTTGAAAAGGCCGAACCCCGTGTGGCAGCGGCGGTCGCGCGCCACCTCGCGCTGTGGATGGCCTACGAGGACATCATCCGCGTCGCCGACCTGAAGACGCGCGCCTCGCGCTTCGAGCGCGTGCGCAAGGAAGTCGGCGCGAAGGACGGCGAGCCGGTAGTGGTGATCGACTTCCTAAAACCGGGCGTCGAGGAATTCGCCTCGCTTTTACCAACTTACTTTGGAAAAAACCTCATCGCCTGGGCGGAAAAGCGCGGCAAGCTCGACGCCTACAACGTCGGCATGCACATCAAGACCTCCGGCGTGTTCGGCTATCTCCTGGTGCGCTCGCTTGCCTGGCTGCGGCCGTGGCGGCCGATGAGCTATCGCTACGGCGAGGAGCAGAAGCTGATCGAGCGCTGGCTCGGCCTGGTCGCCGACGCCGCGAAGCGCGACGCCGCGCTCGCCTTCGAGGTGGCGGAGTGCGCGCGGCTGATCAAGGGCTACGGCGAGACCCACCGCCGCGGCAAGGCCAACTTCCTCGCCATCGTCGACGCTCTGGTGGAGAACCCCGCCACCGCGAGCCCGGCCGAGCAGGCGGCGGCGATCCGCAAGGCCCGTGAAGCGGCGCTCGCCGATCCAGAAGGGAAAGCCTTGGGCGCCAGTCTCGGCAAGCCGGTCGTGTGGCTCAAGCCCGTAGCGAGAACGTAGAATCGAGCATCTCGGAGAGATGCACGGAAGGACTTCCATGGCAAGCGTCCCGAAAACCAGCGTAGCGAGCGAGCGGCAGGACCTCTACCGCCGGATGGACAAGCACAACCTAGCGCCGCTCTGGGAGGTGCTGCACAACCTGATCCCGAACGAGCCCGCCACACCGTGCAAGCCTGCGCTCTGGAAGTATCGCGACGCGCGGCCCTACTTGATGGAGTCGGGCAAGCTGATCACCGCCAAGGAAGCGATCCGCCGCGTGCTGATCCTCGAGAACCCGGGCATGCGCGGCGAGTCGTGCATCACGCAGAGTCTCTACGCCGGACTGCAGCTGATCCTGCCGGGCGAGATCGCCCCCAGCCACCGCCACTCGCAGTCGGCGCTGCGCTTCATCGTCGAAGGCACCGGCGCCTACACCGCGGTCGACGGCGAGCGCACCACCATGAAGCCGGGCGACTTCATCATCACGCCGTCGTGGACCTGGCACGACCACGGCCATCCGGGCAGCGAGCCGGTGGTCTGGCTGGACGGCCTCGACATCCGCATCGTGCAGGCCTTCGCCGCGCAGTTCCACGAGGTGTTCCCTGAGGAAGTGCAGCCCGTCTCGCGCAGCGAGGGCTCATCGGTGGCGCGCTTCGGCGCCAACATGAAGCCGGTCGGCGCCACACCGCCTTTCGGCAAGACCTCGCCGATCTTCAACTACCCGTACGACCAGGCGCGCGAGGCGCTCGCCACCATGTCGAAGGACCAGGATCCGGACGCCTGCCTCGGCTGGAAGATGGAATACATCAACCCGACGACCGGCGGGCACGCGATGCCGACCATCGCCGCGTTCCTGCAGCTCCTGCCGAAAGGATTCAGGACGCAAGCCTACCGCTGCACTGACGGCACGATCTACTCCGTCGTCGAGGGGGCGGGTAGAGCGACCATCGCGGGCGAGAAATACGACTTCGAGCCGCGCGATACGTTCGTCGTCCCCTCGTGGGTCCCGCTCACGCTCGAGGCGAAGGACGAGGTCGCGCTGTTCTCCTTCTCCGACCGTCCCGGGCAGGAAGCGATGGGCCTGTGGCGCGAGAAAAGAGGATGAACGCCCCGGACAAGGCGTTTCTCGCCAAGCAGTACAACAACCGCGAGCTGGTCCCCGAGCATCCGCAATATTTCGCCCGCTGGGCCGAATCCTCGGCGCGCGCGCGCAAGCTGAACGCGCATCTCGACCTGCGCTACGGCGACATGCCGGGCGAGGCGCTCGACCTCTTCCCGGCGCCCCGCGGCGACGGCCGCTGCATGATGTTCATCCACGGCGGCTACTGGCGCTCGCTCGACAAGAAGGATTTCGCCTTCCTCGCCCCGGCCTGGATCGAGGCCGGCGTATCGCTGGCGGTGGTGAACTACGACCTCTGCCCCAAGGTGACGATCGAGGAGATCGTGCGCCAGATGCTGCGCGCGAGCCGCTGGCTGTGGCTGAACGCGGCGCACTACGGCCTCGACCGGGACCGGCTGTACGTCTCCGGCCACTCGGCCGGCGGCCACCTCACTGCGATGCTGATGTGCGCTCAGTGGCCGGCGTTCGACGCGCGGCTGCCGAAGGACCTGTGGAAGGGCGGCCTCGCCGTCAGCGGGCTCTACGACCTGCGACCGCTCGTGCACGTCGACTTCCTGCAGCAGGACCTGCGCCTCGACGAGGCCGCCGCGACCCGGGTCTCGCCCGCCTTTCTGCCGCCGGCGACGCGCGCGCCGGTGATGACCTGCGTCGGCGGCGACGAGTCGGGCGAGTTCCTGCGGCAGAACCGGCTCCTCGGCGAGCGTTGGCGCGCCGCCTTCGCCGGCGACGTGCCGATGCCCGGCAAGAACCACTTCTCGGTGTGCGACGGACTCGCCGAGCCGTCGAGCCCGCTATTCCAGGCGGGGCTGCGGCTGATGAAGCCATGAACGAGTACCTGCAACCCGCGAGCTATGTCGACAGCGCGCACCCCGCCGTTCTTGCTTTTGCGAAAAAACATCTCAAAGGGGCGAATGAGCGCGAACGCGCGGTCGCGCTGTATTACGCCGTGCGCGACGCCGTCCGCTACAACCCGTTCCTCGACTTCTCCGATCGCGAGACCTTCCGCGCCTCGTCGGTGCTCGCGGCTGATCAGGGATTCTGCATCGGCAAGGCGGCCTTGCTCGCGGCGAGCGCGCGCGCGGCGGGGATCCCGGCGCGCGTCGGCTTCGCCGACGTCAAGAACCACCTCACTTCGCCGCGGCTCGCCGAGACGATGGGCAGCGATCTCTTCGTCTATCACGGCTACACCGACCTCTACCTCGACGGAAAGTGGGTCAAGGCGACGCCGGCGTTCAACCTGGCGCTGTGCCAGCGCTTCCGCGTGAAGCCGCTCGAGTTCGACGGCCACGAGGATTCGATCTTCCATCCCTTCGACGAGGACAATCGGCGCCACATGGAGTACCTGCGCGAGCGCGGCACCTTCGCCGACGTGCCGGTCGACACGATCCAGCAGGCCTTCCGCGAGGCCTATCCGCGCTTCTACCGCCTCGGCCGCGACGCGGCCAAGGAAAGCTTCACGCCTTCCGCCTGACGTTGCGGGTCACCTCCTGACGTTGCGGGCCACTTCCTAGTGCGCGAGCTGTTGCTGGAGAGCTTCCGCGCCGCGGTGGCCGCCGCCGATCCGCAGCACATCCTTCCCGCCCACCTACCGCGTCGCCCGCGCGGACGCATCTTCGTCGCCGCAGCCGGCAAGGCCGCGGCCTCGATGGCAGTGGCAGCCGAGAGCCACTACGGCGCGGCAGTCGAGGGCATCGCCATCACGCGCTACGGGCACGGCCTGCCCACCCACCGCGTCCGCGTGGTCGAGGCCGGCCATCCGGTGCCGGATTCCGCGGGCGAGGCCGCCGCAAGAGAAATTTTTTCGAAAACGCGAGAACTTCAAGAAGATGATCTTCTGCTGGCCCTGCTCTCGGGCGGCGGCTCGAGCCTGCTCGCTTTTCCGATCGAGGGCCTCGGCATGACGGAGCTGAAGAAGCTGACCAGCGAGCTGCTGCGCAGCGGCGCCACCATCCAGGAGATCAACACGGTCCGCAAGCATCTCTCGGCGATCCAGGGCGGCCGGCTCGCCGCGGCCTGCCGCGCGCCGGTGCTGGCCCTCATCATCTCGGATGTCACCGGCGACGAGCCGACGCACATCGCCTCCGGCCCCTGCGCGCCGGATCCGACGACGGTGGCGGATGCCAAAGCGATCCTCGCAAAATACGGCATCGACTATCGCGGCCCGTTCTCCGAGACACCCAAGCCGGGCGACCCGGTGTTCGCGAAAACCACCGACAAGGTGATCGCCACCGCCTACCGTTCGCTCGAGGCCGCGGCGGAAGTCTTCCGCCGCCAGGGCATCAAGCCGGTGATCCTCGGCGACACCATCACCGGCGAGGCGCGCGAGGTGGGCCGCGAGATGGCGCAGCTTGCCCGCCGCACCGGGGCTCCGGCGGCGCTCATCTCCGGCGGCGAGTGCACTGTGACGATCAAGGGAGACGGCGGCCGCGGCGGTCGTTGCGCCGAGTTTCTGCTGTCGCTCGGCGTCGAGCTCGACGGCCTGCCGAACGTGTGGGCCATCGCCGCCGACACCGACGGCATCGACGGCTCCGAGGACAACGCCGGCGCAATCCTCGCTCCAGATAGCGTGCGGCGCGGGCCGGACGCGAGATCGATGCTGGAGAAGCACGACAGCTATGGATTCTTCTCGGCGCTGGGCGACCTGGTGATCACCGGCCCCACGCGGACCAACGTCAACGACTACCGGGCGATCGTCGTCGCCTAGGCCTTGCTCGCGGCGAGCTGCTCGGATTCGGCGGCGAGCGCGTTCTGCACCTTGCGGTGCTCGCCTTCGACGCGGCCGAAGAGCCCGCAGGCCTGCTGGGTATCGGCGCGCCGCGCGAGCGATTCCATCTCGGCGAAGTAGCCGCTCAGGGCGCGGGC
This sequence comes from Burkholderiales bacterium, assembly GCA_036496555.1. Lineage (GTDB taxonomy): Bacteria > Pseudomonadota > Gammaproteobacteria > Burkholderiales > SG8-39 > SCGC-AG-212-J23. The sequence goes on along the minus strand of DASXKY010000148.1, from coordinate 27,079 downwards.
GCCGACGTTGGCGCTGCTTGACTTGAGCGAGTGCGCGAAGCTCGCGATGCCGGCGCCGTCCGACGCTTCCACTGCCTGCCGCAGTTTCTTCATCAGCTTCGGCGACTCGACAAGGTAGACGTTGATGACGCGCACGAGGAGCTCCGGCTTGCCGTTGGTCTGCACCTTGCCGAGCTGCTCGAGGACCTGGCGGTCGAGGGTCTCGCCGGGCCTGGGGGCCTCGCGCGGCGGCGCCGGCGCGAGCCTGGCGCCGGCCGGGGCGCTCTGCGGCATCCAGCGCTCGAGCATCTCCTGCAGCGCGAGCATGCTGAAGGGCTTGGCGAGATGGTCGTCCATGCCCGCGGCGAGGCAGGCCTCGCGGTCCTGCGCCATCGCGTTGGCGGTCAAGGCGACGATCGGCACCCGCTGACCGGACTGCTGCTCGCGGCCGCGGATCTCGCGCGTCGCCTCGTAGCCGTCCATCTCGGGCATGTGACAGTCCATCAGGATCAGGTCGAAGTCGTCTTCCGTGTGCGCGTCGAGAGCCTCGCGGCCGTTGTTGACCACCGTCACGCCGTAGCCCTGGATCTGCAGCATGCCGAGCGCGACCTGCTGGTTGATGAGGTTGTCCTCCACCAGCAGGATGCGGCCGCGGCCGTCGGCCGGGGCGGCGCTCGCCGGCTCGCGCGACACGGGGGCGGCGGCGGCGCCCTGCGGCTGGCCGGCCATGACGTTGACCAGGCACTCATAGAGCACCGTCTGACGCACGGGTTTGGCGAGGCAAGCGTCGACGCCGGCCTCGCGCGCGCTCTTCAGGTCCGCCTGGCGGCGCGTCAGCATGACCAGGCGCACTTTGCCGAGCTCGGTCCGCCCACGGATCACGCGCGCGAGCTCGAGCGCGTCGGAGCCGGGCAGGGCCAGGTCGATGATGGCGATGTCGTACGGGGCGCCGCGCAAGGCCGCTTCGCCCAGCAGCTCGAGCGTCTGCTGCGACGAGGTCGCGCTTTTGTTGCTCATACCCCAATTGCTCATCTGCGCTTGCAGGATGCCGCGGTGCAGCTCGCTCGACTCGACGATCAGCGCGCGCGCGCCGGTCAGCATGCCCATCGGCGCCTGGGCGTGCGCCTCCTGCTTCTCGAAGCTGCAGGTGAACCAGAAGGTGGAGCCCTTGCCCAGCGCCGAGTCGACGTGGATCTCGCCGCCCATCATCTCGACCAGCTGCTTGGCGATGGCGAGGCCGAGCCCCGAGCCGCCGTGCTTGCGGGTCGTCGAGCCGTCGGCCTGCGAGAACTCCTTGAAGATGCGCGACTGCGCCTCGGCGCTGATGCCGACGCCTGTGTCGCGCACTTCGAAGCGCACGCCGATCTTCTCCGCGGTCTCGTCGAGGCGAGCCACGCGGATCACCACCGAGCCCTGCTCGGTGAACTTGATGGCATTGCCGACCAGGTTGGTGAGCACCTGGCCCAGGCGCAGCGGGTCGCCGCGCACCTCGGTGGCGAGCTCCGGCGGGATGCTGCAGGCGAGCTCGAGGCCCTTGGCGTGGGCGCGCTCGGCGAGCAGGTCGACGACGTCCTCGAGCGTGCGGCGCACGTCCATCTCGACGTTCTCGAGCTCGAGCTTGCCGGCCTCGATCTTGGAGAAGTCGAGCAGGTCGTTGATGATGCCGAGCAGGTTCTGGCCCGAGCGCTGCACCGTCTCCGCGTACTTGCGCTGCGTCTGGGTCATGCCGGTCTCGAGCAGGAGCTCGGTCATGCCGAGCACGCCGTTCATCGGCGTGCGGATCTCGTGGCTCATGCGCGCGAGGAACGAGCTCTTGGCGTGGTTCGCCATCTCGGCCGCCTCGCGCGCGAGGCGCAGCGCTTCCTCGCTGCGCTTGTGCTGCGTGACGTCGCGCGCCACGGCGATGCTGCCGATGCACTGGTTGCTGTCATCGAGCAGCGGCGCCACCGCGACCTGGATGTCGATCACCATGCCGGAACGGGTCACCGCGCGCGTGTCGTAGGCGAACTTGTCGCCCGCCACCAGACGCTGCATGCGCGCCTCCTCGTCCTCGGCAGTGGACTCGCCGACCTGCATGGCGCGGCCCATGGCCTCGGCCGGCGTGTAGCCGAACATGGCCGCGGCGCCGGCGTTCCAGCTGGTGATGGCGCCGCCGAGGTCGCGCGTCCAGATCGCCTCGCTCGACTGCTCGACGATGGTGGCGAGCAGCTTGTTCTTCGATTCGGACTTGGCGAGAGAGCCGATCAGGCTCTCGATGTTGTTCGCCATGTTGTTGAAGGCCTCGGCGGCGAGGCCGACTTCCGGCGCGCCCTCGGGCTGGATGCGCACCGCGTGGTCGCCCTGGCTGAAGCGGTTGGCGCCCTCGGCCAGCATGCGCAGCGTGCCGAGGTTGCCGCGGAAGATGAGCCAGATGAACTGCAGCATCAGGAACAGGGTCACCGCGACGATCTGCAGCTGCTTGACGAACTGCGCCCACAGCCGGTTCTGCGCCTTGACCGGCGTCATCCAGGCGCTCAGCTTGCCGTAGCCGACCCCGCCCGCGGTGACGTCGAGGCTCTGCTCGAAGTGTTCGATGTTGGAGAGCTTGGCGAACCAGCCCGGCGCGTCGAGCTTGTCGGGCAAGTCCTGGGCGATGATGGTCTTGCCGTCCTTGTCGGTCCACTCGAAGCGGTCGACCTCGCCCTTCTTGACCTGGTTCCTAAGCAGCTGGTTGATCGCCTCGTAGTCGCCCACCAGCGCCTGATCGGCGACGAGGGGCGCGAGGAAGGCGAGGGTTTCCTTCTGCTCACGGGCGAGCCGCGCCGAATGCTCAGCGGCGCCTTCAGCGACGAGCAGCGCGGTCTGCACGCCGCCGCCGGCGATGATGGCGACGCCGACGGCGAACATGAGCCTCGAGATGAGACCCCAGCCCCGCCAGAACCGCAGGTCGCCCTTGCTATCCATGCCCGGCTCCGCTGTCTCCCCGTCGCCGCACGCTACTTCACCTGCGTGCTGCGGTAGAACCTGCGGTAGTTATCATAGTCGCGGTTGTCGGCGGAGACGAATCCGAGCTCGCCGTTGCTCTTCAGGAGCTCCGCCCCGGCCTCGAGGATCTGGCGCCCTTCCGGGTCCTTGACCATGTTGACGAGCGCAGCGCGCACGGCCGCCACCTTTTCGCCAGGCACCTGCGGCGCCGCCATGATGCACAGGTCCTGGTAGATCTCGGAGGTCCACAGCGCCCGGTATTCGAAGCCCTCGCGACGGCCGTAGCGGGCCATCACCGAGCTGTTGACGCCGGCGGCGGCGATCTTGCTCACCCTCAGCTGCGCCGAGGAGGCTTCCTGGTTGCCGGTGAACACGATGTTCACCTTCACCTTCGAACGCAGCAGCGCGTCGAGCGGCAGCCAGTAGCCGGTGAAGCCGTCGCGCGACACGAAGCCGACGTCCTTGCCCTCCAGGTCCTGCAGCGTCTGGATCGGCGAGTCCTTCGGCACCACGATCTGCGAGCGGATGCCTGGGCCGGCCGGCCGCGCGATCACCTTGAAGCCGAGCCGGTCGCGCTCGGGCGTGAAGAAGTGGTTGGTGTAGATGAAGCCGAAGCCGCCCTTCTCCGCGATGGCGTTGCCTTCCTGCGCGGTCTTGGTGAGCTTGAGCTCGAGGGGCACGCCCGTCTTCCTGCTGACGTAGGTGAGGACCGGATTCCAATACTGTGCGGTGAGCGCGATGGTGCGCTGATTGAGCACGTGGAAGCCGTAGGGCTTTTCCTGGGCGTTCGCCACCGGCTGGGCGAGCAGCGCTGCGGCGAGAGCCGCCGCCGCGCGCTTGAAGATCGTTTGTAGCCTCATGGTTATCCTCCCCGGGCGAATCTCAGATCGCCACTTTTAGGAACAGCATCAGGCCGCTCAGCACGAGCAGAGCGCCGACGACCCGCAGCATGCCCTCGCTCGTCATGTCGAGGTGCACCTTGTTGCCGATGTAGAGCCCTAGCGCCATCGGCAGCAGCCCCGCCGCGTAGGCGATCTGCAGCTTCGCATCGAGCAGCAGTCCCGCGAAAAGGAACAGCGCGAGGCGAAAGCCGCCGTCGATGGCGATCAGCCACGAGAACGTCGCGCGCACCGCGCTCTTGTCGAGCAGGCGGTGCGTCAGGTAGATGATGTAGGGCGGCGAGCCGGTGCCGAAGAGCGCTCCGGCGGCGCCGCCCACCAGGCCCGCCGGGATCGCCCACACGCGCGGGAGCTGCCCCTCGGGCGTGAGGCCGAAGATGTTACGAAAGCCGAAGAACATAGTGAAGGCACCGAGCGTGAGCAGCACCGGCGTGGTCGGCAGCGTGACAAGGGCGTAGGCGCCGAGGCAGGCGCCGATCATGCCGAACGGCAGCAGCGCCCTGATCTCGGGCCAGTTGGCCTTCTTCACGTTGGCGCCGCCTAGGACCAGGGAGGCCGTGAAGTCGAGCGCGAGCACGAGCGGCACCGCGAACTGCAGCGGCTGGGACAGGGCGAGCAGCGGCACGGAGATCAGGGCCGAGCCGAAGCCGGTGATCCCGCGTATGAAATACGCGCTCATCAGAATGCACAACACCAAAACCATGTCCGCCACTAGCCGGTTCCTTGTCTCGAAAGAGTGATTGTCGCCTTACGGCCGAGTCAGAATGTCTGGGTTAACCTTGTTTTGCAAATCGGCGCAAGGGTTTACGCACGTTTCAACGCCTCGAGCGACTGCGTCACCAAGCCGGCGGCCGCTTCGAACCTTTGCTTTGCCCCAGGGTAGTCGCCGGCCTTGGCCATAGCCTCGATTTCGGCGAAGAGCTCGCCGAGAGCCTTGGCGCCGAGTTGCCGGGTGGTCCCCTTGAGCGTGTGCGCCAGGCGCAACGCGCCGGCGCCGTCGCCGCGCGCCACGCAGTCGGCAAATCCCGGGGCAAAGCCCTTGAGCATCGCCTCGAGCTTGCCGATGAAACCGGCAAACACGTCGCTGCGGCCGGTGGCGCGCTCGATGCGCCGAATCTCTTCGATGGGTTCCTGATCGATCAGCGAAGTCATTCTTGCGAGGGTATCGCAGGCGCTCAGCGCGCGCAGCGTAGCAGCGCCATCGGACTGCTGCTGTTGCAGGCGTCGATCGGCGCCAGCGCATCTCCCTCGGACAGGCCCGCGGCCGTGGCCGGCAGCCCGTTGAGGAACTCCGCGCCGGGCTCGTCGTCTTTGCCGGCAGCGTAGATGCCGCGCCCCGACGGCGTGCTGAGCGACACGGCACCTGTCGCGATGGGCGAGTGCAGCACGTTGTGCGCCGTCGCAAGCGGATCGGGCACCACCGCCGTCGTGCCGAACACGGTCAGCGCGCCATTGACGAAGACGATGGAATAGTCCGGGGAAGAAACCCCCGACGGCGTGATGAGATAGCTGCCGGCCGGCGAGCCCACGTTCGCGAGCGTGGCATACACGACGCTCCCGGTGAGCGAAGCGGGCGAGTCGCCGGCCTGGAGGCCGGAGTAAGAGGCCGAGAACGTCGGGTTGGGCAGGGCGGCCGGACGCGAAGCGTCGTTCGCCCGCACCGTGAGAGGAGCCACCGTGATCGCCGCGCTCCCCGGCGCGCCCGTCGTCGTGATCGCCACCGAGTAGTCGCTCGCCAGGCTCGCGCTCGCAAACGTCGAGCCGCTCACGCTGCCGACCGTCAGCCCGCTCGCCACCAAGTGGTCCGAACCCAGCACGTGGCTCGTGTTGTAGTTCAGGCTCCCCGTTGACACGTTCACCGTGTCCGTGCCCAACTGGCCCGCCACGCTATAGCTCGCCACGGCCGCCGAGCCCGCCGTGCCGTCGTACGCCTTCGTCACGCCCGTGTTGGTCAGTGTCGCCGTCACCAGCGCCGGCGTGATCGTCGCGCTCCCCGGCGCACTCGTCGCCGTCGCCGAGCTCAGCGCGTAATCACTCGCCAAGCTCGCGCTCGCGAACGTCGAGCCCGTCACGCCGCCCACCGTCAGTCCGCTCGCCACCAGGTAATCCGAGCCCACCACGTGGCTCGTGTTGTAGTTCAGGCTCCCCGTCGATACGTTCACCGTGTCGGTGCCGAGCTGCCCCGCCACGCTGTAGCTCGCAATAGCCGCGGCGCCCGGCGTGCTGTCATATACCTTCGTCACGCCCGTGTTCGTCAGCGTCGCCGTTATTAGCGCCGGCGTGATCGCCGCGCTCCCCGGCGCACTCGTCAGCGTGAGCGCCACCGAGTAGTCGCTCGCCAGGCTGCCATTGCTGCCCGTGATCGAGCTCACCGCCAGCCCGCTCACGCTCACCCGATCGGCCAGCGTCACGTGGCTGCTGTTGTAGTCCTTGCCCGTCACGCTGAAGCTCGCCGCCGTGTCCCCGCTCACCAAGCCGCCCGTCACGCCATAGGTCGGCGTAAAGCTCGCCGTCGTCGACCCGTCATAGCCCTTCGTCACGCCCGTGTTGGTCAGGCTCACCGTCAGCGGTGCCGGCGCGATATCGCCGACCGCCGCCGAAGCGGAGGAAACCTGGTAGCCGTACACGGGCTTGCCGGTGCTGCTCGTCGCCGTCACGGTGATGCCACTCGCCGTGACCGTCTTGCCCGTTCCGGCGTGGGCGTCGTCATAGAGCGCCGAGGTCACGCTGAGCGTCGCGCCGTCGCCGTCGATCAGTCCCAAGCCGGGCGTGGCTGTAAGCGAGCCGACAGGCGCCGTGGCCGTCGAATCGTAGGTCTTGATTGCGCTGCCCGACAGCGTCGGCGTGATCTTGGCCGGTGTCGTGTTCGTGTAGAGGAAGCCGTTGCCCGTGCCGGCGACGGTCGTCACGCCGTAGGTGGCGTTGTATTGCTTGAACGCGTAGGTGAGGCCGGTGCGCGTGTCGGCGGTCGGGTCGGTGGAATAGATGAGCCAGCGCCCGGTGCCCGGCGCATACGCCGCGCCGCCCGAGTTCACGAAATTCCCGCTCGCTACGAGCACGATCGAGTCGCCGGCGCCGTTCGTGCTGATGTTGTTGCCCACGGTGACGTCGCCACCGAGCGCTTGCGCGAACAGCGTCGACGGCCGCAGGACGCCGCCGACGGCGCCGCCGAAGCTCACCGCGCCCGCGGCTGTCATCGAGACGGCGCGGTTCGTGCCCAAGGAGTTCAAGGTGCTGCCGAAGGCGATGTTGCCGGCCCCGGTCGTCGTGAACGTGGTGTCGGCGCCCAAGGTCACCGCATCGTTGTAGGACTGGTTGCCGGTGGTGCGCACGGACGAACCGTTGATCTGCGTCGTCCCGGCTCCCGCGTTCGTAGTCAGGCTGGCGAGCGCCGTCGTCGCCCCCACTGCGCCGCCGAACGTCGTGGTGCCGGTCGTGTTGACCGCGAGATCGAAGCCGCCGTCCACCGAGCCGTTCAGAGCGATCGCGAGGTTGCCAGTGCTGGTGAGGGCAGCGGCGGCGCCGAGAGTCACGGCGCCGTTGTAGGTCTGCGTGCCGCTGGTGCGGACGTTGCCGTTCAGCGCGGCCGTTCCGCCCGCGCTGGTCGTCACGCTCGTCAGCGCGGTGGTGGCCCCGACCGTCGAGCCGAACGTCGTCGCGCCATTCGTGGTGACGGACAGCGTCTGCGCGCCGTCCACCGTGCTGCCGAAGCCGATCGCCTGGTTGGTCGAGCTCGCCAGCGTGGTGGCGCCGGTCAGGCTCACCGCGTCGGCGTAGCTCTGCGAGCCGGTCGTCGTGATGACGCCAGTGAGCTGCGTCGTGCCACCGTTGTCGGTCGAGAGGTTGCGGATGCCGGTGAAGTTGGCGCCGGTGATCGTCGTGGTGCCGCTGAAATTGAGCGCGAGGTCGAAGCCGGCGCCTGCCACGGTCGAAAAGGTCGGCGTCGTGCCGGTGAGGGTGGCGTTGGCCGCGAGCGTCACCGCGTCGTTGTAGGTCTGCGCCGCCGCGGTGCTCACCGAGCCGCCGAGCGTGGTGGTGCCGCCCGCGTCCGTGGTGAGCGCCTGCAGCGCCGAGCCGGAGCCGATCGCGCCGCCGAACACCGTGGCGGTCGTCGTATTCACCACCAGGGTCCGCGCGCCGCCGGTGGAGTCGATCGTGCCGTCGAAGCGTACGTCGGCGCTCGTACCACCGCCCGCGGCGCCGCTCGCCGCGACGGTGACCGCGGCCGCGTTCAGGAGCGCCGGATCCTTTACCCAGACCTGCGCGCCGTTGCCGCCAACGCCGGTGCCGGCGCGGGTGCCGCCGGTCGCCGTCAGGTTGCCGCCGAGCGTGATCGAGCCGACGCCGTCGAGCGTGATGGCGCCGGCATTGCCGCCGTTCGCGTTGCCGGCCAGGCCGTTGCCGCCGATGGTCGAGATCGCGCCGACGGAAACCGCTCCCGTCGAGCCGATCACGCCGACGCTCGCGCCGTTGCCGCCGCCGAATCCCGCGCCGTTTCCGTTGCTGCCGGCGGCGGTGATGGCTGCGGCGGTAACGCTCGCACCGCTCAGCGCGACGGTGCCCGCGTTGAGGCCGGTTTGATTCGCGTTCGCGGCGCCACCGCTCGCCACGATGGCGCCGGTCACGTTCAGGGTTCCGTTGGCGGTGAGGCTGACATTGCCGCCATTGGCGGCCGCGCCACCGGTCGTTGTGATGGCGCCGGTCTGGATATTGCCAGCGGTGTTGATGACCGATACTCCGGTGCTCACCGTGCCTGCGGCGCCGGTGCCGGTGGCGGCGCCGGCGCTCGCGGTGAGCGTGGTGGTGGTGACGTTGCCGGCGAGGTCGTTCTGGATCGTGATCGAGCCGGCGTTGCCCCCGGCCGCGTTGGTAGTGGTAGCCGCCCCGCCGCTCGCGGCGATCGCCGCCGTGCTCACCCCGCCGGTCGAGGTGATGCTCACCGCCGCGCCCGCCCCGCCCGGCTGGTTGCCGCCCGCGGTGACCGCCGCGCTGCCGCTGGCCGTGATACCCAGCGTCGTGACGTTCACGCCGTTCAAGGTCACCGCGCCGGCGTTGCTGCCCGCCGAGCTCGCGTTGGCCGTGCCGCCGCTGGAGGTGATCGCGCCGGTGATGTTGAGCAGGCCGCTGCTCGCGCTGGCCTGGATCGCGCCGCCGGCGCCGTTCGCGCCGCCGGTGCTAGTGAGCGCGCCCGCGCTCACCGTCGTGCCTTCGAGCTTGATCGATAGCGGCGAGAGCGCGCCGCCGGCGCCCAGGCCCGTCGCGCCGCCAGAGGACACCGTGATCCCCGCCGTCGAGAGCGTGCCGGCAGTGGCCGCCGTGCCGTCGGTTCCGCTGAGCTTCACCCCCCCCGCCGCCCCGCCCGCCTGATCGGTCCCCGCGCCCACTCCGCCGCTCGCCGTGATCGCGCCCGACACCGAGCGGTTCACGCCCTGAATCTCCACGCTGCCGCCCGCGGCGCCCGCGTGCGTGCCGCCGGCCGCCGCGCCGCCGCCGGAGGCCTGGATCGTGCCGGTGACGCTCACGTCGGAGTCGGAGTCGAGCAGCACGCTGCCCCCGGCGCCCTTCGCGCCGCCGTTGACGCTGATCGCCCCGGTGGCGAGCGTCGCGCCCGCCGTCGCGTTCTTGTTGGTCACCGTCACGCTGCCCGCGCTCGCCGCCGTGCCGCTGCCCACCGCATTTCCGCCGCTCGCCGTCAACGCCCCGGCGCTCACGTTGCCGCTCGTCGTCGAGTTGTTCGTCAGCGTGATGATGCCGGCGTTGCCGCCGTTGGCATTGCCCGTGCCGCCGGCGCCGCCGGCCGCAGTCAGCGCCCCGGCCGAGACGTTCAGCGTCCCGCTCGAGCTCGCGCTGATGTTGCCCGCCGCCCCGCCCGCCTGGTCGGCGCCGCTGCCCGCGCCGCCCGAGGCCGTGATCAATCCCGTCGTGGTGAGCGTCGTGCCCGCCGTCAGGCTCACCGCGCCGCCCGCGTTGCCCGCCGTGCCGGCCAACGCCGCGCCGCCGCCGGTCTGGATCGTCGCCGCCGCGCCGAACTGCAGCGCATCCGCCGAGCTCAGCGTCACCGCGCCGCCCGCGCCGTTGTTGTTGCCGCGTGTGTCGATCGCCCCAGTCTGCAGGAACGCCCCCGCCGCCGTGTTGGTCGCACCGATCGAGCCCGCAACCGCCGCCGCCGTGCCCGTCGCGCTGCCCGCGCGCGCCGTCAGCGTCCCCAGCGTCACGTTGCCCGCGCCGCTGTTCGTCACCGTGATCGTCCCGCCCGCGCCACCGGCATTGCTGCCGCCCACCGCAGTGCCCCCCGAGGCCGCCACGTTCCCCGTCGTCACCCCGCCCCCAGCCGTCAGCGTCACCGCCCCGCCCGCCCCGCCAACCCCTGTCGTGTTCGCGTTGCTCCCCGAGGCAGTGATCGCCGCGGTAGATAACGTGGTCCCGGCGGTGATGCTGACGGTGCCGCCGTTGCGGCCGGGGTTGCCCGCAGTGGCCGCTCCGCCGCTCGCCGTGATCGCTGCGGCGAGGTTTACCGCCCCGGCGGAGCCAATCGCGATGTTGCCGGCGTTCTGGTTGTTGGCACCGCTCGTGGTGATGGAGCCGGCGGCGGTTCCCGTGATGCTCGCGCCCGAAAGCTGAATGCCGCCCGTGCCTGCGGCGAGCGCTCCGGCGAGCGAGAGCGCGCCGCTACCAGAGTTGTCCGCATCGGCGTTCAGCACGATTCCGCCGGTGCCCGACGTCGTCAAGGCGGCGTTGACGCTGATGCCGTTGTTGGCCTCGAGCCTTACGCTGTTGCCCGCCGCCATCGTAAGCGCGCTGGAGAGCGTGATGGTGTTCGTCGCCTGCAGGAACAGCTCCGAATAGCCGGTCACGTCCGCAATCTGGATCGTGTAGGTCCCGGCGCCGGGCGGATCCGCGAACGCCACATCCGGGGTGCCGTTCGCATTGTTGGGCGGCGAAGGCTGCACCGTCGTATTGAGCACGATGTCCTGCGGATCGAGCAGCACCTGGCCGCCGGAGCCGTTCGGCGCGCCGACGTCGACGCGGCCGTGGAAATCGAGGTTCTGCTTGCCCGAGACCTCGACGGAGCCGCCCCTGCCGTCGCCCGCGCCGCGCGCGTCGATGGCGCCGAGGAACCGCGTGTCGCCGTCGGCCCAGACCACTACCTTGCCGCCGTTTCCGTCCGCGGCTGCGTTCGCCTGGATCGTGGCGTCTGCGTCGACGTAGGTCCGTTGTGCGTTCTGGACCTCCGGGTTCCCGCCCTGAAAGTCGCCGCCGACCAATACCTCGCCGCCGCCGCTCTGCCCTGACGCGTCGATGCGTCCGCCCTGCAGGATGGCGACGCGCTCGCCGAGCAGGCGCACGCTGCCGCCGCGATCATCGGAGCCGATGGCCTCGATGCTCGCCTGCGACAGCGTGGTGCCGGCGGCCTGCGCCAGGACTGTCCCGCCCGCGACGCCGTTCGCCGAGATGCTGGTCGCGGCCTTGAGGTTCAGGTCGCCGCCGGAAAGAAGTTCGATCTCGCCGGCGATCGGGCCGTCAGCGCTGATGCGGCTTCCTGCCTCGACGGAGAGCTCCGTCGAAGCACGAAGGCGGATCGTGCCAGCCGTCATTTCCCGGCGCTCTTCGACCGGGGCTTGGGCAAGGCTCGAACGCAGGAAGATCCGTCCGTCCCTCACCACCGCCGCGTCGGCGCTGATGCGGCCGGAGTTGCGCACGGTGCTGCCGTACGCTGCGACGCTGCCGCCGCTAGCGATCAGCGCGCCGACATTGAGCGCCTCGTTATCCGGTGCAGTAATCTCGATGCGCACTTCGGGACGCGCGACGTCGCCGATCTCTACGCTGCGGCCCGCGGCGAGCACGATATCGCCGCCCGGGGTGGTGATGACACCGTGGTTCTCCACTCGCGGCGCGACGAGGAATACGCGTCCGCCTGCGGGCGTACGGATGTCGCCCTGGTTGACGACCGCGCCTTCAGTCCCGCTACCGCCGAACTTCAGCCTGCCGGCGATGAAGTCCGCGTCCTTGATATTGAGCGAGGACGCGACCAGTCCGGCGACGTCGATGACCGCGCCCTGGCCGAAGGCGATGCCCGAAGGATTGATCAGGAACACCCGGCCGTTGGAAGTGAGCTGGCCGAGAATCACCGACGGGTTCTGGCCGACCACGCGATTGAGCACGCTGCTCCCCGCGTTCTGCTGGACGAAGCGCGTGATCTCGTCCCGTTGGATCGAGAACTGCTGCCAGTTGATGATCGCGCCGGGCGCATTGGTGACCGTGAGCGTGTTGCCGCTCGCGGCAAAGCTCGCGCTTCCCGCCGCGACCGAACCTCCCGTAGGGTTGGCGTCGGCCGGGAGCGGGGAAATTGCGAAAGCGGCGCTGACGGCGATGGCCAGCACCGAGCGCCGCAGCGTGACTTCTGACTTATCCTTTTGTCCCACGGCTAAGCGTCACTGTAGCGGAAACCGCGACAATGCACCCGGGGGTTTCCCCTATCCCTGACCGGAATTTTCCTTATGCCTGCAAAGGCTTGTTCCGCTTTGCTGCCAACTTTTCACAGCCGCAAATGAAAACGGCCGGCTTGCGCCGGCCGTTCTAGCCGCTGCGGAACCGTCCTAGCTCTGGGCGGCCTCAGCCTTCTTGGCCTTCTTTTCGGTCTTGGCCTGTTGGGGCTGCCCTTCGTTCTCAGGGCGGTCCATCAGCGTGACGAGCGCGAGGGGAGCGTTGTCGCCCTTGCGGAAGCCGGCCTTGAGGATACGCAGGTAGCCGCCGTTGCGCTTGGAGTAGCGCGGGCCCAGATCGCCGAACAGTTTCTCGACGATGTCGCGGTCGCGCAGGCGGTCGAATGCCATCCGGCGATTGGCAAGCGACGGCTTCTTGCCTAGCGTAATCATCGGCTCGACCACCTTGCGCAGCGCCTTCGCCTTCGGGAGCGTGGTCCTGATCTCCTCGTGGCGCAGCAGCGAGACGGTCATGTTGCGCAGCATCGCGAGCCGGTGGCTCGAGGTGCGATTGAACTTGCGAAGGCCGTTGCCGTGACGCATGGAAATTTACCCTTGGCTTCTTTCTTTAGGTCCTGTGCTCCAGGCCGGCGGGCGGCCAGTTCTCGAGCTTCATGCCGAGCGTGAGGCCGCGCGAGGCGAGCACTTCCTTGATTTCGTTGAGCGACTTGCGGCCGAGATTGGGCGTCTTCAGCAGCTCGGTCTCGGTGCGCTGGATCAGGTCGCCGATGTAGTAGATGTTCTCGGCCTTGAGACAGTTGGCCGAGCGCACCGTTAGCTCCAGGTCGTCCACCGGCCGCAGCAGGATCGGATCCACCGCCGGCGACTTGGGCTGCTCGGCCGGCAGCGCAGTGCCTTCCAGCTGCGCGAATACGGAGAGCTGGTCGACTAGTACCCGCGCGGCGTAGCGGATTGCTTCCTCCGGCTCGATGGCGCCGTTGGTCTCGATGTCCATGATCAGCTTGTCGAGGTCGGTGCGCTGCTCGACGCGCGCGGATTCGACCGCGTACGACACGCGCCGCACCGGGCTGAACGAGGCGTCGAGGACGATGCGGCCGATGCCCTTCGTCTCCTCCGGCAGGTAGCGCATGTTGCCCGGGACGTAGCCGCGGCCGGATTCGACCTTGATCTGGACTTCGAGCTTGCCGTCCTTCGCCAGGTGCGCGATGACGTGGTCGGGATTAACGATCTCGACGTCGTGCGCCGGTTCGATGTCGGCCGCGGTGACGGGGCCCTCGCCCTTTTTCTTCAGCGAGAGGATCGCCTCGGCGCGGTTGTGCAGGCGGAAGACCACGCCCTTGAGGTTGAGGAGGATGTCGACCACGTCCTCACGGACGTTGTCGAGCGTCGAGTACTCGTGCACCACGCCGGCGATCTGCACCTCGGTCGGAGCATGGCCCGGCATCGAGGACAGCAGCACGCGACGCAGCGCGTTGCCCAGCGTATGGCCGTAGCCGCGCTCGAACGGCTCCATCGTGACGCGAGCGTGGTTGGGCGACAGGTTTTGCACGTCGACGATACGCGGCTTCAGAAATCCCGATTGAGGCATGTGTTCGATCCCGGTTGCTTGCTGTTACTTCGAATACAACTCGATGATGAGGCTCTCGTTGATGGTCGAGGGCAGCTCGGTGCGCGTCGGCATGGCCTTGTAGGTGCCCTTCAACCCCTTGGTGTCCACCTGCAGCCACTCCGGAATGCCGCGCGACTCGGCGGCCTCCGCGGCGGCCTTGATGCGCAGCTGCTCCTTCGCCTTGCCCGCGATCTCGACCGTGTCGCCCGGCTTCACCTGGTAGGAGGGAATGTTGAGGCGCTTGCCGTTCACCAGCACGCCATTGTGGCGCACCACCTGGCGCGCTTCCGTGCGCGAGATGCCGAATCCCATGCGGTAGGCGATCGAGTCGAGGCGCGACTCGAGGAGCTGCAGCAGGCGCTCGCCGGTCACTCCCTTGGAGCGCGAGGCTTCCTTGTAGGTGCCGCGGAACTGGCGCTCGAGCAGGCCGTAAATGCGGCGCAGCTTCTGCTTCTCGCGCAACTGTTTGCCGTAGTCGGACAGGCGCATGCCGCTCTTTTGGCCGTGCTGGCCCGGAGCGTACGCGCGCCGCTCGACGGCGCATTTGTCGGTAAAGCACTTCTCGCCCTTCAGGAAGAGCTTCTCGCCCTCCCTGCGGCACTGGCGGCACTTGGCGTCTAGGTTCCTGGCCATGCGTTCTCCTTGTCCTTACACCCGCCGGCGCTTCGGCGGGCGGCAGCCGTTGTGCGGCACCGGCGTCACGTCTGCGATGCTGGCGATCTTCAGTCCAACCGCGTTGAGGGCGCGCACCGCGGACTCGCGGCCGGGGCCGGGGCCCTTGATGCGCACTTCGATGTTCTTCACGCCGCACTCCTGCGCGGCGCGTCCGGCGCGCTCGGCCGCCACCTGCGCGGCGAACGGCGTCGACTTGCGCGAGCCCTTGAAGCCGGCGTTGCCCGAGGTCGCCCACGACAGCGTGTTGCCCTGGCGGTCGGTGATGGTGATGATGGTGTTATTGAAGGACGCGTGCACGTGGGCGATCCCCTCGGACACGTTCTTCTTGACCTTCTTGCGCGCGCGGGCCTGAGCGGTCTGCTGCAGTTCCTGGCGCGTCGGTGCGTTCTTGCTTGCCATTCGTCTAGGTCCTTATCCCGATCAGGCGATCTTGCCGGCCGGCGTGTTCAGCTTGATGGCAGCCTTGCGCGGTCCCTTGCGGGTGCGGGCGTTCGTCCGTGTGCGCTGGCCACGCACCGGCAGGCCCTTGCGGTGGCGCGTGCCGCGATAGCAGCCGAGATCCATCAGCCGCTTGATCGACATCGACACCTCGCGGCGCAGGTCGCCTTCGACGGTGAGCCGCGACACATGCTCGCGCAGCCGATCCATCTCGGCGTCGTTCAGGTCCTTGATCTTGCGGCTTGCCTGCACGCCGGCGGCGGCGCAGATCGCCTGCGCGCGAGCGCGGCCGACGCCATAGATCGCCGTCAGCGCGATCTCGGCGTGCTGGTGGTTCGGGATGTTGATTCCTGCAATACGTGCCATATGGCGTGCCCTAGGCGGAACCTGCAATTATAGCTGGTTAGTCAATGCGTTATCAACCCTGGCGCTGCTTGTGCCGCGGGTCCGAGCAGATGATGCGGACCACGCCCTTGCGGCGGACCACTTTGCACTTGCGGCAGATCTTCTTCACCGATGCCATTACTTTCATACCTGCTCCTGTCTTCGTTTCCCTACTTCGCTCTAAACGTAATACGACCTTTGGTGAGGTCGTACGGGGTCATCTGAATCGTCACCTTGTCGCCCGGCAGGATGCGGATGTAGTTCATCCGCATCTTTCCCGAGATGAAGGCATGGACGGTGTGGCCGTTCTCCAGCTTCACCCGGAAGGTGGCGTTCGGCAGGTTTTCCATCACCTCGCCCTGCATCTCGATGACGTCTTCCTTGGCCACCAGCGCGTATTACCTGACGGGCAGGCCTCCTTTGAAGTTGGCCTTGCGCAGCAGGCTTTCGTACTGGTGCGTCATCACATACGCCTGCACCTGGGACATGAAATCCATGGTCACGACCACGATGATCAGCAGGGAGGTGCCGCCGAAATAGAACGGCACGTTCCAGCGCAGGATCAGGAACTCCGGCAGCAGGCAGACCAGGGTGACGTAGATCGCCCCAGCCAATGTGAGGCGGGTCAGGATCTTTTCAAGGTAGCGCGCCGTCTGATCGCCTGGCCGGATGCCCGGGACGAAGGCCCCCGACTTCTTGAGGTTATCCGCCGTCTCCTTCGGGTTGTACTGCAGCGCCGTGTAGAAGAAGCAGAAGAAGACGATGAGCGCCGCATACAGCAGCACGTAGACCGGCTGTCCGGGGGTCAGCGTGCCGGCAACGTCGCGCAGCCATACCAGGCCTTCCGCGGAGCCGAACCAGCCGAGCACCGTGGCCGGAAAGAGGATCAGCGAGCTGGCGAAGATCGGCGGGATGACGCCGGACATGTTGAGCTTGAACGGCAGGTGGGAGCTCTGGCCGCCGTAGACGCGGTTGCCGACTTGTCGCTTGGCGTAGTTGACCAGGATCTTCCGCTGGCCGCGCTCGACGAAGCAGACCACGGTGGTCACCACCACGATCGCCAGGGCGATCAGAAGAGCGATCAGCGGGTGCATGGCACCCGTGCGCACGAGCTCGAGCGTGCCGCCGACCGCGTTCGGCAGGCCGGCCGCGATGCCGGCAAAGATGACGATCGAGATACCGTTGCCCAGGCCGCGCTCCGTGATCTGCTCGCCGAGCCACATCAGGAACATGGTGCCGGTGACGAGCGTGGTAACGGTGGTGATGCGGAACATCAGCCCGGGGTCGAGCACCAGGTTGGGCTGCGACTCGAGTGCGATGGAAATGCCGGTCGCCTGGAACAGCGCGAGGAACACCGTGCCATAGCGCGTGTACTGTGTGATCTTGCGGCGGCCGGTCTCGCCTTCCTTGCGCAGCTGGTCGAGCTGCGGGCTCACCGCCGTCATCAGCTGCATGATGATCGACGCCGAGATGTACGGCATGATGCCCAGGGCGAAGATGGTGAAGCGCGACAGCGCGCCGCCCGAGAACATGTTGAACATGCCGAGGATGCCGCCCTGCTGACCCTGGAACAGCTGGGCCAGCACTTCCGGATGAATGCCGGGCACCGGAATGTGCGCGCCGACGCGATATACCACCAGCGCGCCGAGCAGGAACAGCAGGCGGCGCTTCAGGTCGCCGTAGCGCGAGCCCTTTCCTACGTTCGGGAGAGCCGTCGCCATTACGCCTTGGGCGCCTCATCAGCGGCAGGCTTCTCCGCCTGATTTTTTTCCGCTTTCTTCTTTTCCTTTTTGGGCTTCTCTTCCACTTTCGGCTCGGTGAATTCGTAGCGGCCGCCGGCGGCTTCGATCATCGCCTTGGCGCCCTTCGAGGCTTTCACCTGCTTCAGGGTGATCTTGCGCGACAGCTTTCCGGCGAGAATGACCTTGGCCGCCAGCGCGCCGTGGCGCACGACGCCCTCGGCCTTCAGCGCGGCGAGGTCGATCTCGGTCGCTTGCATGCCTTCGAGCGAGGCGATGCGGACTTCCGCGACATCGTCGCGCGAGAGCGAAGTGAAGCCGCGCTTGGGCAGCCGGCGATGCAGCGGCATCTGGCCGCCCTCGAAACCGACCTTGTGGAAGCCGCCCGAGCGCGCGCGCTGACCCTTGTGGCCGCGACCGGCGGTCTTACCCCAGCCGGAGGCGACGCCGCGGCCGACGCGATGGCGCGACTGCTTGGAGCCTGCTGCGGGCTTTAGCGTGTTGAGTTTCATCGTCTAGCTCTCGATCCGCACGAGGTAGTTGACCTTGTCGATCATGCCGCGCACCGCCGGCGTATCGACCAGCTCGCTCACCTGGTTGATCCTCTTCAGGCCCAGCCCGCGCACGGTGTCGCGGTGGCTCTGCCTGGTCCCGGCGACGCTCTTCAGCAGCCGCACCTTGATCTTCTTCATCCCGTGATCTCCTCGACCTTCTTACCGCGCCGCGCGGCGACCTCGGCCGGCGTGCTCATCGCCTGCAGGCCGTTCAGCGTGGCGCGCACGACGTTGTACGGGTTGGTCGAGCCGAAGCACTTGGCGAGGACGTTGGTTACCCCCATCACTTCGAACACAGCGCGCATGGGGCCGCCGGCGATGATGCCGGTGCCTTCGTGGGCGGGCTGCATCAGGACGCGCGCTGCGCCCCAGCGGCCCTTCACCACGTGGTGCAGCGTGCCGTTCTTCAGCTTGACCTTGAAGAGCTTGCGACGGGCCTCTTCCATCGCCTTCTGCACGGCCACCGGCACTTCCCGCGCCTTGCCCTTGCCCATGCCGATGCCGCCGTCGCCGTCGCCGACGACGGTGAGCGCGGCGAAGCCGAGCACGCGGCCGCCCTTCACTACCTTGGTGACGCGGTTGACTGCGATCATCTTCTCGCGCAGCCCATCGCCGCGTTCTTCAGACTGCTGCATCCTCGGTTGGATCTTCGCCATAAATCCTCGTCAGAACTTCAGGCCGCCGGCCCGGGCTGCCTCGGCAAGCGCCTTCACGCGCCCGTGGTACTTGTATCCGGCGCGGTCGAAGGCCACCTTCTCGATGCCCTTCTCCTTCGCCTTGGCGGCGATACGCTGGCCGACCATCTCGGCGGCCTTGCGCGTGCTGCCGTGCTTGGCCTGGCCGCGCATCTCCTTCTCCAGGGACGAAGCGCTCGCCAGCACCTTGTCGCCCGACGGCGAGGTGAGCTGCGCATAGATGTGGCCGTTGGTCCGGTGCACCGTCAGCCGGACGGCGCCGTTCTCGCGAATCCTGATCCGCGTCTGCCGTGCGCGCCGCAGGCGCGAGTCGTTTTTGGAGGTCATGGTCGGTTCCCGTTACTTCTTCTTCGTCTCTTTGAGCACCACGACCTCGTCGGCGTAGCGCACGCCCTTGCCCTTGTACGGCTCCGGCGGGCGGTGGGCGCGCACCTCGGCCGCCACCTGGCCAACGAGCTGCTTGTCGATGCCGCTGATCACGATCTCGGTCTGCGTCGGCGTCGCCACCTTGACGCCCTTGGGCATCTGGTGCACCACCGGATGCGAGAAGCCGAGGGTCAGGCTTACCTTGTCGCCCTGGGCCTGGGCGCGGAAGCCGACGCCCACCAGGGAGAGCTTCTTCTCGTAGCCCTTGGTCACGCCGGCCACCATGTTGGCGACCAGCGCGCGCATGGTGCCGGACATGGCGTCGGCATGGTTCGAGTTGCCGAGCGCCTTGAAGACCAGCTGCTCGCCTTCCTTCTTCACTTCGACATTCGGGTCGGCGGAGCGCGCGATGCTGCCGAGCGGGCCCTTCACCGAGATGTTGCCGCCGGCGAGATTGATTTCGACGCCCTTGGGCAGCGGAACCGGATAGTTTGCGATTCGCGACATGGCGGCCTCAGGCAACGATGCAGAGGATTTCGCCGCCGACGCCGTCGGCGCGGGCCTTGCGATCGGTCATGACGCCACGCGAGGTAGAGAGGATCGCTACGCCCAGACCGTTCATGATCCGCGGAATGTCGTCGCTACCCTTGTAGACGCGCAGCCCTGGCTTGGAGACGCGCTCCAGGCGCTCGATCACCGGGCGGCCGGCGTAGTACTTGAGCCCGATATGCAGCTCCTTCTTGGCGCCATTGTCGCGCAGCGCGAAGTCCTCGATGTAGCCCTCGTCCTTCAGCACCTGCGCGATGGAGGCCTTCAGGCGCGAGGCCGGCATCACCGCTTCCGTGTGCCCGACCATCTGGGCGTTGCGGATGCGGGTCAGCATATCCGCGACGGGATCGCTCATGCTCATCGGTCTCTCCTTACCAGCTCGCCTTGATCACGCCGGGCACTTCGCCCTTGAGCGCGAGATCGCGGAGCTTGTTGCGGCCGAGGCCGAACTTGCGGTACACGCCGCGCGGCCTGCCGGTAAGCGCGCAGCGGTTGCGCAGCCGCACCGGCGAAGCGTCGCGCGGCAGCTTCTGCAGTCTGTCGCGAGCGACTTCCTTCGCCTCGTCGGTGGCGCGCGAGTCGTGCAGCACCTCGAACAGGGCAGCGCGTTTCGCCTTGAACTTCTCCACCGTCTTGCGGCGCTTCTGGTTGCGGAGCGTGAGTGCGAGCTTGGCCATGCGTGGTCCTCAGTGCTTGAACGGGAAGCGGAACGCGGCGAGCAGCGCGCGCGCCTCGTCGTCGTTTTTTGCGGTCGTGGTAATTGCGATGTTCATGCCCCGGAGCGCGTCGATCTTGTCGTACTCGATCTCCGGGAAAATGATCTGCTCCTTGAAGCCCAGGCTGTAGTTGCCGCGACCGTCGAAGGCGCGGTTCGAGACGCCGCGGAAGTCGCGGATGCGCGGCATCGCGATGTTCACCAGGCGGTCTAGGAACTCGTACATGCGCGCGCCGCGCAGCGTCACCATGCAGCCGACCGGGAAGCCGGCACGCACTTTGAAGTTGGCGATCGAGCGGCGGGCCAGGGTGACCACCGGCTTCTGGCCGGCGATCTTCGCCATGTCGGCGACGGCGTGGTCGAGCACCTTCTTGTCGGAGGTGGTCTCGCCCACGCCCATGTTGATCGTGATCTTGCGCAGGCGCGGCACCTGCATCACCGTCTTGTAACCGAACTTCTCCATCAGGTCCGGCACCACCTTGTCCTTGTAGAAGGCGGCGAGGCGCGCGGGCGGCGCCGGCATCTCGGGAGCGTCGGATTTCGGCGTAGCTTCCTTCTTCGGCGCCTGCGCCTCCTTCTTCGGCTTCGCCTGCTGCTGGGCGGCGGCCGCCTGCTTCTTGTCCGCGCGTTCCTTGTCCGCGGGCTTTGCCTGTTTTTTGTCGTCTTTGGCCATGTTAAGCGTCCACTTGCTCGCCGTTCGCCTTGAACACCCGCACCTTGCGGCCGTCGTCCAGCGTCTTCACGCCCGCGCGGTCGGCTTTCTTGGTCGCCGGGTTGAACAACCCGACGTTGGAGACGTGGATCGGCATGTCCTTGTCGACGATGCCGCCGGTGATGTTCTTCATCGGGTTCGGGCGCTGGTGCTTCTTCACGCGGTTCACGCCTTCGACGAGCACGTAGTTCGCGTCGACACGGCGCAGCACGGTGCCCCGCTTGCCCTTGTCGCGGCCAGCGAGCACCACCACTTCATCGCCCTTCTTGATCCGTTGCATGGCGTATGTATGTTCCTAAAGAACCTCTGGTGCCAGCGAAACGATCTTCATGAACTGCTCGGTACGCAGCTCGCGTGTCACCGGCCCGAAAATGCGCGTGCCGATCGGCTCCATCTTCGGCGTCAGCAGGACCGCCGCGTTGCGGTCGAAGCGGATCAGCGAGCCGTCGGAGCGGCGCACGCCCTTCGCGGTGCGCACCACCACTGCGTGGTAAATCTCGCCCTTCTTGACACGGCCGCGCGGCGCCGCATCCTGGACGCTCACCTTGATGACGTCGCCGATCGAGGCGTAGCGGCGCTTCGAGCCGCCCAGCACCTTGATGCACAACACCGCACGCGCGCCGGTGTTGTCGGCCACTTCCAGCACGGACTCCATCTGAATCATGTTTTGTCTCCACTCCAACTTGCACGGACCCTGCCGCGCAGTTTTGGACCCCCGCAGTTGGGGGACCGGAATTCTAACTCAAACCGCCTTCGATTTCTCCACCAGACGCGTTACGCGCCACGACTTGGTGCGCGAGATCGGCCGGCATTCGGCAATCTCCACCAGATCGCCTTCCTTGAAATCGTCCGTTTCCACGTGCGCGTGGTATTTCTTCGAGCGGGTGATGATCTTGCCCATCAGGGCGTCGCGCACGCGGCGCTCGACCCGCACCACCACTGTCTTCTGCATCTTGTCACTGACCACGCGTCCGACCAGCTTGCGCTGGTTCTTCGCCGGGGCCGCCTGCTCCGTCGCTGCCGCGTTCATTTCGCCGCCTTCTCTTTCATGATGGTCCGCACGCGCGCGATGTCGCGCCGCACCTTCTTCAGCTGGCTCGTGTTGGAGAGCTGCTGCGTGGCGACCTGCATGCGCAGGCCGAATTGCGCCCGCAGCAGGCCCTCCAGCTCCTTCTGCAGCTCCTCGTTGCCCTTGCCCCGGATCTCGCTTGCTTTCATGGCTTACTGTCCCAGCATGCGCTGCACAACGATGGTGCGGAAGGGCAGCTTGGCCGAGGCGAGGGCGAAGGCTTCCTTCGCCACCACCGGGTCCACGCCGTCCATCTCGTAGATCACCTTGCCCGGCTGGATCTCGCAAACGAAGTATTCCGGGTTGCCCTTGCCGTTGCCCATGCGGACTTCGGCGGGCTTCTGCGAGATCGGCTTGTCCGGGAATACGCGGATCCAGATGCGGCCGCCGCGCTTGATGTGCCGCGACATGGCGCGGCGGGCGGCTTCGAGCTGGCGCGCCGTGAGGCGGCCGCGCGTGGTCGCCTTCAGACCGTACTCGCCGAACGAGACCTTGTTGCCGCGCGTGGCCACGCCGGTGTTACGGCCTTTTTGCTGCTTTCTGTACTTGGTGCGTGCCGGTTGCAGCATTGCTTACTCCTTCTTCTCGCCTTCGTCTTTCACGACCTTCTTCGCCTTCTTCACCGTGGTTTTCGGCGCCGGGGCGGCTTCCTTCTTGGCGCCGGGCTTCCTGTCGCCGTCCGCCCGCGGCCTCGCCGGCGGGCGCTTGGCGCCGAACTTGGCCGAGGGCTTCTTCGGGCGCTTCGGTTCGGCCGGGGGCTCGGGTTGCGCGGACGGCATCGCGGCCGCGAGCGCCGCCGCCTGGGCGGCCTCGGCTTTCGGCACAATCTCGCCCTTGTACACCCAGACCTTGATACCGATCACGCCGTAGTTCGTCTTCGCTTCGCCCAGCCCGTAGTCGATGTCGGCGCGCAGCGTGTGCAACGGCACGCGGCCCTCGCGGTACCACTCGGTGCGGGCGATCTCGATCCCGTTCAGGCGTCCGGAACTCATGATCTTGATGCCTTGCGCGCCAAGGCGCATCGCGTTCTGCATGGCGCGCTTCATGGCGCGGCGGAACATGATGCGCTTCTCGAGCTGCTGCGCGATCGAGTCGGCGATCAGCTGCGCGTCGATCTCGGGCTTCCTGATCTCCTCGATATTCACGTGCACCTGCTGCACGCCCATGATGCGGCGCAGCTCGGCCTTGAGGGCCTCGATTTCCTCGCCCTTCTTACCGATCACCACGCCCGGCCGCGCCGAGAAGATGGTGATGCGCGCGTCCTTGGCCGGACGCTCGATGAGGACCCGGCCGACCGAAGCGTGCGCCAGCTTGCCCTTCAGGAAGTCGCGCACCTTGATGTCCTCCGCGAGCATCGGCGCGAAGTTGCGGCTGTTCGCGTACCAGCGCGAGCTCCAGTTGCGGTTGACCGAGAGGCGGAATCCGACCGGATTGATTTTCTGTCCCATGGCGGCTCAGTCTCCGACGGTGATGAAAATGTGGCAGCTGTGCTTGAGGACGCGATTGCCGCGGCCCTTGGCGCGCGCCTGGAAGCGCTTCAGGAACATGCCGCGCTCGACGCAGATGGTCTTCACCTTGAGCCCGTCGATGTCGGCGCCGTCGTTGTGCTCGGCATTGGCGATGGCCGACTCGAGCACTTTGCGGATGATGGCGGCGCCCTTCTTGGGCGTGAAGGAGAGAATATTCATCGCCTGATCGACAGGCTTGCCGCGGATCATGTCGGCGACCAGCCGGCCCTTCTGGGCCGAGAGCCGCGCACCGCGCAGGATTGCTTTGGTTTCCATGGCTCGCCGTCCTTATTTCTTCGCCGGAGCGGCCGCCGGAGCCGCGGCCGGAGCAGCCGGAGCAGCCGCGCCCGGGGCCCCGCCCGGAGGCCCGCGGCGCTCTCCGCCGACCGCCTCCTCGGTGCGCTTGCCCGCAGCCGAGTGGCTTTTGAAGATGCGCGTCAGCGCGAACTCGCCGAGCTTGTGGCCGACCATGTTCTCCGTGACGTAGATCGGCATATGCGTCTTGCCGTTATGCACGGCGATCGTCAGCCCGATGAACTCGGGCACGATGGTCGAGCGGCGCGACCAGGTCTTGATCGGACGCTTGTCGTTCCCGTCGCGTGCCTTCCCGACCTTGGCCATCAGGTGGTGGTCGACGAAGGGGCCCTTCTTGATTGAACGTGCCATGGCGGCGTTCCTTATTTCACTCGTCTGTCGCGCACGATCATCGTCTGCGTGCGCTTGTTGCGACGGGTCTTGAAGCCCTTGCTCTGCTGGCCCCACGGCGATACCGGCGGCTGCGCCGTGCCAGTGCGGCCTTCGCCGCCGCCGTGCGGGTGGTCGATCGGGTTCATGGCCACACCGCGCACCGTCGGCCGCACGCCGCGCCAGCGCACGCGGCCCGCCTTGCCGATCGATTCGAGGTTGTGCTCGGCGTTGCCGGTCTCGCCGATGGTGGCGCGGCAGTCGACGTGCACCTTGCGGATCTCGCCCGAGCGCAGGCGGAGCTGCGCGTAAGAGCCTTCGCGCGCGAGCACCTGGACGCCGGCACCGGCAGCGCGCGCGAGCTGCGCGCCCTTGCCGGGCAGCATCTCCACGCAGTGCACGATAGTGCCAATGGGGATGTTGCGCAGCGGCAGCGTGTTGCCGGGCTTGATCGGCGCCTCGGGGCCCGACATCAGCTGGGCGCCGGCCTGCACGCCCTTCGGCGCGATGACGTAACGGCGCTCGCCGTCGGCGTAGAGGAGAAGCGCGAGGTGGGCGCTGCGGTTCGGGTCGTATTCGAGGCGCTCGACCTTCGCCGGGATCGCGTCCTTGTCGCGGCGCCAATCGACGATGCGCAGGTGGTGCTTGTGGCCGCCGCCTTGGTGCCGCATGGTGACGCGACCCAAGTTGTTGCGCCCGCTGCCGCGGCGCTTAGGCGCGATCAGTGGCCAGTGCGGCTCGCCCTTGTGCAGCTCGGGCGTGACGACCTTAACCAAGCCGCGTCGGCCCGGGGAAGTCGGCTTGACTTTGATGAGTGGCATGGCGCTTCTGTTCCTATTCCGTCGCGGCGAAGTTGATTTCCTGGCCCTCGGCGAGCCGCACATAGGCCTTCTTCCAGCTGCGTTTGCGGCCGACCATCTTGCCGAAGCGGCGCTCCTTGCCTTTCACGTTGGACACGGTGACCGCGTCCACCTTGGTCTTGAACATCAGCTCGACCGCAGCCTTGATCTCGGGCTTGGTGGCGTGGTCGGCGACGCGAAAAACGTACTGGCGGTTCTTATCGGCGACGAAGGTGCTCTTCTCGGATACCACCGGCGCCAGCACGATGGTCATCAACTGGGCGGGGTTGTATTTCTTGGCGGCGGTCATTTGAGCATCTCCTCCAGCTTCGCGATCGCCCCCTTGGTCAGCACCACGTGCGGGTAGCGCACCAGGGAAACGGGATTCGCGTGCTTGACGTCGAGCACCTCTATGTTCGCCAGGTTGCGCGACGAAAGCATCAGGTTCTCGTCCATCGCGTCGGTAATGACCAGCACGCCCTCGAGCCCCATCGACTTCACCTTTTGCGCGAGCAGCTTGGTCTTAGGTTGATCGACGCTGAACTTCTCGACCACGCGGATGCGGTCCTCGCGCGCGAGCTGCGACAGGATCGAGGCGATTCCCGCCCGGTACATCTTGCGGTTCACCTTGTGCGAGAAATTCTCGTCGGGCGAGTTGGGGAAGATCTTGCCGCCGCCGCGCCACAGCGGGCTGGAGGTCATGCCGGCGCGCGCGCGGCCGGTGCCCTTCTGGCGCCACGGCTTCTTGGTCGAGTGGTTCACCGCGCCGCGGTCTTTCTGCGCGCGCGAGCCGATGCGCGCGTTCGCCTGGAATGCGACCACGATCTGGTGCACCAGCGCCTGATTGAAGTCCCGCGCGAACACTTCGTCGGAAGCCTTGAAGGTTCCGGCGCCGCCCTTGTCGTTCACCATCTTGAGTTCCATGGCGGCCCCTTACCCTTTCGCCGCCGGTTGCGGTTTGGCGGCCGGCTTGGCGGCCGGCTTGTCGCCCGCCTTGGCCGCCGGTTTCTCGGGCTTGCCCGCGGCCGGCTGAGCCTTGGGCGCAGGCTTGGCGGTGATCTTTGGCTGGCCCTTGATCGCCGAGCGGACGAGCACGTCGCGGCCGTCGGAGCCAGGTACCGAGCCTTTCACGAGCAGCAGCTGACGCTCGGTGTCGATGCGCACGATTTCGAGGTTGAGGATCGTACGGCGCGCGTCGCCGAGGTGGCCCGGCATGCGCTTGCCCGGGAACACGCGCGACGGGCTCTGGTTCTGGCCCGTCGAGCCCGGCACGCGGTGCGAGATGGAATTGCCGTGCGAAGCGTTCTGGCCGCCGAAATGGTGGCGCTTGATGACACCGGCGAAACCCTTGCCGATAGTCACGCCCTGCACGTCGACGAACTGCCCCACCTTGAACAGCTCGACGCCGAGCTTGGCGCCGACCTTGAGGTTGGCGAGCTCGTCGGCTTTGGCGACACGGAACTCGCGTAGCGTGCGGCCGGCTTCCACCGCAGCTTTGGCGAGATGCCCGGCGAGCGGCTTGCGTACGCGGCTCGCGCGGCGCTTGCCGAACGCGACCTGTACGGCGGCGTAGCCGTCGTTCTCGGCGGTCTTGACCTGAGTGATGCGGTTGTCGGACACGTCGAGCACTGTCACCGGCAGCGTTACGCCGTCGTCAGTGAAGATGCGCGTCATGCCGACCTTGCGGCCGACCAGTCCTATCGTCATGACTTCCTCTTTCATTTTGACCCGGGACCACTTTCCGGGCGCCGGCTGCAATTGGCCGGCACGTCACTTAATGCTGCGTACTGCCGAACCGCTACTGAACCTTGATTTCTACGTCCACGCCTGCCGGCAGATCCAGCTTCATCAGCGCATCGACCGTCTTGTCGGTCGGGTCGATGATGTCCATCAATCTGAGGTGCGTACGGATCTCGAGCTGGTCGCGCGACGCCTTGTCGATGTGCGGCGAGCGCAGCAGGTCGAAGCGCTGCTTGCGCGTCGGCAGGGGAACGGGTCCCCGAACGACGGCGCCGGTGCGCTTCGCCGTATCCACGATCTCAAGCGCCGACTGATCGATCAGCCGGTAGTCGTACGCCTTGAGACGGATTCTGATTCTTTGGCTTTGCATTCTTTTCTTACTCGATGATTTTGGCGACGACACCGGCGCCGACGGTCTTGCCGCCCTCGCGGATGGCGAAGCGCAGGCCCTGCTCCATCGCGATCGGGGTGATCAGCGTCACCACCATCTTGATGTTGTCCCCCGGCATCACCATCT